>NZ_AP031573.1:4422366-4738249 GCF_041154745.1 Flavobacterium sp. CFS9 | reverse complement strand
CTGGAAAGGATAGTTTCTTTGATATATAGGTTATCTAGTCCCAATATATATGACCACGCATCACCATTACTTTTTTCCATATAGTACTGCAGAAAATCTGAAACATAATGAAGAAAGACTTTGTTTCTATCTGCATTGACCTGTGTAGAGTCTGTCAGCTTGAGAGCATTTAAAAAACTGTTTATTAGTTTTTTTTCCAAAGCATATTCCAGCCATTTATCTGACCGTGCTCGTTCGAAGAATAAAAGTTCAAAATCTATACTTTCAAGCAATACCACTGAGGCCATTTTTTTTTCTTCGGCGGTAGGATCCTCCACAAAAAGCAGCAGAGAGAAGCAAAGCTGCTTGATATGAAAGAGGATCTTCTTATCGGTAAAAATCTTTCGAAGTTCCTCTATAAAGGTTTCCGGTGTATACTGTCTTAGATAGGTAAATATCATATTTACGGCAGATCTGATAAAAATTGACTGATCTTCTTTATGAATATATGCATATAAGCTCAATGATTTTTCCACAAATCGCTTAGCGAAAATAAAATCATAAAACGTCTGGTGGAAAAACTGTATCTGTGCCTGCTCTATTTTGATCAGCCTCTCGCTTTCAAGATAATTTAGTTCTTTTTTATAATCCTCAAAGGGAAGTTCACTTATGTTAATGCTTTGGCTGTCGAACATTTTTGAGGTGATTTTAAAAAGCACTTTTTTTAATTCGGCCGGCTGCACAGGTGCTGCTGCATCAACGGTAAGTACCTTTAGTTTGTAAAGTTCTGTATAGAGATCCTGCAGGTTTCTAATCGAGTTTGATGATTTTACCGCTGAAGGCAGTCGTGTAAAGATATTGATATGGTTTGGGGTTCTCAAAAGCTGCAAGAGCTTAGGAGCTAGTTTGTTGTGTGCAATACCTGCCTTCTCCAGCAGTCCGGCGACCTGCTCTTCCGTAAAAGGTTCAGTATGGATCGTTTTCAAACTTTTATAGATTCTCAGCGAAGGGTCATAATGAAGATCAAAAAGTCTGACCGATATTATTATCCGTACATTGGCATCGTAGGTGTAAGAGTCAATTATACTTTTAAAAACCCTAAGATAATTGCGGTCTGCAGACATTGCCTGGGAAAGTGCATCAATCTGATCGATAAGAATTACAGTTTTCGGGTATTTTTCTTTGCACTGTTCAATAAAATCCAGCACTGGAACAGTAAGACCGATTTTATGCTGCAACTCAACAATACTGGTACTTACCAGCCTGTCAGCTTTTAGGCCCATAACAGGAATTTCCAATTCAGTAAGCCGATCATATAAATCTTTTAAAATGACTGTTTTGCCCATTCCCGCATTTCCGGCAAGAAGGCAGATATTTAAAGGTCTGCCTTTACTGTCCCTGTCGCTTTTTTCTGTTATCCAATCCATAAGGAACTGTGTTTCATTTCTTTCAATATGGGAATCGGCAATCTCCTCCAGATGGTTTTTTTCCAAAGATAAAGCTGCAGAACTTTTTTTCAGCGCTGCTTTTATTTTTGGTTCATCAAGTGTATTGTCAAGGTAATTTATAATCTTTTGCGAAGCCTGCTGGTTTATTACGGTACGCACATCAAAGAAAGAATCTATTAGGTGGGTGCATGAAGGTAGTGTTAGCAGTGCATCCAGGTCAGACGGGCCAATTTTCTTAACCTTTATTCTGGAAAAAATATCAAGCAGAGTGCCAAGCAGGGAATCTTGCTGAAGTTTTAGATCCTTCAGTGTCGGCTTTTTTAAGTTTCCTGCGATCCACTTTTGAAGCTCCTGCTTTTCCTGTATGATGTTTTGATGGAAATTATCAATGAAATCACTGCAATCCGACACAAAGCCTGTGGATACGGCGATGTAATAAGTAAAATTGTCCGGGTCGGCAATAAGTTTTGGTTCCAGTAAGCTGTAAAGCACAAATTTTGTTATCTCCTCCCCAAATGAGGCGATGGAAAGATTAGTGCCATGTTTTTTGCACTGGATAAGTCCGGTGCTCTTTCCCGATGTAAACAAAGCGCAGTCACGTCCTTTCTCGCTAACTCCTGACATCAGGCTAACGGAGTCAAACTGTTCAAAGCTGTTTTCTGCGATCCTTATACTGTAAATGGAGTACAATAGTTGTTCAAAACGGCGTGGATCGGCTATCTGATTATAGGGAAAAGATTTATTTGCAGCAGCCATAGGTTTATTCTCTGCAGACAGGATCGTAACAATTGGCTGTTCATAGTTAACTAAAGACATAGATTTTTTTTTTTAAAGATCATCTCCAATGAGTTTTTTCTCTTTATTTTTAACGAATTGCGGGATAACGGTAACAAAAAAAAATTGCCAGAAGACACGATCTATCCAAATATAGCATTTTTTATTTCGAATACTCAGGCTAGATAAGCGGCTTTTCTAAATTTTTCCATAGTTATTTTTGAAGCCCTGTATCAATTACAAACGATCATTGCAATAACTTCAACACTTTATATAAAAATAAAGACAAAATTAACTCCGATCCGTTTTTTATTAAATCAGTTTTTATGGATTTCCACCAAAATCTGAAGCAATTGGTACTGAAAGTATTTTTAAAGCTGGTTTATTTTGCATTCTATCATTCCGGAGAGGCTTCTTTGGATAAACTTGCCACTGGTAAAGGCGCTTTAATATTAGCTTGCTGCAGATGCAAAGTTTTATCTTCTGCTTCAAAATCTGATATTTCAATTTTTCAATTTTTTAAAATTGTATGCGGGTTGGGTGAGTATCTGGACTGTTTGAAATCTTGTTTAGGTCACATTATATTTTTTTAAGTTCCTGTTGAATTTCATTATAAATATATAATGAGGTTGAGTTATTATTTATAAACGGCTTCATCTTTTGTTTTACTCTAACTAAGAGATTTTTCTTTTGATCCCTATTATCGGTAAGCCTGCATTTCAAAAGTGATAAAGAGGCATATTTCGAAATGGTATCAGAGTCATTGAACTGTGAATTCTCAAAATAAAGCAGTGCTTTATCAACCTGTTCGGATGCCATTTTAGAATCCCCTGAAATTATGTAAAAACTAGCTCTACGAATGTATATTTCTGAGAGAAGAAATTCAAATCCCTTCTGGTGAAGCTCGACAAACTGCTGTGAAATAATTTCAGATACGGCAAGGTGATGGTGAAACTCTTCAATATGATTAAGGGCAAAACTGAACTCCGCTTTTTTGCAGTGTGATGCTACTAGTTTTTCAACAAACTGAAGGGGATTTTTTTCATAAAGGGCGGTGAAAATGGAGATGGTTTGATCAACAATCTCAACGAATGCCTTATTGTCTGTCGAATTTGACAGATTAAAGAGACTGCAGAAATTTATATAGATGGTAGCCAGTAATTCCCCTTCATCGTTAATTTTTTCTTTTGCAATTTTTACTGCTAGGTGTACATATTGCTCAGCTTCCACGTAATTTTGATTTAAAATATAAATGCGAGCGATTGTGTTATACAGTGCCGCCAACTCATAAAATACTATTTCTTTATCTTCAAGGGGGATTTTTCCAGAGATGAAAATTGTTAATGATTCTTCACATGCCGAAAGAGCTGCAACCAGATTATTATTGTTTTTATAAGAGGCGCCCAAATAATTTAGAAATCCTGCTTTTAAGGTATAATAGTGAGGGTCATGTTCAATCTTCTGGTCGATTAAATTTATAGCAGTCTTATAATATTTTTCGGCTAGGTCTGGATTTATTTTGCTGTAGATGGTTCCAAGCTGTCCGTTTAGTGCTATCCTGTCTTCAATATTAAGACCTGTTTCAAGAATTTCTATCATAAATTCTGCTAAAGAATTAAAATTGCGGATATCGTCCAGGTAACGGATATAGAATTTGGCAACATTAAAGCTTTGATGGACTGCATATGCCTTGCGGTAGTATTGAGCTGCTTCCTTTTTATTTTGAAGCTTAAAAATATCTGCTTTTAAGATGTACTGCCTCGCTAATTTCTTTTCTTCCTTCTCAAGTTTATCGTCAGATAAATACTCTAAAGCACGTTCCAGATTATTTTCTTCGAAGACTAGCCTGTATATTTCGTCAAACTGATCCGCCTGCTCAATGTTGATTAGAATAGAATTGTAGTCTTCCCAAAGTTTTTCTTTCTGCTGAATTAAATTCTGGATCTTCATGCGAAGATCGGTAATTTCAATTTGAAAAATCTTGTCACTCTGCTGGAGCAATTTTTCTTTATCTTTAATTTTTTGATTGAGCTTTATTATTTCTGCATTAAGTTCATCAATTTTTGTAAATGAACTTTTGCTGTAGCGGCCGTTTCGTATTCTTTGATAATGTTCTGCCCGTATTTTATGCAGTTTATCAATGGTGAAAAAAATCTCATCCTGATCTATTGTAGTATGGCAGTTACTGCAAAGCCAGATACCATTGGTATGATTTTTCCTGTCTTCATTAGTCAGATTTTCAATAAATCTGAGGTCCGATGATTTCCTTGCTCCGGATATATGCGCCGCTTCACCTATCCGCACATAGTTCGAATCAGAAGAATTTGGAATACTGGTAATTTCTTCACATAAACAGCAGCGCTCACTAGCCATTTTTGCTAATATTTTCTTTGTTTTTTCGGTAAAGTCGGGAGAAATGGCATCCATGTGTTAATGTGTATTAATTTCTAAAATACTAAAAGCAAAAAAAGGATTTGATGTAATTAGAGCCCAAAGAGCAAACTGATTAAATAAAAAAACAGACATTATACCACAGTAGGTTTCAGGAGCAAATAAAATTTTACATTCTTAATGTTTTTCCAACTCATGAAAATGTCTTTGTAAATATTAGTGGTAAATTTATAAGATAAAAATACTGAAAAAATGCAATAGAGATTGTACTGATAGAGTATAGTAAGATAAAAAAAAGTAATTAAAAAACCTTCAATGGAAAAGCAATATGATCTGGACCGTTTTTTGGAAGCGCAGCAGCAATCCTATAACAATGCACTGCTGGAAATCAGAGCAGGAAGAAAACAGACCCACTGGATGTGGTTTATATTCCCGCAGCTAAGAGGGCTGGGCTTCACGGATTACAATATCTTTTACGGCATTGAAAACCTGAAGGAGGCTTCAAAGTATTTCAATCATCCGATTCTGGGCAGACGGCTTGATGAAATTACATGTGCAATGCTCCAAATCGAGAACAAAACGGCACTGGAAATCCTTGGGAGGCCAGATGAAAGAAAGCTAAAATCCTGCATGACGCTGTTCAGCCTTCTGCCTGATACGTCTGAATGTTTCAGGCAGGTGTTTGACAAATATTACAATGGAGAGCTGGACGAAAAGACACTGCAGATTATAAAAGAATCGGGCAGTTAAAAAATATTTTTCTTTAATCTGCTTCAAGAAAATAATTAAAGCAGCGAGTGATTATTTTTTCTTTTTGATAACTAAATGAGACAGAGCAGGGTCATGGATAAGGCGCTCCATTTCTGAATTTACAATTTCGGATATATCTTCTTTTATCTGAAGATAATTGCGTTCAATAATTACGTTGTTTATAATACGAACAGAGCTAATTCCCTGATAGGAGCGTTCTTCTATTTTAAGCTGCTCGTGATCATTGATTATTTCCGAATGAAATGTTTTGAGTTCTATTTTACAGTTGGGATTATCGGCTGTTATGCCTATAAATTCACCGGAACTCAAACTGGAAATTTTAGAAGCAGGCAATGCAGCTTCCAACTGTTTTGATCTGCTGATTGAGGTATCCGAGCTGTTTATGGAAATACTCTCGCGGTCCTGCATTATTTTTCCAAAACGTTCGGAGAGCTGTTTGGCCGTGTCTCCGCTGACCTGTCCTGAAACAATATTTCCAACTATGTTAACAATTACATCCGCCTGTTCGCGGCCGTAATCCTTGCGCAGCTGGCTGAAGTCTTGAATCCCCAAACAGGTGCTTACTTTATTGCTTCTTGCCGTGGCGATCAGGCTGTCCATATTATTGAGATAGATGGTCGGGAATTCATCAAATATGAGACTGCTTTTAATCCTGTCTTTCTGGTTTACCTGCTTAATGAGCCTGCTCACATAAAGCGAGAGAACAGCGCCATAGGTTTGAATTTTAAGCGGGTTGTTTCCCATGCAGACAATCTTGGGCTCTTCAGGATTATTAATGTCAAGTGTGAAGTCATTTCCAGAGAGCACATAGTAAAGCTGTGCACTGGAAAGCCTTGCCATAGATATCTTAGTAGATGCTATCTGTCCCTCCAGCTGCTCCATGACATTCTGAAGATAGGCACGGTTAAAATTAGATTTTAAACAAACCGAAGACGGTACCGGTAATTTTAAGTTGAATCAATATCATCAGAATTACGGTTATGATCTTGAAGCGGCTCTGGCCAAGCACTCTATTAAAGAGTTGGGAACTCCTCAATACAAAGAAGATCTTTTGAACTCTTTGAAAAAGGGAAATATTCAATCTGTTACATTTATGAAACAAGGTACAGAAGTGAAGCAGTTTATTGAGGCCAATCCTCATTTTAAAACGATTAATATCTACGATGCAAATTTGATGAGAATTAACCATCGAGTAGATAAGGATCAGAAACAGTCAGAATCCAATGAAAAGGTGATCGCAAAAAATTCTAAACAACAGGATTCTGATACAGAACCTGAGCGCGCAGAAAAGAAGGAGAATACGCGAAGGAGAAAAGTGAGTAGATCCGTTTAGTCTATAGTGTAATATTAAGAATTAAGTAATGAACACCTTTGATAGTAGCGATAGGGTAGAAGCAGAAGTTAAAAACTGATATACTCGTGAGGTAGATTAATTTTTTTACGATGAGAATCCTAAAAATGAATTCTGCTTAATAATTCAGTAAAAAGCAAGTATCTAATCGCAAAAGAATATAAACTAAGATTATGGAGACTTTAAAACCTTTGACAGATTTCTTCTCAGCCATTGAAAAGGATTTCCGGATTGGTACAACTCATATTGCCATATATGCAGCTCTGCTTCAATTTCGAACGGGCAAGGGATTTATAAATCCTATTGAAGCATCTAGATATGAGATTACATCAATAGCAAAAATTTCGTCACCATATACTTATTATAAGTGTATTGGGGAATTGAGCAAATACGGATACATAAAATATGAGCCTTCTTTTAAGAAGACAAAGGCTAGTAAAATATATTTTTTGGAAGAATAGATGATACTTAAAAATAACTTTTAATTCTATTAGCGATGGATGAGTTTACGTTCGAAAATTTACCTGTTGTAGTTGGTAAGTTATATCTAAAAGTTGATAAGATAGAGCAGCTGCTTCAGGAGTTAAGCCATTCCCATTTCAATAAATCAGAAGAGCTTCTTACTATAGAGGCAGCCGCTAAATTTTTAAAACTATCAGTAGCTACAATTTACTCAAAAGTATGCAGGAATGAAATACCTGCAAATAAGCAAGGTAAAAGGCTTTATTTTTATCGAACTGAATTGTTGGAATGGATTAGTGCAGGTAGAATAAAAACTAAAACAGAGATACAAAATGAGCTAAGACGCGATCATACTAAAATTTTTTAAAGCTTATAAAGTCATCACAACAGTATGTGATGGCTTTTTTTTATATCTATTTTAGAGTAATTCTTTCTGCAGCTTCTCTCTTTTTCTCATCAATAATTTTTGTGTAGATCTGCGTTGTTTTTACACTTTTATGCCCTAGCATTTTAGAGACGGTGAAAATATCTGTACCCGAAGAAACTTGTAAAGTTGCATAAGTATGACGAAAACAGTGAAAGGTAATGTGTTTGTTAATGCCGGCATCTGCTATCCATATAGGCAAAACTCTGTCTACTTCCCATTTTTTTAGATTTTTAAAGACTCTCTCATCTTTGTTTTCGCCACCTGTTTTGCCTAGAATATAAAAAGCTTCATCAGAAATAGGGATTGTTTGAAGTCCTTCGGTTTTCTTTTGTTTAAATCGGATGTAATGTCCGTCATTTTCAATAAATTGGAGTTCGGACCAGTTTAATTTCGCAATGTCCGAGTATCTAAGTCCTGTCAGAGTAGAAAACATTGCGATATTGCGTACAATATCACTTGAACATGGTGTTTGAAATAATTTTTTAGCTTCGCTCATCGTTAAAAAATTTCGTTGGGATTCTTTTTCTTTTATGGAATCAATTCCTGCATTAATATCAGTCCTGAGTTTACCTTCTCTGTAGGCCCTTTTTAATGTGGTTTTAAGTTTATTGTGATAGGATAGCGCCGTATTTTGCGCTAATGTTTTATCGCTTTCTCTTCTGCTTTTTGCCCGCAGTAAATATTCTTTATAGTCTTCCATTAAAGTAACCGTGACATCTTTAAATAGAATATCATGTCCATTTAAAAAATTCTCAAAATGGGCAATGGCAGTAGTCCATATTTGATAATTTTTGCCTATTTTTTTTTCACTTAGATTTTTAAAATATTCTAAGAACGAGCCTTGTCCTATTTTTTGTATTTCCAACTGCTCCAGTTCGAAGACTGAGTATATCTCATCTTTACGAAGTTCAGTCAGTTTGCGGATTTTAATTTGCTCTGCTATATGAAGGCTTTCAATGTTAGAACGTTTTTGAAATTGATTAGAAGGTTTGGCAAATAGATACAGTTTAAGAAATTCCCTTCTTGTAAGTTGGCCGGTTTCTGTGTTTAGAATTGGCGGATAATAATCCAGATAAAGAGATATCTTTCCATTTGATATTGACTTCTCTCTTAGTTGTACATTAATCTTTTTCATCTTCCCTTGCATTAAATATTATATTAATGTCGCGTTTAGCAACGTAATTAAATTTCCCTACTGAATATTTTGTTATTCCTCGGCGCTGTATAAGCATGTACAGTGCTCCTGGTGAGATTCCAAATTTTTGCTGAATCTGTGTTATGGTATAGCAATTTTCTAATCCAGGAAATTCCTGAACAGGCCGAAGCATTGATTCCTCTAAAGGAATAGAGAAAAAGGCATCCAGATCACATCTTCGCAGAACGGTTCGGGTTCCGAACTTAGCAATATCAAGCTCGCCACGCTCGATGAGCCTGTATATGGTCCTTCTGCTTATACCGAGCAAATTACTGGCCATTTTAACATCGATATAATCTTTGGTCTTTATGACCTCCAAATTTGGATTTTTAGCCTTTTCTGTCTCCTTGTTGCTCTGATCAATTTTAGATTGTCTAGTCCTTGATTTATAAGCCCTGGAGCTACATTTTAGAGAGCAGTAAAGTGTTTTTGTTGTGCGCGCTGTGAACTCATTTTTACAGCATTCGCAGATTCTGGTAATCTCGATTTTTGAACTCATAGAATTTGTGACTTTAAGTGTCCCACTGTGTCTATGTGTGTCTCTGTGTGCCATCATTTGGCCAAAAAAAAATATTTATCTGTAACTCGAATTTCGAGGTACAAATGAGGTACAAATTTAAACAAAACATCGCATAATATCCAAAGTAAAATTGAAATAAAAACGAGTTAAAATATTGATTATCAATATTTTAACTGATTTGTTTGTTGTTGTTTTGTGATATTTTGTCTCTCTATTTTCCAATACAGAAATTAGCAAAAATATTCCCTAGTAATTCATCATTAGAAACCTGACCGGTAATAAGGCCAAATTGGTATAAAGCTTCGCGAATATCAAGTGCAATAAGGTCGCTTGAAAGATTCGTTTCAAGACCAAATTTTACTTTCTGAATTTCATCCAGTGCTTTAAGTAGAGAATCGTAATGTCTTGTATTGGTTACAATAGTTTCATTATTACGAAGTGCTCCGGTATTGACATAAGAAAGCAGTTGGTTCTTTAATTCTTCCACTCCAATATTTTCTTTAGCCGAAATTTTTAGAAGTTTTAAGTTTAAAGTTTCAAGTTTTTGATTAATGTTCTCAATTTCATTTTCACTCAATAAATCAACCTTATTGACGACAACTAATATAGGCTTAAGAGGGTATTTGTTTTTTACTTTTTCGATTTCTACAATATAGTCAGAACCTGAAACCTGAAACCTGAAACCATCAAATAAAAAGACCACAAGCTGAGCCTGGTCAATTTTTTCAAATGTTTTTTTGATTCCGATGCTTTCGACTACATCTTTAGTTTCGCGGATTCCTGCTGTATCAATAAATCTGAAACCAATTCCGCCAATCACTAGTTCATCTTCGATCGTGTCGCGTGTTGTCCCCGCAATGTCAGAAACAATAGCGCGCTCTTCGTTCAATAAGGCATTTAGTAAAGTAGATTTACCCACATTGGGTTCGCCTACGATAGCCACCGGAATTCCGTTTTTAATAACGTTACCAACGGCAAACGAGTCAATAAGACGTTTTAGAACAAATTCAATTCTATTCAGTAAATCATGAAACTGCGTTCGGTCGGCAAATTCTACATCCTCTTCAGCAAAATCCAGCTCTAATTCGATTAAAGAAGCAAAGTTTAGTAACTCTTCACGAAGTTTGGCAATTTCATTGCTAAAACCACCGCGCATTTGCTGCATAGCGATTTGATGTGACGCTTCATTATCTGATGAAATCAAGTCAGCAACCGCTTCTGCCTGCGATAAATCAAGTTTTCCATTTAGAAAAGCTCTAAGGGTAAATTCTCCTGCATCGGCCATTCGGCATCCTTTTCTGAGCAATAATTGAATAATTTGCTGTTGAATATAAGTCGAGCCATGACATGAAATTTCGATCGTATTTTCTCCTGTATAAGAGTTCGGTCCTTTAAAAACGGAAACTAATACTTCGTCAAGTGTTTTAGAATCATCCACAATATGACCTAGATGCAAAGTATGGGTTTTCTGTAGTGTTAAGTCTTTGTTTTTGATGGATTTAAAAACCGAATTCCCAATGGTAATAGCATCGGAACCTGAAATACGAATGATCGCAATAGCTCCAGCCCCGGATGGGGTAGCCAATGCAACTATAGAGTCTTGATTTATCATGTGGCAAAGGTATAAAAAAAGCCATAAAGTTGCGAATTCAAAGTAGAGTTGAAAATGAGACTTGTAGTCTCTTAAATATCAATTTTAGTAATTTTTTAAATGTTAAAATACTGATAATTATCAGTTTGATTTGAAATTAGAATGTTTAAATTTGAGAAACAAACCTTTAATCTCAAGCAAAATGAAAAAGATATTATTTCCCACAGATTTTTCAGAAGCGGCGACAAATGCTTTTGTCCATGCCTTAGAATTTGCCAAAATTGTAAACGCCGAATTAGTTTTGTTACACACTTTTGAGATTCCGGTTTACGATAGTCAGTTTTTCCCTGAAAATTATGCTTCCATTTACAGCTCAATCGAACTGGCAAAGTTTGAAATGTTTAAAGATGAGATTCCGAAGCTTAGAACTATTGCTGCAGAACGAAAATTAGATCATATTGTGATTAAACATCGTCTAATGGATGGTGATTTGATTTTTAATCTGAAAAATGCAGTAGAAGAGGATCATATCGATTTTGTGATAATGGGAACTTCAGGTGTTTCAGACTGGACAAAATTCTTTCTGGGGTCAAATACAAGTTCTGTAATTTCAGAAGTTAAAGTACCCGTTTTGTGTATCCCTGCAGATGCAAAATTCAAAAAAATAAAAACAATTGGTTTTACAACCCGCTACCGTGAGAAAGACAAGGCTGAGCTTCGAAAAGTTTTGGAAATAGCAAAAAAAACAAATGCTAAAGTAAAAAGTTTATACGTTAGAGCATCAAATACAGATGTTTCTGATGCCACAATTAAAGAATGGGATAAAGAATTTGCTCATGAAAATGTAGAGTTCCTGGTACTGCCAAGCGATGAAGTAAAAGAGACGATACTTGATTTTGTCCTCTATAAAGATGTGGACGTTCTGACGGTTATTACACATAAAAAAACTTTTTTTGAAAGTATTTTCGAATCCAGTTTCAGTAAAAAAATAACCAAGGAAGTTTCGATACCGGTTTTGGTTATGCATGAAACCTAAATTCAGAGACTAATTAGTATTAGAATGTAAGTGTAAAAGCTATATTTGTGTTTCATTAATTTATAAGAATGGAAGCCTATCACAATAAAGTTGAATACTATACAGTACTCTTTAATAAAATCAACAAAAAACACAATAGCATCAGTATGCTGCGCCTTTTAAGCGTATTTCTGTGTTTGTTTTTATTGTTTTACTACATAAAAACGAATGAAATACTTTACGTAGCTTTTGCTTTTCTGTCTTTTGTTGGTTTTCTTTTTTTAATGCGTGTTCATTCGCATTTATCTTTTAAGAGAGAACATACTAAGGCAGTTCTAAAACTAAATCAGAACGAAATTGCTTATCTGAAAAGAGAAAAACTTCCTTTTGAGAACGGAATAGAATTCAATGACTTCAATCATCCGTATGCGTACGATCTCGATATTTTTGGAGAACATTCTTTGTTTCAAAATCTTAACAGAACCGCCACTTATATCGGAAAAAAAACACTGGCAAATCGATTACTTAATTTGTATTCCAATGAAACTATTCTCGAAAATCAGGAAGCAATCAACGAATTGAAAACTAAAATGGATTGGCGTCAGGATTTTTTGGCCCTGGCAATGATTAGTTATGACACAAAGAATACTTATGATGCTTTAATTTATTGGAAATCATTTAAAAATAATAAATTACCTAAAGTTTTAATTGCATTATCAGTTATTCTTCCAGTCTTATTTTTTGGCTTTCTAACAGCTTATTTCATTACTTCAAAAATAATTTTATTATCTTATCTGTCGTATATTTTTATTGCGAATATGATTGTTTTAGGTAGTTCTTTTAAACGAATTCAGTCAGAGATAGCAAAGGCTGATAATGTGGATAAAATGATTAAGCAATATAGTTTACTGGTTCAGAAAATTGAAACGGAAACTTTTCAGTCAAAAAGATTGATTGCGTTACAGCAGGAGCTTATTTTTAAGAATGCAACGGCGAGCAAACATTTAAAAGATCTTTCAGAGTTGTTTTCGAGAATGGATACGATCAATAATTTTGTGACGGCTACGGTTTTTAATGGTATGTTTTTATTCAATCTGCATGTTTTACAAGCGCTTTTAAAGTGGAAAGATAACTATTCTGAAAAGCTGGAGCAATGGATTAATATAGTTGGTGAATTTGAAGCTCTGAACAGTTTAGCCAACCTATCCTATAATAATCCTGATTTTGTGTTTCCTGAAATTAATTCCGAGTATCAAATTGGATTTTCAAATTTGAGTCATCCTTTGTTGAATCCAACAACAAGAGTAGGGAATGATACTCACTTTTATCCTGAATCTTTCATGATTCTAACGGGTTCAAATATGTCGGGTAAAAGTACTTTTTTGAGAAGTTTAGGAATTAATATGGTTTTAGGTGGAATTGGTTCAGTTGTTTGTGCTTCAAAAGCTAATATACATCCACTTCCTGTTTTAGTTTCAATGCGATTGTCCGATTCGTTAGCCGATAGTGAATCGTACTTCTTTGCCGAAATTAAACGATTAAAGCAAATTATGGATGCTTTAGAAGATCGTCCGGCTTTTGTTTTGTTAGATGAGATTCTGAGAGGAACAAACTCCGATGATAAACGAAACGGAACAATCGAAGTCGTTAAAAAAGTAATCGCGAAAAAGGCAATTGGTGCGATTGCGACACACGATATTGAGGTGTGTTTGACAACAAATGAATCCCCTGAGGTTTTAACCAATCAGTGTTTTGAAGTCGAAATTAAAGATAACGAACTTCACTTTGATTACAAGTTGCGTGATGGAATCTGTAAAAATAAGAGCGCAACCTTTTTAATGAAGAAAATGGGAGTGATATGATTGTAAGATGTAAGAGGTAAAATATAGATTGTAAAGTTGTCCCTCTGAGCGAAGTCGAAGAGTGGGACAACTTTACATAAAGTAACTACAAGGAGAAAAAATGTGAAATGTAGATTGTAAGTTGTCCCTCTGAGCGAAGCCGAAGAGTGAGACAACTTTACATAAAGCAACCACAAGGGAAAAAATGTAAAATGTAGATTGTAAGTTGTCCCTCTGAGCGAAGTCGAAGAGCTGACCAACTTACAATCTAAAATCACTTCTGTACTTCTTTGATCGTATTTACGAAAGCCTCAACAGGCTGAGCTCCTGAAACCGCATATTTTCGATCAAAAACAAAAAACGGAACTCCTTGTATACCCATATTCTGCGCTTGAATAAGATCGGTGTGGACGTCGCTAATGTAAAGTCTTTCATTTTCAACTGTCTCTTTGACTTCCTCGGGACTTAAACCTGCTTTTACACCAAGTTCAATCAGAGTGTCCGGATCGTTCAGGTCTCTTCCTTCTGTAAAATAAGCCTTAAAGAAAATTTCCTCCATTTCATCAGCAAGATTTTTGGCTTTGGCCAAATGGATAATGCGATGTGCTGACAGGGAGTTTGAAACTATCGCTTTGTCAAAATGATAGTCTAAACCGACACTTTTAGCGTGTTCTACAACTCCTTTATGTATTTCGATGGATTGTTCAACAGAGATGTCTTTTCGTTCAGCAAGAAACGTATAAACGTCTTTACCTGTTTGTGGTTCGATAGTAGGATCAAGTTGGAAACTTTTCCATTCAATTTCAAACTCGTTATTAGGAAATTCAGCTAAAGCCGTTTCCAATTGTCTTTTTCCGATATAACAAAACGGACACATGATGTCCGACCAAATTTCTATTTTCATAAATCAAAAATAAGGAAAAAAAGTTTTCGATTAGCAAACCCGACAGGTTTTAGAAACCTGTCGGGTTTAGTAGAATAAAAAACCGCAACTCTTTTTGGGAATTGCGGTTTCTAGGTATAAAAAATGGTTGGTTAATAGCGATGTTGTATTTTTTTTACAATGATATGTCTTTAATTTGAAACTAAAAAAGATCTCTGTAACAAAAAGAAGTTTTGATGTTAACTATTTAACATTACCGGCATTACTAACATCGTAACAGTTTCTCCTTCTTCTAAACCGTCAACCGGAGTTAGGATTCCTGCTCTGTTAGGTAATGACATTTCCAGCATAATCATATCTGATTGTAAGTTTGTCAGCATTTCAGTTAAAAAACGGGAGTTGAAACCAATTTGAAGATCATCTCCCTGATAATCACAAGTTAGTCTTTCTTCTGCTTTATTAGAGTAATCGATATCTTCTGCAGAGACGTTTAATTCAGCTCCGGCAATTTTTAATCGAATTTGGTGTGTCGTTTTGTTAGAGAAAATGGCCACACGTTTCACCGAGCTTAAAAATAAAGAACGGTCAATCATTAGTTTGTTTGGATTTTCTTTTGGAATTACCGCTTCATAGTTAGGGTATTTTCCGTCAATCAAACGACAGGTTAAAATATAATTGTCAAATGAGAAAGTCGCATTTGAATCGTTGTATTCAATTTTTACTTCAGCATCTGAAGTTCCTAAAATACTTTTTAAAATATTCAAAGGTTTTTTAGGCATGATAAAATCAGCTACCTGAGATGCTTTTACATCTGTACGGGCATATTTTACCAATTTATGAGCATCTGTTGCTACGAAAGTTAATCCTTCTGGTGAGAATTGGAAGAAAACTCCCGACATTACCGGACGTAAATCATCATTTCCGGCAGCGAAAATAGTTTTACTTACAGCAGTTGCCAAAACATCAGCAGGAACAAGCGTTACAGATGGTTCTTCAAGACTTACTGATTTTGGAAATTCTTCTCCCGCAGCATATGCAAGAGCATATTTTCCTGAGTTTGAACTAATTTCAACAGTATTGTTTTCCTCAACAGTAAAAGTTAAAGGCTGCTCCGGGAACGTTTTTAAAATTTCAAGCAAAAGTTTAGCAGGTACGGCAACGCTGCCTTTACTTGTAGAATCGATTGACAACGTAGCAGACATGGTAGTTTCAAGATCTGAAGCCGAAACGGTCAGTTCGCTGTTGTTTAGTTCAAATAAAAAGTTGTCTAAAATTGGCAACGTATTGTTACTGTTAATTACACTACCTAAAACTTGTAATTGTTTTAATAAGTACGAACTCGATACTATAAATTTCATCTCTATTGTTTTATTTTTTTGCTCTTTTCTTTAGTCTTTTTCAACTAAGATAGGTTTTACAAATATATCGTAAACAATCTTAATTTGTGCATTTTTTTTATTAACATCTATTTACTGTATTTTCTTTTTCGGAGGTAAGTAAATGCCAGTCCGAAAATCAATAAAATTAGAATTGGAAGTCCGATAGTTATGAATTGCGTGAGGGTGTAATTTTCATAAACTTTCTCTTTGTCTAATAAAGGCAGGCTGACATCTTTACTTCTAATGTTAATAAGTCCTGTATCATCCAGCAAATAATTAATACAGTTCATCATAAAATCTTTGTTGTCGTAGAGGTTTCCGGTACGCTGATCGTAGCCCAGTTCAACCGGCATCATATTTTTGTCCAGTTGATTTCTGGCAAGATCTCCATCAGCGATCACGATCATTTTGTTTGGTTTTCCTTTTGCTAAGAACGAATCTTCTTTAAAAGGTAAAACACGATTTTCAAAAGCGGAGTGGAAGGATCCTTCTAGTAGAACCGAAAGCGGAACATTTCCTTTGTTTGGATAATCCTGTGGCGTCGTTTTTTCAGTTACACTATTTAAAGTAATAGGAGCAGGAGTTCCGATTGCTTTTGAATAAGGAGACGATTGCAGTAAAACTGTTTTTTTAATTCCGTTTTTTAAAGTATCAATCGGGCTGGCGAAATCAAATTTGATTCCTCCCAGATTTTTAACGATTGGATGTTGACTGCCTGGCTGTACCAGAGGAGCGTATTTCCATATGAAATCCTGGTATTGTGTGGCGCTTCCTTGCTCGCCGGTAGCCAGTTTTAGCGGGCTTCCTTGTTCGTCTTTGATCAGATCAGGATTGATTCGGATTCCGTATTTGAAAAACATATCGTTAAGGTTCAGGTCTCTCGGATAAGCCAGAGTTGCTCCCGCCTGATTGTACAAGCTGTCCATATCAGCGGCAACCTGATCAATTAGCCATAAAGTTTTGCCTCCGTTCATGATGAATTGATCTAAAACCTGTTTTTCCTCATCCGAGAAAGTTTCGGTTGGCTTTGAGATGATGGCTAAATCGTATTTTTTAAGTGCCGCCAAAGTCCCCGTTGGATTTTGGGCTACAGAATCTAATGTAAACGGACCAATATAATAGCTTTCGCGAATTTGCTGTAGCATTTTGGCAATGTGAATTTCGTTCAACTCTCCATTTCCTTTTATAATAGCTACCTTTTTCTGTCTGTCTCTGCTGATTTTATTGATCGCATCTGCAATCGAGTATTCTAAATGCTGAATCGATCCGATTACTTTTTGTGTGGTTGAAGCTCCCATGATGTTTTTCAACAATGGAATATTAACTTCTTTATTGTTGTAAACCGCAACAGCCCATGGAAATACCATTGCCTGGGATTGTTTTCCTTTATCGTCAACCGTAATGTTTATTGGTGTAAGACCTTTTTGATACAAGGATTTAATAACGTCCATGCTTTCGTCTTCGTTTTCCAGTGGATTAACGAATTCAAAAACAATATTGCTGTTGTAGGCCTGAAATTCTTCCAGTAACTGGCGGGTTTCCTGCTGAAGACGTCTAAAGTCAGCCGGAAGCTCTCCCTGCATATAAATTTTAATTGATAGGGGATTCTTTACCTGTTTTACGATTTGTAGAGAAGTTTCAGATAAAGTATATCGTTTGTCTTTGGTTAAATCGAATCGGTGAAAAAACAAGCTTCCCAATACATTTAAAGCGATTAAAACAAAAACGGTGATGCCTAATGTCTTAATATTTTGTTGAGTAGATGACTTCATTACGCTTTAAATGATTTTAATTGATAAACAGTAAACGAGAGAAACAATACAGTGATGCTTAAGAAATAAATTACATCACGAGTATCGATTACACCGCGGCTCATACTCTTAAAATGATCCTGCATTCCAAAGACAGAAACAATAGCAGAAAAAGATCCCGGAATCAGTGATGCGAGTCCTTCAAAACCAAAATAAAGAATAAAGCACAGAAAAACGGCTATGATAAAAGCCACAATCTGATTTTCGGACAGGGTAGAAGTAAAGATCCCGATTGCGGAGTAAGCAGCAATCAAAAATAATAGTCCAAAATAAGAACCGATAGTACTTCCCATATCGATATTTCCTTCCGGAGCACCTAAATTTGAAATGACTTTCACATAGATAAGTGTTGGAACGATGGCTAAAACAATTAATAAGAAAGAGCCCAGAAATTTTCCGTTAACAATTTCCCAGATCGATAAAGGTTTGGTTAATAGTAATTCCAGTGTTCCCTGTTTTTTTTCATCAGAAAAACTTCTCATGGTGACAGCCGGAATCAGAAAAATCAGAATCCACGGAGCCAGGGTGAAAAAGGGTGTTAAATCGGCATAACCTGTATTTAAAATGTTGTAGTCGCCTTCAAATACCCATAAGAATAGTCCATTGCTGATTAAGAAGATTGCAATGACCAAATAACCTATAGGAGAGCCAAAAAAAGATTTTATTTCTCTTAAAATGATTGATTTCATGTATAACGTTTATTTGTTTAATCGTTTATTTTGTTTCAGGTTTCAGGTTTCAAGTTGTGCTGTTTTGCGCAGTATGCGAAACTTGAAACCTGAAACCTGAAACTAATTTAAGCTTACCAATTTATCCACGCTCCAGGCTTCGGGTTTGGCATTGAAAAGTTTTTTGGTGAAACTCCAAACCGTATTAAAAAGTTCGGATTGTCTGTAATTTTCTAAATCCTGTTCGGTTTCCCAGTAGCTGTAAGTGAAAAATATGCATTTATTATTTTTATCCTGATACAACTCTAAAAAACGATTTCCATTCGCTTCCCGTATTTTATTTTTCACACTTTCGAAATTCTCCAGAAAATCAGGGATTTTCTCTTCATGAAAACTCATTTTTACTATTCGAACAAACATATTGCAATTTTAGATTTCTTATTTTAGATTTTAGATTATGGATATCTCAAAAACTAAAGGTGCGCAAAAATACCAAAATTGATTGTTCTTTTGATGAAAAAAAATAAATTCGAAATTTTGTGTATTTTAAGTTTGAAATTTCAGATCTGAAATCCAAAAAATATTATAAAAATTTAATCGTAATAACATCTCTGTAATTTAAACCTAAAAGACTATTCGCAGAACCCACTTTAGACGGATTGCTCCTGAAAATGGCAATTTCAAGGAATCCGGCTTCGTTAAAAATAGCCAGTTTCTCTCCTTCATATGTTTTTATGGGATATTTTTCCGAGCTCGCAATGGCGGAGTAATTGGGTAAAATGGTTTTGATACTTTTGGGTTTCATGACAATTTCATAAGCCCGTCCTTTTGCCACTTCTGTAAACTGTCTTTTCGAAATATTGGTTACCACGTTCCCGAAATGATCGATGTAAATCACATAACCTTTTATGGAGTTGTTGTCGCCGGCAACTACAGGCTGTAATTCTGTGATTTGCTTGATTTCTTTGATTTCTTTGCCAATAACATTAAGCAAGCCGCCTTTAGAAATGTGACAGGCGACCTTAATGAAAATATCCAAATCGCTAAATTCGCTGGGAAAGCGGTCATGTATATTGATGGCAACAATTTTTTGCGGAACAATTTTCTGCGTAAGCATGCTCAGTATACCATTATCAGCACAAATAAAGTAATGATCGTTCCATTGCATAGCAATATGCTGATTTTCTTTATTGCGTTCGATATCTACCCCAATTAAGTGAACGGTTCCTTTTGGGAAACTCAAATACGATGCACCAATGACGTAACTCGCTTCGGCTGTGTTAAATGGGTCAATGTCATGCGAAATGTCAACAAGCGTAACCTCCGGATACTCCGATAGTATTTTACCCTTTAGTGAACCAACAAAGTGGTCCTTTAAGCCGTAATCGGTAGTGAGGGTAATTATTGACATAATTTTGTTTATAACTATTGGTAGTATTTAAATCTAATTTTCATTAAATTTGAGAAATGCAAAGCTAGTAATAGTAATTGCAAAAATGAAGAAATGAAAAGACAAATTGCAATTATTGGCCAGAGTTTTCAGTCTCGGTCACACCAGCCGAAAACTCCCGTCGAAACTGCGACTAAAAAAAGACCCGACAACTACTGATTTATAAAAAACTGATTTATTTTTAATTTAAAACTATCTCATTTGAACGAAAGAATTATTGAGCTCATAGACATCGCTCCAAAAGACTTTTGGGGTGCTCAGGATACGCATCTTGAAATCATTAAAAAGTATTACCCAAAGCTTAAAATAGTAGCGAGAGGGACCACTTTGAAGGCATTTGGCGAGAAAGAAGTTTTAGATGAATTCGAAAAAAGATTCCAGAGGCTTATGCTTCATTTTACCCGATACAATAACATTGATGATAATGTGATCGAAAGGGTAATTATGAGTGATGGACAAGATGAAAAAAAAGCATACGATCATGACAAAATATTAGTTCATGGTGTTGGCGGTAAAATCATTAAAGCCATGACGCCTAACCAGCAGTTACTGGTAGATACCATCAAAAAAAATGATATGGTATTTGCCGTTGGACCTGCCGGAACCGGAAAAACGTACACGGGTGTTGCCATGGCGGTAAAAGCGCTTAAAGACAAAGAAGTAAAAAGGATCATATTGACCCGACCGGCGGTAGAAGCAGGTGAAAACCTGGGATTTTTACCCGGCGATATGAAAGAAAAACTCGATCCTTACATGCAGCCTCTTTATGATGCCTTGCGCGACATGCTTCCTAACGAAAAACTAGAGGATTACATTTTAAAAGGAATTATTCAGATTGCACCATTAGCCTTTATGCGTGGACGCACACTTGATAATGCCTTTGTAATTTTAGATGAGGCGCAGAATACGACACATTCGCAAATGAAAATGTTCCTGACCCGTATGGGTAAAAACGCCAAATTTATGATTACGGGTGATCCCGGACAGGTCGATTTGCCACGCAGAACTATTTCCGGTCTGAAAGAAGCGCTTTTGGTACTGAAAGACATTGAAGGTATCGGAATTATTTATCTCGATGATAAGGATATTGTACGCCACCGATTAGTCAAAAAAGTAATTGACGCTTACAAGCAGATCGAAAATCACGACTAAGTTTAATTATAGCGAAATGTTAAATGTAAATCGTAAAATGTGTTTTAACATTTATTAATATTCGTTTTATACCTAATAATCTTTAAGGAGAGAGGTGTAAAACGAATATTTTTTTTGAGTTAGAAGTTTAAAAGTAAAATTAATGAAATTTGGAATTAGCACAATTTTAGTTCTTGTTAGTTTGATTTCGTGCAAAAAATCAGAAAGCTCGCTAAATAAATTTGGTGGAACTTGGTATGATACTGAATATATAATTCCAAACAGGTCAACCTTAAAAATTAATATAGACGGTACTTTTAAATATGCAAGTGCAGGGTGTGATTGGAGGGTAGTTTCTAAAGGGAATTGGAAAAGATTTGGTGATACGATAGAATTAAATAGTACAAGTAGTGACACTTGTTATAGGATGTTTCCATTTGTAGAATGCATTTCTTATGGGGAATATGATCGAAAAAATATTTTGACAATACCTAACTGTGAACCTACGAATAATAAATCATTCGCAATATTTACTAAAGAAAAATTTTACCTTAAAAATGATTCTTTAGTTTATAAATTAAAGCAAAATTCCGGTTGTCCGGATACTTTAAAAATTATTTTTGCAAAAACTGAAAAAATAAGGAGATGAAACAACTAGATGATTTCTACCTAAAACAAGAGGAACCTGGGAAAGGAGTCTTTTTGGCCTTAAAAGAGATTATCTTAAGACAGGACAAAGAGATTACTCATGTTTTAAAATACGGGATGCCTTTCTTCTGTTATAAAGGGAAAATGTTCTGTTATTTGTGGATGCATAAAAAATACAAAAAGCCCTATATTGGAATGGTAGAAGGAAAACACTTTGATGAACCTTTTTTACTTCAGGAAGCCCGATCGAGAATGAAAATTATGCTTTTTGAGCCTGAAAAAGATTTACCCGTAGAAAGAATCGAACAAATTATAGAACAAGCTCTCCATTTATACAAAACCGGAATTATTAAAGTTTGAATATTTAAAATGGAATAGTTAACGTAATAGTTAAATATATAATAAACTTGCTGTTTTTGAAGCTTTCGAAGGGGGTAATTTTTGCTCTTCTGCAAGCAAAGCCGTAATTTTGTCATTCATAAATACCTGAATTTTAATATGACAAAGCTTAAAAATATAAAAGTTGTAGTAACCGATTTAGACGGAACCTTACTCAACCCTCAACACAGAATATCAGATTATACCAAATCCATTTTTCAGGAACTCCACCATCAAAATTATCTTATTATCGTAGCTACAGGCCGTCATCATCTGGATGCTATGGCTATTATTGAAACGCTTGAAGTTCCGGTTTATCTCGTGAGCTCAAACGGAGCAAGAATTCATTCTCCTAAAAAAGAAGAGCTTTTTGCGTTCGATTTAAAAAGCGATGTGGTAAAAGCGGCATTAAATGTCGAGATTGATCCTGAAATCACAGTGGTTCTGTTCAAAGAAAACGTTTGGCAGACCAATAGAGTTAATGAACGATTAAATGCTTTTCAAGCCGAATTAAAATACCGTCCTGAATTGGTAGATTATAAAACCCTGGAAGATTTTGCAGCCATTAAAATTTTCTTCTCGCATGAGAATCACGAAAAACTGGTAGCCCTAAAAGAGGCGATTTTGGCAAATTCATCCAGTGATTTACACCATGCATTTAGCTTGCCAACCTGTTTGGAATTCATGGACAAATCGGTTGATAAAGCCGTAGCGATTCAACGTGTTTTAGAAAAAGAGGGATTTTCTTTGGAAGAAGCAGTTTCTTTTGGTGACGGTTTCAATGATGTACAAATGTTAGAATCAACAGGGAAAGGTTTGATTATGGGGAATGCTCCGGCCTTACTAAAAGAAACTTTACCAAATCTGGAAGTAATTAAAACCAATGCAGAAGACGGTGTTGCCAATTACATCGCTTCTAAGATTTTGAATAAAGAATTCGTAATGGATTAAAAATAAGAATTTGTTGTATCGCTTTAAACTGTAAACCGTTTTACAATCAAAGAATCTGAAAGTCTTCAAAATATGTTTTTGAAGACTTTTTTTTATCTCTTTGACAGATTGGCTGTCTGAAGTTGTAAAAACATTTTTTTAGTAAGTTTCAAAGTGTATTTTTGTTTTATCTAAAAACTATACCATGACAAAAAACATTTTTATTCTTGCCTTTTTTATGCTATCGGTTTCGGGCAGTAGCCAAACTCTGAAATTAGAAGAAATAATGAAAGGAGAGGGCTTTACTGGAAATCAACCGACTTACGGACGCTGGTCTTTAGACGGTAAAAAAGTATATTTCGAATGGAACCCAACCAATGAACTAGGCGCAAATACCTATTCCTGGCAAAAAGGAGCAGCAAAACCAACTTTGGTCGAGCCAAAAGAAGCCGCTTTTTCTAAACTGGATTTTAAAAGAAAACCAACTTCAGACGTAGTGTATTACAGCGACAAAGGAGGTTTGTATTCGTATACCATCAGTACAAAAACAGTTAAGAAAATTATTCAGCAAAGTACCCCGGTTTCAAATGTTGAACTAGGCGCAGTTACAGGAGTTGTATTCTTCGAACAGAATGATAATATTTTTAAATACAATGCAAAAGAAGGAACCGTTTTGCAGTTAACCAACTTTAAAAAAGGAGTAAAAAAAGAAAAAACTCCTGATAAAGAATCCTTTTTAAAGACACAGCAAAAAGAATTGTTTCAGTTTGTGAGAGATGCTGCAGCCAAAAAGCAATGGAATCTTGCCAAAAGTAAAGCTGTTAAATCTGATTTTGCAAAAGAATATTTTTATGGAAAAGACAACTTTTACAATTTAAAAGCAGATCCGAACGGAAATTTTGCCACTTTTAGTTTGGCTGAAGAATCAGACAATAAAAAAGAAAAAATGGAGGTTTTTATAACAGATGACGGTTATAATCAAACTCCTGATACCAAAGAGAAAGTTTCGACAGCCAATCTGGTAAAGACTAAATTCGGAATTTACTCTGTTGCTAAAGACACCGTTTATTATGTTAATTTCTCGACTTTAAGTCATATTCAGGACAATCCGAAGTATTATGAAACGTACGATAATTTAAAAAATAAAGCCAAAGAAGATCGTTTAATTGCAGCTCAGGCTCCTGTGTATAACGAAAATGGTTCTGCAGCAATTGTTGAAATCAGAAGTCAGGACAACAAAGACAGATGGCTGGTGAATCTGAATCTTGAGAATGGGACGTTTAAAGAAATCGAACATCAGCATGACGATGCGTGGATCGCGGGGCCCGGAATTCCATCGTATTCATTTGATTCCGGAGTTTTAGGTTTTTTAGCAGACAATGAAACTATTTATTTCCAGTCTGAGGCAACTGGTTATTCACATTTGTATACTTATAATCTGAAGTCAGGTAAAAAGACTCAATTGACTACCGGAAATTGGGAAGTTCGCGATGTAGCTTTGTCTAATGATAAAAAGACATTTTATTTAACAACCAATACAACACATCCGGGAAACCGAAATTTCTATAAATTGCTTGCAGCAGGTGGTACTTTGGAACCAGTTTTAATCAAAGACGGCGCGCATGAAGTAGTCGTTTCTCCGGACGAGAAATCACTTTTAGTACGTTATTCGTATAAAAATATTCCATGGGATTTTTATATTGCTGACAATAAAAAGAATGCAAGTTTACAGCAAATATCCTCTTCAGTTTCCGAAAACTTTAAAGCATACAAATGGAGAGAACCGGAAGTAATCACTTTCAAAGCTCAGGACGGAACTCCGGTAAATGCCAGATTATATACTCCAAAAACAGAAAACGCCAACAAAGCGGCAATCATTTTTGTTCACGGAGCAGGTTATCTGCAAAATGCCCACAATTACTGGAGCAATTATCACAGAGAGTATATGTTTCATAATTTATTGACTGATTTGGGATATACTGTTTTGGATATAGATTACAGAGGAAGTGATGGTTATGGTCGTGATTTCAGAACCGGAATTTATCGTTTTATGGGAGGAAAAGATTTGTCGGATCATTTAGACGGGAAAAAATATTTGGTTGAGAAATATGGTATTGATGCTAACAGAGTGGGTATTTATGGAGGATCTTACGGCGGTTTCATCACTTTAATGGGAATGTTGACTGCTCCGGGTGAATTTGCCTCTGGTGCTGCCTTACGTTCTGTAACGGATTGGGCGCATTACAATCACGGATATACCGGAAACATTTTAAATTTTCCTGAAACAGATCCGGAAGCTTTCAAGAAAAGTTCTCCTATTTATTATGCCGATAATTTAAAAGGAAATTTAGTAATGTTACACGGAATGGTAGACGATAATGTGGAGTACAAAGACATTGTTCGTTTGTCTCAGCGTTTTATAGAACTTCAGAAAAAGAACTGGAGCTTGGCTTCATTTCCTGTGGAAGCACATGGATTTAAAGAAACTTATTCCTGGATTGACGAATACAGCAGAATCTTAAACTTGTTTAATTCGACATTGCTGAAATAGGAGTTTTCAGCCTCAGTATACAGTTCTCAGTTTGCAGTGCGAAGACTGCGATTGAAAACTTCGACTGAAAAACTAACTAAAAAAATGTACGTTAGCAGTTATAAAGTCCCCATTTATGTATCATGAAAGGGGACTTTGTATTTTATAGCTGGATTGAAGCGAATTATTAGGATTAAAAGAAAGAAGTAACTTGTAATAAAGATAAAATGATTGATAAAGTAGAAATTAGTGAGTACAAAGATTTGATGAATGTTTGGCAATCTTCTGTCAAAGCAACACATTTTTTTTTAAAAGATGAAGATTTTGAATTTTACAAAACAATAATTCCTGGTTTTTTTGATCATGTAACATTGCATTGTATTAAGAATAGTGCAAAGGAGATTGTTGGGTTTATGGGCACGAGTGATGAAAATCTGGAAATGTTGTTTGTTTCGGCAAATGAGATTGGAAAAGGGATTGGAAAAACTCTTTTAAAGTATGCAATTGAGCATTTAAGTGTAATAAAAGTTGATGTTAACAAAGACAATGTTGAAGCTTTGAATTTCTACAAACATTTTGGTTTTGAAGTAAAATCGATGTCTGATTTAGACGGTTGCGGTAAACCGTATCCTATTTTACATTTGGAATTAACCAATAGCGAAGTGAACGGGAATACAATTTAATTACAATAAATTAGAACTGTAACTGAAAACTGCGATTGAGACACAAAAAAGAATCTGAATAGGTTCTTTTTTTCCTTTAATTAGTTTTAAATTTGCATTCATAAAAAAACAACACAACACTAGACAATGAGTAATACAATCACAACTACAAACTTCAATTTCCCAAATCAGAAATCGGTTTATCGCGGAAAAGTAAGAGAGGTTTACAACATCAATGACGATCTTTTAGTAATGGTAGCAACCGACAGACTTTCGGCTTTTGATGTGGTTTTACCGAAGGGAATTCCATATAAAGGACAAATTCTGAATCAGATTGCGACAAAGTTCATGGAGTTAACTCAGGATATTGTACCAAACTGGCTGGTTGCAACTCCGGACCCAAATGTAGCTGTGGGACATTTATGTGAGCCTTTTAAAGTAGAAATGGTGATTCGTGGTTATGTTTCAGGACACGCTGCACGTGAATACGCAGCCGGAAGGAGACAGATTTGCGGAGTTACTATGGCAGAAGGTTTAAAAGAGAACGATAAGTTTCCGGAACCTATTATTACACCAACTACAAAAGCAGATAACGGTTCTCATGATGAAGATATTTCACGCGAAGACATTTTGGCAAAAGGAATTGTTTCTGAAGAAGATTATCTTGTTTTAGAAAAATATACTCGTGCTCTGTTTCAAAGAGGTACTGAAATTGCAGCAAGCCGCGGTTTAATTTTAGTAGATACTAAATATGAATTCGGAAAAACAAAAGAAGGTGTAATCGTTTTAATTGATGAAATTCATACACCAGACTCTTCCCGTTACTTTTATGCCGATGGATATCAGGAAAGACAGGAAAAAGGAGAGGAGCAAAAGCAATTGTCCAAAGAATTTGTGCGTCGCTGGTTGATCGAGAACGGTTTTCAAGGGCAGGAAGGACAGCAAATTCCGGATATGTCAGACGAATACATTCAATCTGTTTCTGAAAGATATATTGAATTGTATGAAAATATTTTAGGCGAAAAATTCGTAAAGGCTGATATTGACAATATTGACCAGCGTATCAATAAAAATGTATTAGAATACCTTTCAGTAAAATAATTTTTTGGTGCGGTTTTTAGCACGTCATATATATAAAGCCCTGCTATCTCATTGAGGATAACAGGGCTTTTTGAGTATAATTTTTTATTCTTCCATTTTGGCTTTTAAGTTCTCCAGACCTTTCTGCAGGTCATTGCCAATCATTTGATCCATTTTCATCATCGGCAGCATAATATTCATTGGATATGGAATGACACCGCTGATTCCCCATTTTACTTTTGTTTGATTTCCCGGTGCAGTTTCTGTCGACATAAAACCTACAGCCGTATCGTCCATTGGTTTTTTGAAACGTAAAGCAAAGTCAATGCGTTTTCCTTCCGTAATTTTTGTGATTTCCTGTTCTCCTTCACCAACTTCTTTTACTGTGCTTTCCCAGGCAGAAACTGAACCTACATCTCCATCGGTTCCTTTATAAGTAGATTTCATTTTGGGATCAAGATTGGCCCAGACACTAAATTCATTTTGATTTTTTAGAGATCTGACATATTTGAAGACACTGTCAACAGGTTTGTTAATGGTGATTTCTCTTTCTATGGCATAAGTTTTAGGCATAAAATTGGCCGCAATCAGAACAATAGCGACGATCAGGATTAAAACAATTAGAATTCTTTTTAGGATCTTCATAGTTTGTGGTTTTAGGTTGTTAGTTTTTTCTTTTCTGCAATTAAAAGTGTTAACACCTTTGTTTGCAGAGTTTTTTGTTCCGTAAAGTTAGAAAAGTTACGCTTCGTATTTAATACAATGAAAAAAAATAATAAGATTTTTTATATTTTTTTACTGTAAACTGTAACAAATCGAATCTTCTGGCGTCTATTAAGAAAGCTAACAATTAACATTCAAATTACTTTATTCAGTTTATATTAATTGAATGTTAAGAATTAGTTAAAACATGGTACTTTGTTATACATAATACATAAAAACAAATTACCTTTACAAAGAATTTAAAAATCATCATCAATCAATTAAAAAATCAATCATTATGAAAAATTCAATCGTTTATTTAGGAGTAGCTTTAGTAGCATTTGCAAATGTTTCAATGGCATCAAATCACACAACAGTTGTGAAACCACAATTAGAGGTCGTAAACAGCTTTTCAACACCGCTAAATGTAGCAGTTAGTAAAGGAGATTTAGATTTCGTTAAAAAATTATTAGAATATGGAGCTGACGTAAACGAAATGTCAGAAGGTTTATCACCTTTAATGATCGCTGCACGTTATAACAAAGTAGATATTTTGAAAGTATTGTTGGCAAAAGGAGCAGATGCATCTGCTAGAAATGAGAAAGGTTTTACCGCTTTGAAATATGCAGAATTATCGAATGCAACAGAAGCAATAGCAATTTTAAAAGGTTTAAAATAAGAGTTTAGAAGTTTAAATCTAGTTTTGAGTTAGTATATGAAACGACCTTCCTTGAGCAGAAGGTCGTTTTTCATTTTATATAGATGATTATTTCACAGAGTCTCACAAAACTGCACAGAGATTCACAGAGATTCACAGAGTTTCTAAAAAAGGGGCATACATGAAACTGGGATTTGCTCTGAAAGAGCTCTGGCAATAACATGGTGTTTTTGAAATATGCAGAATTATCGAGTACGACAGAAATAATAGCCATTTTAAAAGATTTTAAAAGTTTAAATCTAGTTTTGAGTTAGTATATGAAACGACCTTCCTTGAGCAGAAGGTCGTTTTTTATTTTAAATAGATGACTATTTCACAGAGTCTCAAAAAAAATACACAGAGATTCACAGAGTTTCTAAAAAAGGGTATACATGAAATTGGAATTTGCTCTGAAAGAGCTCTGGCAATAACATGGTGCGAAGCTCTATGTATAATGATAACAATTGTGGATTACGCCCTGAAAGGGCAAAAGTCTGTTCACAAAGAAAAGTTTACGGCATATTTTGTATGAGATCGGTTTCACCCAGATATAAGAATATATAAAAAAGCACCATTAAATATAATGATGCTTTTTTCGCTAAAACTTAATCAAATTAATTTAACCAATTAATCTATCTTCAATGCTTTTATTCAATTGGAACGTGTTTTTTGCGGTTGAATACCCAGAAAATTATCGGAAATACTAAAAGGGTTAGAATCGTTGCTGTAATTAAACCTCCAATGATTACAATTGCCAATGGTTTTTGTGATTCAGAACCAATTCCGGTAGAAATAGCAGCCGGCATTAAACCTATCGAAGCCATCAACGCAGTCATCACAACAGCTCTTGTTCGGGCTTTTACTCCCATAAAAATAGATTCTTCAAGAGAAAACTTCGCTTTTAGATTATGATGAAATTCTGAGATCAGAATTACACCATTCTGGATACAGATTCCTAATAGTGCAATGAAACCAACTCCTGCAGAGATTCCAAAATTCATTCGGGTAAGGTGAAGAGCGATGATTCCGCCTATAACCGCAAAAGGAACATTGGCTAAAACCAAAAGTGAATCTTTAATATTTCCAAACAGAATGAATAAGAGCACAAATATCCCAATTAAACTGATCGGTACCACCTGAGCCAATCGGGCACTGGCACGAACCTGATTTTCAAATTCCCCTGTCCAACCCACAGTGTAACCTGTTGGAAGTTTTAGTTTAGCTACTTTTGCCTGTGCTTCGGCAATCGTACTTCCCAGATCTCGATCACGGACTGAGAATTTGACTCCAATAAAACGCTTTGTATTATCTCGATAAATAAAAGCGGGACCAGTTATGGTTTTTAAATCTGATATTTCTTTTAATGGAATTTTAATTCCGCTGATAGTTGGAACTTTAAGTTCGGCAATATCATTCTCATCTTTACGATATTCTTTTGAAAAACGGACTCTCACATCAAATTTTTTGTCATCTTCATATTTTTGAGTAGCCGTTTTTCCTCCAAAAGCTAATTCTAAAACGGCCTGTGCATCGCTCAGGGTCACACCATAAGCAGCCATTTTATCTCTGTCAAGGACAACACTAATTTCAGGTTGTCCAACGTTTCTAAGAATCCCGGCATCTTTAATACCCGGGATGTTTTTGATCTGTGCCAGAACTTCATTCGATAGTTCATCCAATTTGTCAAGATCATCACCATATATTTTTACGGCATTCGAGGCTTTAAACCCGGCAACAGATTCGGCAACGTTATCAATTACAGGCTGTGAGTAGTTATACGTAATTCCCTGATGAACTCTAAGTTTATCGTCCATTTCGTTAATTAACTCGTCCATTGTAATTTTTCGTTTCCATTCTGATTTGGGTTTTAGATCAACCTGAAGCTGTATAAATCCAAAGCCATTCGGGTCGGTTCCGTCATTACTTCTTCCGGTTTGCGACAAAACATTTTTAACTTCGGGAAAACTTTCCAAATCTTTTCGGATCATCGCGGCAGTTTTAACACTTTCAGGCAATGATGTACTCATTGGTAATTCAGCTGTTACCCATAAAGCACCTTCATTTAGCTGTGGCAAGAATTCAGTTCCTAAAAAGGTTGCTGAGAAGAAAACTGCTACTAAAAGCGCAATAGATCCTACAAGTGCTTTTACCTTGTGTTTGAAAGTCCATGCAAAACCTTTGCTTACGATTCGGTCCCAGAAATTAACAAACGGATTGTTTTTTTCTTTTACATTCTTATTCAATAAAATATGTGATAGAACGGGGACTAATGTCAGCGTGAATAATAATGCTCCCATTAAAGCAAAACCAAGGGTATACGCCAAAGGTGAAAACATTTTTCCTTCTACTTTCTGGAATGAGAATATAGGGAGTAAGGCTGTGATAATAATTAACTTAGAAAAGAATATGGCTTTACCCATTTCTGCTCCGGTTTTTTTGATCAGACTTCCTTTTGCTATTTTATTGTAGGCCGTCATTCCCAGTTGATGTGCCCGATGATCTAAGACGACGAATAATCCTTCGACCATAACTACTGCACCATCAATAATAATTCCGAAATCGACTGCACCTAAACTTAATAAGTTGGCACTCATTCCCATCATTTTAAGGCATAAAAAGGCAAATAATAAGGAAAGTGGAATAACAATCGAAACGGTGAAAGTGGTTCTCCAATCAGCCATAAAGAGGAATACTACGCAGGTAACCAGAATGATCCCTTCAAATAAGTTGTGCATAACGGTTTCCGTCGTGAAGTTCATTAAATTATCACGATCGTAGAAGGTCACCAGTTTAATATCTTTTGGAAGAACATTATCGTTCAGATCTTGTATTTTAGCTTTAATTAGAGCCAGGGTTTCCTGAGGGTTTTCGCCTTTACGCATTACGATAATACCTTCAACAACATCATCGTTCTTCGCTAAACCGGTTTGTCCCACTCTTGGCATTGCACTTTCATAAACAGTAGCTAAGTTCTTGACTAAAATAGGATTTCCGTTAGCATCGTCTACAATTATATTTTCGAGATCCTGAATTGATTTTAAAAGACCAACTCCACGAACAACAAAGGCCTGACCATTTTTTTCGATGATATCACCGCCAACATTCAGGTTGCCTCCATTTACAGCATTATAAACCTGAAGCGGTGTAATGTTGTATTTGGCTAATTTTATTGGATCAACTCCAACTTCGTAGGTTTTGGTTTGTCCTCCAAAAACGTTTAGATCGGCAACACCCGGAACAGAACGCAACTGTTTGTCTATTACCCAGTTTTGGTAGGTTAACAATTCTCTACTGTCTCTGCTGTCACTTTTTACGATATATCTGAAAATCTCACCCGTTGGACCATAAGGCGGCTGAACATCCGGTTCTACATCATCCGGAAGGGAAACATTTTTTAATAAATTATTGACCTGAAGACGTGCAAAAGTATCATCAACTCCATCGTCAAAAATAATTTTGATTACCGATAGACCAAACATTGTAATACTGCGAACGCTGGTTTTCTTTTGTACCGAGTTCATCGAGATCTCGATAGGAGAGGTTACAAAACGTTCTACTTCTTCGGCACTTTTCCCGTTCCATTGTGTAATGATAATAATTTGAGTGTTGGTTACGTCCGGAAAAGCATCGATAGGCATATTCTTGAAAGAAATGAATCCTGCTACGGCCAATAATCCCACCCAGAAAAAGGTAAATGCCTTATTTTTTAAGGAGAAAGCTATAATGTTTCTTATGAATTTGTTCATTTTAAAAAGTATTTTTAAGGATGAATTTTTATTTATGATGCTTCTTTGGAAAGCATTTTATATGATATATTTCCGATTAGAACTCTGTGTGAAAGCGCAAAGCGAAAAATTGTACCGGACCTCTGTCTTTATTATAAGCGGGATTAATAGCAAATTGGTAATCAGGTGAAAGGGTGATATGAGTGTTGGGTATTAAGAACGAATAGAAAACTTCAGCAATTTGTTCTATACCGTAGTTTAAAGTACTATCACCGATCATGAAACCATCTCCTCCCAATTTTTGATATTGCTTATGCGAATTGGATAATCCGTTAGCCACTATGGCAATACCAGCAAAATCCTTATTTCGGTTCCACATCTTTCCATTCAAATGCATTCCTAACTGTGCCGATCGGTCAATTTCGGTAAAGGCCCAGGTTTCATTTCTACCATCATTATAACTCATTCGCGCAAACAATCCCCAGGTATCTCCGTGGGTATAATCCATGTTTAAACCAATGCCATATTTAGTGCGTCCGTTTTGTCTGGTACTTTTTATATCAGGTATTGTTATAAAATTGGAGTTGGCTTCGTCGTAATTTCCCATTCCTGCAACATTTCGAAAGCCTAATAGTTTGAAATTGGCCGTATCATTATTTTTAAAAGTGATTTGTTTTTCAATTTCGATATTTATTGCGTTTGAATTTTTAAAACCGAATTCGACATTTGGCCCGTTCGCATAAGTAGGCAAAGCAGTCACTGAAGCTCTTATTTGCCAGGAATCAAACTGATAATTGGCATATAAACCATCTGTATACCCGCGAGTGTTTGCAGCATAATCCCAAGATCCATGTGTCATCAATGCCCAATTTAAGAACTGTGTTCTGGGATCATGTGAATAGGAGTTATTGTCAAAATAATCGGCTAACCCAAATTTTCCGAAAACCAATTGTAATGACTGGTTATTTTTGAATTGAAACTTTTGTTCTAAAAGCATTCTTGCCACATAAACTACTGGTTTAGTATCTCCAATTCTAAAAGTTTCCCCATTTGGAAAGCCACCCAATCCTCTTGCCTGAGATAAACCTTCACCTCCTGACATTTCAGGGTTAAAAGTCAAAGTAGCTCCTTTCCAAAGTGGAACATCAAGGTATAAGGTTGATGTTAAGGACAAAGCGCCTTCTTCTTTTGGAGACATACTATTTACACCGGAATAATTAGCACGAAAGGCTGGATGGTATTGGTATATCGATGTCATTTGAAACCCCAGACTATATTTTCGTATCGAATCTGTTTCCTGCGAAAAGGATAGTGTTGAAATAAACAGTGTGGCAAAACTCAATATTTTTACAGATTTCTCCATATACTTATTCGTTTAGAGCGCGATAGATAAATAACTGATTATTGGTAATTACTTTTTCATTGTCTTTTAAGCCTTTAGAAATATAAGTAACATCGCCAACGACTCTGTACACATCTACTTGTCTGGTTTCAATGTTGTTGCGGTCTTTGAAAATCATGACAAAGTTTTTACTCTTATCGAAAACAATCGCTTTACTAGGTACGGCTATCATAGAGTCACTTTCGCTATACGATAGTTTAATATTAGCGTTCATGTCAGGTTTTAGCATGTATCCGGGATTTTCCAATTTTATACGTGCCTGCATGGCTTTGGTTTCCGGATCAATTACATTGAAGATTTTATCTACTTTTCCTTTGAAAACTTTATCAGGATAACTTAGTGTAGTTACATCAGCATCGATACCCAGTTTTACTTTGTTAATATCAATTTCGTTGATGTTGGCTAACGCCCAAACTTCACTGATTTCGGCGATATCAAAGATGTTTTCAGAGCGGTCATTTCGCAATAACATATCCTGATTGATGCTTTTTTGAATGATGAAACCACTAATTGGAGCAGTTACTTCGTAGATGGAACCTGCTTTGATATTGTAAATTTTATAGGTTTCCTGAACTTTACTCAATTGCGATTGCGCTTTGTTTACTTCTGATTTTGCCTGAAGTACATCGCTTTCAGAGTTTAATTTTCCGTCAAATAATTCCTGAGCGACTTTCAGATGATTTTTGGCAACCAATAAATCATTTTTAGCATCGATAGATTGTTTTTCAAAATCGGCAATGTCTGTACTTTTTATGGTGGCCAGAACCTGACCTTTACGCACATAATCTCCCAGTTCGACATTTACTTTGATCACGTTTCCGCCAACGAGAGGATAAACATCAATCATTTTGTTATTATCGGCTGTGATTTTTCCGTAAAAACTCAGTACATTTTTTACCGGTTGTGTTTTCGCTTCTGCTGTGGTAGTTGTTTTTAGCATCGATTCGCTTAAAGCAAAAGAAGTATTAGTGCTTGGGTTTTCAACTTCTTTTTTGCAGCTTAGGACTGATAAACTTACGAGAACAATTCCTATTAGTAGTTTATATTTCATTTTATTTAGTTTTAGAATAAGTCTTTGTTGATGGTACTATTTAGTTCTTCGCCCGAAAGGATCACTTTTTTCTTGAGTTCATTTACCTGAACGGAAGCCTGATTGTAACTTTCCATAAAATCGGTAAATTCTAACAGACTGATATTTCGTTTTTGAAAATTGGTTAAGATCCCTTTATAAACTGCTTCAAAGTCTGAGTTAACAGTAGGTTTTATGATCACATAGTTTTTACGGGATTCTTCCCATTTGTTCCAGGCAGTTGTAATTTCGGTTTGCAATTGAAGATCAAAATTCTGCTTTTCAATTTTTGACTGTTCGAGAATCGTTTTTGCATACTTAATATTTCCTTTGTTTTTGTTCCAAAGGGGTAATGGAATCCCAAGGGTTAAATTAGCTTCTCTGTTAAAAGCCCCACTGCGTTGATCGTAATTGGCACCAACGGTGATATCAGGAACAGATAATGCTTTTTGCCATTTTACATTGATTTCGTTTGCCTCAATATCTTTTTGTTTGGCTAAATAATCCGGACGATTTGCAATGGCTTCATCCTGAAATGTTTTAAGATCAAAAGGAATTGTTTTGATATACTTATTAAATTCTTCTTTTGTAACTTCCGGAATAACATTTTCGGATGAATTGAGCAGTAATTTTAAGTTAGCTTGTTCCTCGATATTTTCATTAACCACCTCCATACGCTCATTTTTGAAGTTTAAGTAAAGTGATTGCAGACGAACAAGATCTCTTAGTGGGATATTGCCTTTTTCAACCTGTATAGAGTAGGAGCTTATCAAATCTTCAATATGAGCCAGCTGATTGTCAGTAACTTCAAGACTTTTTTTGTTGTAGTATACGGTATAAAAGCTTTTTCTTAATTGCAGTTTTAAAGTTCGAAGTAAATCATTGAACTGTAATTCGGCTAATTGTTCGTTGGTTTGTGCCAGTTTTATTTCGTTGCGTTTTTTTCCACCCAAATAAATTAACTGTTCGATACCAAATGCTTTTTGCCCTTGTTTTCCAATATCAAAATACTGATTTCTTTCGGGGTTGTAAGCATTCAGTTCTGCTGTTACTGAGGGATTATCCCAAATTCGGGCCTGAATGGTTAATGCTTTTGACGCATCAATATTGTATTGTGATGCCAACAAAAAGAGGTTGTTTTTAAGGAATTGGCTTTCACAGTCCTGAAGGCTGACCGTTTTTTGAGCCAAAACTACCGGACCGATAAGTACAAGTAGGAATGCACATAGTTTTTTCATTGTATCAATTTTAATTTATACAAATATGCTATCACGGGACTTTAAGAGACCTTAAAATCTACCTTAAAAATAACTTAAAATAAATTACAAATGAAAAAATAACTGAAATAAATTCGTGTTAATATGTGGAACACTGTAGGTTATAGATGCGTTGTGAAGTGTTAGAATGCGATGAACAATCCTTAATCCAAGACCAAAGCCACTAGTGCCTTTCGAGTTTTTACCACGCATAAAAGGCTGAAAAAGATTTTTTTGTTCTTCTTCATTTAAGGTTTGCCCAGTGTTTGAAATCGAAAGGACTAATTGATCATTCTGAGTACTTATAATTACTTTGGCTTGTTTGTTATCAGAGTAAACGCAGGCATTTTTTAGGATATTGGTTATGGCAATTTCCAATAAGTTCTTATTGCCATTTATTTCTAAAGCGGTATCGAGATTGTTGCTTTCTTCGATTTCAAATAAAATTAGAAATTCCGGATAACTTTTGTTTAGATTTTCAATAGCCGAAAACAAAATTTCATCCATACGATGAACTTCTTTATTTTCATTTTTCTTATTGTCTATTTTAGAGAGGATCAATAGCGAATTAATTAATTCGGTCAATTGATTGATGTCGGACAAAATCGTTTTTAGAAAGCTTTTTCCTTTGTCGGATGTTGTTGGATCTGCTATGGTGTTTTCAATCTGCGAGGTAATTCTGGATAGGGGAGTTCTCAACTCATGTGAGGCATGGGCTGTAAATTCTTTTTGTTTTTGATAGGAAACTTCAATTCGGTCCATCATGAAATTAAATTCATTGGCGATCAGATCAATTTCATTTTTGTTGTTTTTGGAAGCAACACGGGTATCGAGATTGTTCTCGTTGATATTCTTTATTTTTTGATGAAAAACATTGAGTGGACTCATTGCTTTTTCTACTGTTAAAGAGGTTAGAGCCAAGCATATACCGGTAAAAAAGATATAGGAAAGAATTAATGTATACCTCAGGAAAAATAGTTTTCTTTTGCCATATTCGTCAGTGGCGGATATTAGAGCATAAAAATCCCTGTCTTTTGTATCGTAAAAAACACCATATACTTCGTAATCCCCCTGTTGTTTAAAGAATGTTTTATGTTTTCTAAGATATTTCAGATCTTCAACAGACCAATTGATTTTGGCATCGTCTATACTGCTGTAGATGAGTTTAAAGTTAGAATCAAAGACCAGTGTTTTTTCATCGTACAATTGATTAATAGAGTTCTGATCAATAATTTTCAGAAGCTGCTCATCAACTTCTTTGACGTTAACTAGAAGCTTAATGTTTGAAAGCGCCTTAATTTCCAGACGATCACGAAATTCTTCTTTCCTGAAATTAGAGTATAAAACAAATATCAAAGTAGAAGCCAATCCGAAAAGGATTGTAAACAACAAGCTTACTAAAAGTGATATTCGGTTTTTTAAAGTCATTCCTGATCGCTTAAATAATATCCGTAACCCACTTTGGTGCGAATAAGTTTAACAGTATGGTCTTTGTCGATTTTCTTTCTTAAAAAGTTAATATAAACCTCTATGGTATTCTGATTGGTTTCGATGTGATAATCCCAGAGTTTTTCGGCAATAAATTGTTTCGATAAGACTTTACCTTTGGCATGGGCCAAGATTAAAATGAGTTTGAATTCTTTAGGAGTAAGTTTGATTTCTTCATTAGATCGAAATACCTTCATATCGCTTTCCAGAATTTCCAGATCAGCAATCGTTATTTTAGTTTCTACTTGTTGCGGAATTTCTTTTCGACGTAACAAAGAAGTGCTTCTGGCATACAGTTCCTTGAAATGAAAAGGCTTGACGAGATAATCATCGGCACCATTATCAAAAGATGCTAATTTATCTTCAATTTCGCTAAAAGCAGTGAGCATTATAATCGGAGTCTTTTTATCGACTTCGCGAATGCCTTTACAGACTTCAATTCCATTACTTCCGGGCACATTAATATCCAGAATAATTAAATCATATTCATAAGGAAAATACTTCTTCAACAATAACGAGCCATCATAATAAGAAAAACACTCAAATCCATTTGAAGTAAAGAATGCAGTGATTTCTTTAGATAGCGTAAAATCGTCTTCAAGAAGGAGTATTTTCATAATGTTCTGTTTGCGAGGTGTGAGATGTGAGATGTGAGATGTGAGATGTAAAATGTAAAATGTAAAATGTAAAATGTAAAAGCAACATACTAATCACTCTTAATATACACAACTCACATTTTACATCTTACTTTTCACAAAAGATCAGGGACTAATTACTAATCACTAGGAACTTATTTAAAATAAGAAAAAGTCTCGTTGTTTTCAATTTTTAAAAGGGATTCGTAAATCAATTGAATCACATTTTCAACATCTTCTCTTTGTACCATTTCTACAGTAGTATGCATATAACGCAAAGGCAATGAAATTAACGCTGAAGCCACACCGCCATTGCTGTAAGCAAAAGCATCAGTGTCTGTTCCGGTAGCACGGGATGTTGCATGACGCTGAAACGGAATTTGTTTCTCTTCAGCTGTATCTACGATAAGATCACGCAGTTTATTTTGTACGGCAGGTGCGTAGGCAATAACCGGTCCTTTCCCCATTTTTAAATCTCCTTCTACTTTTTTATCAATCATCGGAGTAGTAGTATCATGACAGACATCAGTGACAATAGCCACATTAGGTTTGATCGTTTGTGCGATCATTTCGGCTCCGCGAAGACCGATTTCTTCCTGAACAGAGTTTACGATATACAAACCAAACGGAAGTGTTTTATTATTTTCTTTTAGTAAACGAGCTACTTCGGCAATCATAAAGCCACCCATTCTGTTATCGATAGCACGGCATACAAATTTATTCTCATTTAAAATCATAAATTCATCCGGATACGTAATCACACATCCTACATGAACACCCAATGCCTCAACCTGCTCTTTGGTTTCACAGCCTAAATCGATGAAAATATTACTGATTTTTGGAGTTTCTTCCTTGTCACGCAAACGGGTATGAATGGCAGGCCATCCGAAAACACCCTTAACGATTCCTTTTTTAGTATGTATGTGTACTCTTTTTGATGGTGCAATCAGATGATCAGAACCTCCATTTCTGATTACGTACAACAAACCGTCGTCAGTAATATAATTAACATACCATGAAATTTCATCGGCATGACCTTCAATGACTACTTTAAACGGAGCGTCAGGGTTGATAACTCCTACAGCAGTCCCGTATGTATCCGTGATAAAAGTGTCTACATAAGGTTTCAGATAATTCATCCAAAGTTTTTGCCCTTCGCTTTCGTAGCCTGTAGGGGAGGCATTATTGAGATAGCTTTCCAGGAAAGCAATTGAGGTGTCATTTAAGATTGATTTTGTGCTCATAAAAATATTTTTTTGCTAATTTATAAATTTGGTATCAGAGTTGTATATAAATATATAATTTTACATTTAAATTATGACTCGATGAGATTTACTGCCCCTATTTTATTTTTTATATTGATTTCGTTAACAAGTCAGGCTCAGGTGAAACCGAAAGAGAATGAGCAAATGGGTTACATATTGACGGAACAGGATTCGATTTTGAATGACACGATTGAATTACCCGAAATTATCATTTCAAAGGAAAAACTGGATCCCGAAGCGCAAAAGCAATTCATGATTCTCCAAAACCGTGTTTATAAAGTATATCCGTATGCAAGACTTGCAGCTGACCGATTGACGGCATTAAATAACGGAATGGCGCGTTTGAAAACCAACCGTGAAAAGAAAAAATATTTTAAAATTGTAGAAGATTATCTCAATAACGAATTTGAAGCAAGACTTAAAAAACTTTCCCGTAAACAAGGACAGATTTTAGTCAAACTCGTTCACAGACAGACCGGAATAACGACTTATGAGTTGATTAGAACCTTAAAAAGCGGTTTTAAAGCTTTTGTATCTAATACGACAGCCAATTTGTTTGATATAAGTTTAAAAATGGAATACAAACCATTTGAATCCAATGAGGATTATTTGATTGAAACGATTCTGGTCAGGGCATTTGATTCCGGAAAACTAGTGAATCAAAAAGCAGCAAATCCTGTAAATTATGATGATTTGATGAGTCATTGGGAAGCAAAAGCAAAAGAAACAAAAGCTGAAAAATAGAGTTATTTTATTGAAAGCATATTTTACAAAAACCTACAGATAATCCTGTAGGTTTTTTTTTATTGTTTTAGGTTTTGGATTACAAGGTTAACTTAGATTTAAGAGAATATACTTACTTATTTTTAAGAACTGCGATTTGTCTCTGATTGCCCGTAAATTCAGCGTTTTTTGTTATATATTTTGTAGTTAAACGGCATTTACTTTGTTTTTTTAACAAATTAACTAGGAATATAATTTGTTAATTATAGTTTAATTTGTAGGTTTACGATCTTAACAACCACTAAGTTAACCAAAAACCAATTTATTTATGAGATTAAAACTACTTACACTATTGGTGTTATTAGTGGCCATTCCCATTTGGTCACAGAAGACATCAGAAAGTGATTTTGTAATTTCTTTAAATGGAAATAAAATCACAACCACTTCCAATTTTAAACAGCAGTTTAAAGACAAAAAAAGTACAGCAAAGCAGAGCCTGAAAACAGAGTATACTTTGCTGCAGTTTACAAAAATTCCTTCTGTGGAAGAACAACAAAAGTTGAAAGCACAAGGAATAACTTTACTTAGTTATTTATCGAATAACGCTTATTATGTAGAAATTGCTCCTGAGTTTTATAACAAAAGCAGTGTTTCTGATAACATAAGAGCGGTGATTGCAGTCGATCCGAAATATAAACTGGATCCCATGATTGTGGATAACGCTATCCCGGATTATGCTGCAACAGGTGGTAACGGAATTAAAGTTGTTGTAAGCTATTTTAAAGGCGTTGATCGTAAGCGTGTTGAACAAGATTTAGCAAGCTTGTTTTTAAAAAACAGTAATAACGACGCAACGTTTAATGAAGTTTATATCCAGGCCTCTAAAGAAAAATTAGAAGAGTTGGCAAAATTCAATTGGGTACAAAACATTGAGTTGGTTGCCCCACCGGTAGAAAGCGATAATAAGCCGGGTGTAACTTCACATAAAGCGAATGTTTTGGGGTCTACTATTCCTGGTCTTGGTTACGGATTAACCGGTAAAGGAGTGAAAATTGGTGTTTGGGATGGAAACCTTGAGCCTCACAAAGATCACACTGGCAGAGTTATCAATAGAGAATACGAATCAAATTCTTCACATGGTGATCACGTTGCGGGTACTATTGGCGGTGCCGGTTTATTGGATCCTAAGGCAAGAGGTATGGCTCCGGAAGTACAAATGTACGGCTGGAACTTTAACACTCAGTCTAACGGTTTAAGCGTTCAGCAAGAAAGAGTGAAAGCTGCAAATGAAGATGGTATTGAATTAACGTCAAATTCGTATGGAGTAAATTTAACTTCAGGTTATAATACCAGAAGATATGATACCGGAGATCGTGGTGACGACAATGTTACCGTAACATTTCCTTATCTTTTGAATATTTATTCGAATGGAAATGCGCAAACAGCATACCCTGGCGGATTCAACACATCGACAAAAAATTCAAAAAATGCATTGCACGTAGCGGCAAATAATCCTGATGATTTAATCAGTTCTTATAGTAGTTTTGGACCAACTATCGATGGACGTTTGGTTCCTCAAATTGCGGCTGTAGGTACAAATGTATATTCATTAGACTACAGCAATTCGTATCAGATCATGAGTGGTACTTCTATGGCTACTCCCGGAACTACAGGTACAGTTGCTTTATTGTATGAAAGATACAAGAATATTTACGGTACAAAACCATTAGCATCTTTAATGAAGGCTTTAGTGACAGGTACTTCTAAAGATGTTGGAAACCCTGGTCCTGACTATAAATATGGTTTCGGAAACCTGAATGGTCTTAGAGCTGTTAGAGCTTTAGATAATAAAACGTTCTATTCTAATACAGTATCTAATGGTCAAAGTTATGAGAAAGAAATTGTTGTACCGGCAGGTTTAGTTACATTGAAAGTATTACTTGCTTACACAGATTTGCAGGGAACACCGGGAGCGTCTTCTGTTTTGGTAAATGATTTGGATGTTAAAATTGTAAAAGACGGTGTAACTACTTTACCATGGGTTTTAAATGCCACAACACCAAATGCAAATGCAGTTCGCGGCGTGGATAATTTGAATAATATTGAACAAATCACTTTGGATAATCCTGCTGCAGGAACTTATAAAATTATCGTTAGCGGTACAAGAGTGCCTATTGGTACACAAGAATTTTCTGTGGTGTATGATCTTGTCGCTCCTGAATTAGTTTTAACTTATCCTATCGGTGGAGAAAAATTCGATACAGATAGTACGGAATACATTCGTTGGGATTATGAAGGGGAAGCAAAACCTTTTACAATCGAATATTCTGTTGATGGAGGAATCAACTATCAGGTCATAGCGAAAGATATTCCATCTGCTGCCAGAAATTTTGCATGGAAAGTTCCTGCGGGAGTTGTGGCTAATGCAAAAATAAGAATAATTGCAGGTTCTAAAGTGGATACTTCAAGAGAGGTATTTAATATTATTACAGAACCTAGAAATTTAGTAATAGCGCCTTCAGCATGTGGTGTGTCCTCTTATAAGATGGATTGGACTCCAATTCCGGGAGCAAAGTACGAAGTGCTAAAAATGAACGGGTACAAGTTTGATGTTGTAGCAACAGTGACTGATCCTACTTACACTTTTACAGTTTCTGTTGGAGATGATAACTGGTTTTCAGTTAGATCTATAGATATTGCTACAGGAATTGTTTCCGAAAGAGTAAGAGCGGTAAACGTTGAGCCGGTTTCTAAGGCCGTTGTAAGTGCTGCAACTCTTCCTTTTGAGGAGAACTTTAATTCCAGAAAAGCGACTAATTATGTGTTCTCTAAAGGAACAACAGGTTTAGTAAAGTATGAGTATATCAATGCAGATTTTGTAGACGGAGCAAAAATGGCCGGATCAGGTGATGTATCAGCTTCTCCTTGGACAGCAAGTACAGCTGCTAATGCTTTTGCTAACAACCAAAACTTCATTAAGAAAGTTTCATTTTGCGATATTGATGCTACAAGTTTAACAGGTAAAACAATCGGACTTAAATTTAATGTAATTTGGACTACAGTTGGTGCTTCACCGCTGCCAAACAAAAACTTCTTTAGACTTGTTGTAAATGGTACTCCGGTAAATAGTTACGAAAATGTAGGCGTTTATGGTGGAACAGCCACGTCTGGTAATAGAGAGTTGTTATACGATTTATCGGCTTATGCAGGAACTGTCTTTAGTGTGGCTTTTGAATCGGTTATGGATAATGATGTTCAAGTGATAGCTAATGATAATGTTTACAACTCTGTTTTTATTGACAATGTTTCTATTTTTGAGGCAGCAGCAACGGATGTTGAATTAACTTCATTGACTCCAAATGCAGGACTTACAGCTAGTGAAACTGTAAAAGTAAAAGTATTCAATCACTCTCCTGTTGCGGTTAGCAATGTACCTGTTTCTTATAAAATTGATAATGGAGCAGAAGTGATTGAAACTATTCCGGGACCAATTAACCCTTTTACTGAAACATCTTATGATTTTGCACAAAAAGCTGATTTTTCAACACCAAAACTATATAAAGTAGTTGGAAATGTAAATTATACAGGTGATACAGTTGCAGATAATAATACGTTAGTAGGAAGTGTACGTAATATCGGAACTGATATTTTAATAGGCTCAGCCTCTCCGGTATCTACTTGTGCTGCAACATTTACAGATAGTGGTTCGCGTTATGCAAATTATGGAGATAATCTTTCGCAAACTATTACTTTTAAACCGGAAACAGCTGGAAATAGTATAAAAGTGACTTTTACTGCTTTTAATGTTGAGCAGGATTATGATTACTTGTATGTGTATAATGGAACAACTACATCTGCTCCTTTATTAGGGACCTTTACAGGAAATACTTTACCTCCTTCATTAACGTCAACAGCTACAGGAGGAGAGTTGACTTTTAGATTTACTTCAGACAGTAATACAAATGAATTAGGATGGATTGCTGATATAGAATGTGTGGCGAAACCAACAGTAACAGACGTATCTGTAGTTTCAATCACTACACCTGAAGTTTTAGGGAAGAAGACGAGTACACATAATGTGACTATCAGGGTAAGTAATTTAGGAACGACTGCTTTGACCAATCACCCGGTATTTTATCAGGTAAACGGAGGAGCGAAAGTTACAGAAACTGTTCCAAGTATAGGAGCTAATACTACTGTAAATTTCACTTTTGCGACTAAAGCAGATTTGTCAGTTGTAGATGCTACTTATACGATCAAAGCGGGAGCTGATTTGCCGGATGCAAATGCAGCTAATGATGCAGTCGAAAAAGTAGTGTACAATAAAAACGAATTACCGGTTCACACCAATACAAATGGATACGCAATTTCGCGCTTCAAATGGAATGATGTGGTAAATAATTCAGGGACTACAGCGTATTCAGATTTTAAAAATATAAAAATTCCGGTTTATGCTGGTTTTACTTATCAGCCGGAAGTAACCATTACAAAAACCGAAACACCAATAACCAGAGACTTGTCAGCAACAGCAACAGGAGTTTTCACAATGATTGTGATCGATTTGAACGGAGATGGTAATTTGACAGATGAATTTTATGCAGGGAATTTTTGGGTAAATACCACTCCAACCTCTGCGGCACCTGCGATACCATCAACAACAAGTACACATTATTTCAGAAATATGGCTACATTGGCAGGAGGATTTACCATTCCGGCAAACACAACTTCAGGTGAAAAATTAATGCGTGTTCTACACATGTTCCGTTCACCTTCAGAATATTTCAATGTGAATCTTGGGCCAACTTTTGATGGATTAACAAGTTCGAGAAGTGATTTTGAAGTAGAGGAATACACTATTAACGTACTACCTTTTACAGCTGCCGATGCCAGTATTGATGCAATTTCAGCACCAATTAAACCAGGTAATGCTCCTGTGACAGTTTCAGCTGTAATTCGTAATTATTCAACAGTAGCTATTAATAATTTTCCGGTTGCTTACAAGATTAATGGAGGAGCTGAAGTAGTTCAAAATCAGATAACTTCAATTCCGGCAGGAGCAACAGCTCCTATTGTATTTACTACTAAAGCAGATTTAGGAGCGCCTGGTGATTATACAATTCAGGTTTATACCAAACTGCCTGCGGATACAGATCCTTTAAATGATTCTAAATCAATAAGTCTTTCGCATGCTGCAAATCATCCTGTAAATGTGACTGGAACTTTTGATGGAATAAATGACTTTATCAAAACAGACGCTGCACCGGCATTGAATCTTACTAATAATTATACTTATGAGCTTTGGGTAAATCAAAAACAACCTACAACTTTTGCAAGACTTTTAGATAAGAGCACTGCGTTAGCGTTTATTCATACTAATAACAGTTTGAGTTTATATAAGGAAAATAGTTTAGTGATCTCTATTACTACTGCTGCAGGATCATACGTTATTAATACAGGAGTAAATACCATTAAACAAAATACATGGCACCACATCGCTTATACGGTAAGTGCTGCTAACGTGTACACAGTTTATATTGATGGAGTTTCAGTTCCTTATACCAGTACAGGTACTGCTGGGGCAGCAAGTACAAATGCTAGTGCACCTGCTTATATTGGTAATAATGCGGGATTAGCTCGTGGTTTAAATGGTAACATTGATGAAGTTCGTATTTGGGCAGGAGTTCGTAATCAAGCAACAATTGCTGCAAATTCAACGACGAAATACGTTGGAAACGAACCAGGATTATTAGCGTATTACAGTTTTTCAGAAGGCGACAAACCGTTCGTTTTTGATAGTACAATAAGTGACAACACTGCTGTTGTAACCAATGCTGATACTAATGGTTTAGGCGATGGTAAATTCTGGAATGTACCAGTTCTATTGCAAAAAATAGATTTTGTAAATCAATTATCTACAAGTTATGATGCACCTACCAAAACGTTTACTGTAATATTAAACAATGGATCAGATGTTACAAATGCAATTGCCAACTATACTTTAGGAATGAAAAGTATTGCAAAAATTGGAGGTGTGACACAAGTGAATGGAGTGACGCCAAACGATTATACCAATCCAATTACTTTAACAGTAGAAGGCGTTGGCTTTAATACCGGAATTTCTGAAACATACACTATTAAAGTTGTCACTGGTTTAAGCAATGAAAGCAAATTACTTTCTTATGACTTTAAAACAGTTTCAAATCCAGGTTTACCACAGGAAATTTACACAGATATCGTGGGGAATAATGCTACTAAAACAGTACCGTTCGGTTATAATGTTTCAAACCTGGTTGCAGATTTTACAGTTTCGCCAGGCGCTGAGCTTTATGTTGACGGTGTAAAACAGCTTAATTCTAAAGTAACTGCTTCAGATTACCGCAATAGTTTCTTAGTAACAGTTGTTTCAGAGAATAAGCAGTCTCAAACTAACTATACGGTAGATATTAATGCAAAAAATACTAAAGCAAGTATCTTGTCTTATTCAGTAGCTAATCAGGTAGGAACAAGCGTTATTGATCCTGTAGCTAAAACGGTTAAAGTTAAGGTAAATAATAATGCTAATTTAAGTGCTTTAGTGCCTAATACTCAGGTTTCTGATTTCGCTACATTGCGTATTGGTACTTATATTCAGACTAGCGGAGTGACAACACTAAACTATACCGGACCGGTAACTTATAATGTATTGGCACAAAACGGCACTATCGAGTATTGGACATTGACGATAGAGTTGGCTAAACCTACAATTACACTTTTAGGTAATGCAGTCATTTCTATTGATAAAGGTTGTGTGTACACAGATCCGGGTTATACGGCAGTAGATAATACAAATGCAGATATTACTTCTTCGGTTATTGTTTCAGGTACTGTTGATGTAAATACTCCGGGACAATATGTAATAACATATACGGTAAAAGATGCATTACAAAATCAAGCTACAGTAACACGTACAGTAAATGTTTCAAGCACGACATGTACATTGGGAGTGCCAACTAATGCTATTGAAGGTTTTGTATTATATCCTAATCCGGTTATCGAAGGTAAGGTTCATATACAATCAGCTTCAAGTAGTCCTAAAAACATTGTGATATCTGATATGACAGGAAAGAAAATACTTTCTGTTCAAACAGAAAAAACAGAGTTGAATGTTTTAGGCTTGCCAAGCGGTGTGTATCTAATAAGAGTAGAACAGGATGGGAATACATTTATAGAAAAATTAATCATTAGATAATTTCACAGACTAGTTCTAGGTAATTAGCAATTTACAACCCGACAGTTTTTCAGAACCTGTCGGGTTTGCTTTTTCATCTATTCTATATATAAGAGTAGTTTTTGTCTAATAGAGACAAATGCCCGGCTGAGACGAATGTCCGGCTGAGCGAAGTCGAAGCCTTTGGGTTTGTAATTTAAGTATTGGGGAGCTTTATCCCGCTATCCGTTTGTATCTTTTGTGTCGAACCCCGCCACAAAAGGATGCCCACTTCTATCGGGGCTAGGAGGTGAGGTTGTGATAAAGAGTCAAACCCGACAGGTTTTTAGAACCTGTGGGGTTTACTATTTACAACAACAAAAAAAAGATTGTTTGTAAAAAACGCCAAACCAGCCATTTAAGAAAAACTTCAAAAATAAGTGTAGAAAAAGCTTGTGAAAGCGAATAAAGTGACTACTTTTGCACCCGCAACAGCGATAAACGTTCACAGAGATACTGATAAGCAAAACGAATCAAAACGAAAATTTATTTTCAAAAAAAGATTCCAAAAAGCTTGCGAGATTTAAAAACGGGTATTACATTTGCACCCCGCAAAACATGGGAAGTTCATTGAAAAATTGGTAAGGATAGAGGTTGAAAAGGAAAAGAAATTTTCTAAAAAAACTTCAAAAATCTTTTGCCAGTTTGAAATAAGTTTTCTACTTTTGCACCCGCTTTGAGAAACAAGCGATAATAAGAAAAAAGAATACGTTCGTAGACATATTGAATTGACAGCCGTCCCGATTAATCGGGACAAAAGAATAAGAGTAATAGAGTCGTAAGATTCGAAAAGAACCGATAGATATTCGTCGCGATATAATATAAAAAATATACGATGAAGAGTTTGATCCTGGCTCAGGATGAACGCTAGCGGCAGGCTTAACACATGCAAGTCGAGGGGTATATGTCTTCGGATATAGAGACCGGCGCACGGGTGCGTAACGCGTATGCAATCTACCTTTTACAGAGGGATAGCCCAGAGAAATTTGGATTAATACCTCATAGTATAACACAATCGCATGATTGAGTTATTAAAGTCACAACGGTAAAAGATGAGCATGCGTCCCATTAGCTAGTTGGTAAGGTAACGGCTTACCAAGGCTACGATGGGTAGGGGTCCTGAGAGGGAGATCCCCCACACTGGTACTGAGACACGGACCAGACTCCTACGGGAGGCAGCAGTGAGGAATATTGGACAATGGGCGCAAGCCTGATCCAGCCATGCCGCGTGCAGGATGACGGTCCTATGGATTGTAAACTGCTTTTGTACGAGAAGAAACACCTCTACGTGTAGAGGCTTGACGGTATCGTAAGAATAAGGATCGGCTAACTCCGTGCCAGCAGCCGCGGTAATACGGAGGATCCAAGCGTTATCCGGAATCATTGGGTTTAAAGGGTCCGTAGGCGGTTTAGTAAGTCAGTGGTGAAAGCCCATCGCTCAACGGTGGAACGGCCATTGATACTGCTGAACTTGAATTATTAGGAAGTAACTAGAATATGTAGTGTAGCGGTGAAATGCTTAGAGATTACATGGAATACCAATTGCGAAGGCAGGTTACTACTAATGGATTGACGCTGATGGACGAAAGCGTGGGTAGCGAACAGGATTAGATACCCTGGTAGTCCACGCCGTAAACGATGGATACTAGCTGTTGGGAGCAATTTCAGTGGCTAAGCGAAAGTGATAAGTATCCCACCTGGGGAGTACGTTCGCAAGAATGAAACTCAAAGGAATTGACGGGGGCCCGCACAAGCGGTGGAGCATGTGGTTTAATTCGATGATACGCGAGGAACCTTACCAAGGCTTAAATGTAGTTTGACCGATTTGGAAACAGATCTTTCGCAAGACAAATTACAAGGTGCTGCATGGTTGTCGTCAGCTCGTGCCGTGAGGTGTCAGGTTAAGTCCTATAACGAGCGCAACCCCTGTTGTTAGTTGCCAGCGAGTAGTGTCGGGAACTCTAACAAGACTGCCAGTGCAAACTGTGAGGAAGGTGGGGATGACGTCAAATCATCACGGCCCTTACGCCTTGGGCTACACACGTGCTACAATGGCCGGTACAGAGAGCAGCCACTGTGTGAGCAGGAGCGAATCTATAAAGCCGGTCACAGTTCGGATCGGAGTCTGCAACTCGACTCCGTGAAGCTGGAATCGCTAGTAATCGGATATCAGCCATGATCCGGTGAATACGTTCCCGGGCCTTGTACACACCGCCCGTCAAGCCATGGAAGCTGGGGGTGCCTGAAGTCGGTGACCGCAAGGAGCTGCCTAGGGTAAAACTGGTAACTAGGGCTAAGTCGTAACAAGGTAGCCGTACCGGAAGGTGCGGCTGGAACACCTCCTTTCTAGAGCCTTAGTGTTAGTTTTCGGACACGCTAAGGAAAAAAGATGATTATTTATAGGATTCTGAATTGGAGATTGTATTACTCTTGCTGTTAATTTAAAAAATGAAAAAAGAATTAAGTAAAAACAGAGTCTCGTAGCTCAGCTGGTTAGAGTACTACACTGATAATGTAGGGGTCGGCAGTTCGAGTCTGCCCGGGACTACTTTTTTAAAGAGTTATAAGTTATGAATTATAAGTTATAAGTTTAAAAAGGCTGAAAAACTTGATTTAAAAGGAAATTTTAGAGGTTGAGTAACCGTTTTAAGTAGTGTTAACTGAAAACTGTTAACTGACAACTAAAAAATGGGGGATTAGCTCAGCTGGCTAGAGCGCCTGCCTTGCACGCAGGAGGTCAACGGTTCGACTCCGTTATTCTCCACAAGGCCTAAAGCTTTAAGCTATAGGCAAAGGCTAAGAAAGCTTAAAGTGTATTGCTTAAAGCCTAAAGCGAAACAAAGTTCATTGACATATTGAGATAAGAAAATAATAAGAAAGTAGAAAGCGTTTTTTATTAGCAATAATAAGAAACAAAAAAAACGGTCTTGTTTTAAATAACAAGATTGGTACAATAAGCAAAATAAGGGCGTATGGGGGATGCCTAGGCTCTCAGAGGCGAAGAAGGACGTGATAAGCTGCGAAAAGCTACGGGGACGAGCACACATCGATTGATCCGTAGATATCCGAATGGGGCAACCCACTATGTTGAAGACATAGTACACCGATAGGTGGGCAAACCCGCTGAACTGAAACATCTAAGTAGGCGGAGGAGAAGAAAACAAAAGTGATTCCGTAAGTAGTGGCGAGCGAACGCGGATTAGCCCAAACCAATGATGTTACGGCATTGTTGGGGTTGTAGGACCACGACATTTCATGTACAAGGAACCGGAATTGACTGGAAAGTCGAGCCATAGAGAGTGATAGCCTCGTATGGGTAACAAGTATAATGGATAGTGGTATCCTGAGTAGGGCGGGGCACGTGAAACCCTGTCTGAATTTGGCGGGACCATCCGCTAAGGCTAAATACTCCTGAGAGACCGATAGTGAACCAGTACCGTGAGGGAAAGGTGAAAAGAACCGTGAATAACGGAGTGAAATAGATCCTGAAACCATACGCTTACAAGCGGTCGGAGCCCTTTAGTGGGGTGACGGCGTGCCTTTTGCATAATGAGCCTACGAGTTAACGTTGCTGGCAAGGTTAAGTGATTAAGTCACGGATCCGTAGCGAAAGCGAGTCTGAATAGGGCGCTTTAGTCAGTAGTGTTAGACGCGAAACCGTGTGATCTACCCATGGGCAGGATGAAGCGCTGGTAACACAGTGTGGAGGTCCGAACCGGTTGACGTTGAAAAGTCTTCGGATGACCTGTGGGTAGGGGTGAAAGGCCAATCAAACTCGGAAATAGCTCGTACTCCCCGAAATGCATTTAGGTGCAGCGCTGATAATAGTTATATAGAGGTAGAGCTACTGATTGGATGCGGGGGCTTCACCGCCTACCAATTCCTGACAAACTCCGAATGCTATATAATGTTTTACAGCAGTGAGGGCTTGGGTGCTAAGGTCCAAGTCCGAGAGGGAAAGAACCCAGACCATCAGCTAAGGTCCCCAAATATATGCTAAGTTGAAAGAACGAGGTTTGTCTGCCCAGACAGCTAGGATGTTGGCTTGGAAGCAGCCATTCATTTAAAGAGTGCGTAACAGCTCACTAGTCGAGCGGACGAGCATGGATAATAATCGGGCATAAGCATATTACCGAAGCTATGGATTTTGCAGCAATGCAAAGTGGTAGGGGAGCATTCCAGCAGGGTTGAAGGTGTATCGTAAGGTATGCTGGACTGGCTGGAAAAGAAAATGTAGGCATAAGTAACGATAATGCGGGCGAGAAACCCGCACACCGAAAAACTAAGGTTTCCACAGCTATGCTAATCAGCTGTGGGTTAGTCTGGTCCTAAGGCGAACCCGAAAGGGACAGTCGATGGCCAACGGGTTAATATTCCCGTACTACTAATTACTGTGATGGGGTGACGGAGTGATGAAAGCGCCGCGAACTGACGGAATAGTTCGTTGAAGTACCTAGCTATATTCTCTATAGGCAAATCCGTAGAGAATGGTGAAATACGATAGTACTCGGAGTCTTCGGACAAAGAGATAGTGCGCCTAAGGGCTTCCAAGAAAAACCTCTAAACTTCAGGTAATTAGTACCAGTACCGTAAACCGACACAGGTAGTTGAGGAGAGAATCCTAAGGTGCTCGAGAGATTCATGGCTAAGGAATTAGGCAAAATAGACCTGTAACTTCGGGAGAAAGGTCGCCCCGAGCAATCGGGGCCGCAGTGAAGAGGTCCAGGCGACTGTTTATCAAAAACACAGGGCTCTGCAAAATCGTAAGATGACGTATAGGGCCTGACACCTGCCCGGTGCTGGAAGGTTAAGAGGAGATGTTATCTTCGGAGAAGCATTGAATTGAAGCCCCAGTAAACGGCGGCCGTAACTATAACGGTCCTAAGGTAGCGAAATTCCTTGTCGGGTAAGTTCCGACCTGCACGAATGGTGTAACGATCTGGACACTGTCTCAGCCATGAGCTCGGTGAAATTGTAGTAACGGTGAAGATGCCGTTTACCCGCAGTGGGACGAAAAGACCCTGTGCACCTTTACTATAGCTTAGTATTGACCTTGGATAAATGATGTGTAGGATAGGTTGGAGACTGTGAAGTGGCGTCGCCAGGCGTTGTGGAGTCATTGTTGAAATACAACCCTTTGTTTATCTGAGGCCTAACCCCGTGTTGCGGGGGACAGTGCTTGGTGGGTAGTTTGACTGGGGTGGTCGCCTCCAAAAGAGTAACGGAGGCTTCTAAAGGTTCCCTCAGTACGCTTGGTAACCGTGCGTAGAGTGCAATGGCATAAGGGAGCTTGACTGAGAGACATACAGGTCGATCAGGTACGAAAGTAGAGCATAGTGATCCGGTGGTTCCGCATGGAAGGGCCATCGCTCAAAGGATAAAAGGTACGCCGGGGATAACAGGCTGATCTCCCCCAAGAGCTCATATCGACGGGGGGGTTTGGCACCTCGATGTCGGCTCGTCACATCCTGGGGCTGGAGAAGGTCCCAAGGGTTGGGCTGTTCGCCCATTAAAGTGGCACGCGAGCTGGGTTCAGAACGTCGTGAGACAGTTCGGTCTCTATCTACTGTGGGCGTTAGAAATTTGAGTGGATCTGATTCTAGTACGAGAGGACCGAATTGGACAAACCTCTAGTGTATCTGTTGTCCCGCCAGGGGCACCGCAGAGTAGCTACGTTTGGAAGGGATAAGCGCTGAAAGCATATAAGCGCGAAACCCACCACAAGATGAGATTTCTTTTAAGGATCGTGGAAGATGACCACGTTGATAGGCTATAGATGTAAAGGCAGTAATGTCATAGTCGAGTAGTACTAATAATCCGTAAGCTTATGTACGCACTTTTCCCTCCGAGCAATCGGAGGGAGGAAACTTTCTAAAACTTAAAATACTTATTTGTTTCTTTATCTCAGTATGTTAAAATATTTGCAGCGAAGCTGCAGTTGAAAGTTGAAGGTTGGTAGTTGATGGAAACACCAACAACCATAAACCAACAACCGCCAACAATAATCTTAAGGTGGTTATTGCGGCGGGGCTCACCTCTTCCCATCCCGAACAGAGAAGTTAAGCCCGCCTGCGCAGATGGTACTGCAGTTATGTGGGAGAGTATGTCGTCGCCTTTCTTTTGAAAACCCTATCCAAATCGGATAGGGTTTTTTGTTTTATTCCTTTTTGAAATCCTCGCGCTCGTCGCGGTTAGAAATAGTCCACAGATCAAACGGTTTTTTTTTGATTTACAGGAGTGAGAATGGCTTTTGCCCTTTCAGGGCGATTTGTCACCGGGTATCGTAAGTCATAGTGCTTCGCACCATGCTGTTGCTTTAGGGCTTTCAGCCCTTTTTTGAATGTCTTTGAATTGATTTTTTTCTTGTAATTTTCTTTTTATCAAAGGCCGCGTTAGGGATGGAAGCGGTATCCTTTTGCGATAACCGTGCTCTTAAAAATTCCCCTGAAGCTTCTATCGCAAAAGATTTAGCGGACAGCCCGACCCAGAGGGGAACGCCATAATTATGATTACAAGTTAAAATCAAAGATTGTAATTTCAGATAAAAATCATATTTTTACTTTAGTGTTTAATTTATTTAAAAATCGGAATACGATGAAAAATGTCTTTTATAAAGGAGATTGTGATGAGTTTGTGAAACGTATTAATTTGCTTCAACCGGATTCGAAGGGGCTCTGGGGTAAAATGGATGTGGCACAAATGTTGGCACACTGCAATGTTTCCTATGAGATGGTTTACGATGATATTCATCCAAAACCAGGTTTCTTTTTGAAGTTTATTTTAAAGACTTTGGTTAAAAATAAGGTGGTGAGTGAGACACCATATAAACATAATAATCCGACGGCACCACAGTTTATTATAAATAGCAGCCGCGATTTTAATCTTGAGAGAGAAAGACTGATTGCTTACATTAATAAAACGCAATTGTTGGGTGAAAAAGATTTTGACGGTAAAGAATCGCATTCTTTTGGTAAATTAACCGCTACAGAATGGAATAATATGTTTGCTAAACATCTGGAGCATCATCTGAGTCAATTTGGGGTTTAACTTTATGCTTTGCTTATGAGAATGTTCTGTATTATCAGCTCATTATTTTTGGGATTAACTGTAAACGCTCAGCAACAGGAAGTCCAGAAGAGTATAGAAACCTTTTTTGAAGGTTTTCATCAGAGAGATACCGTAAGAATGAAATCTGTTTGTGCGGATAGAATAGTATTACAATCTATTAGTGAGAGTTTAGTTAAAGGAAACAAACTTACAGAGGAGAACGCGGGTAAATTCTATAAATCAATTGCTACAATACCTTCTAACATTGAATTTTCTGAAAAAATCCTGAGCTACAACATTCAAATTGACGGAACAATAGCACATGTTTGGGCGCCTTATCAGTTTTACGTGAATGATAAGCTGAGTCACTCGGGGGTGAATACTTTTACTTTGTTTAAAGAAAAAGACAACTGGAAAATTATTTATCTGATCGATACCAGAAGAAAGTAATGTTTTTCTATGCTATTTCGGTAGCAAAGTAATTACAGTAGTCCACAATTTTACACTCCTCACATTTAGGTTTAGGTCTGCAGGTTTCTCTTCCCAAAAAAGAAATTGCCATCCCAATTTCAGACCAAATGGTTTTAGGTAGGGCCTGCATTAGGTCTTTTTCGGTTTTAATTCCGTCTTTACTCTCTTTGATAATACCAATTCTTGGCGCTACACGTATAACGTGTAAATCGGCAATAATTCCTTCTGCCGGCTGATGAGTTTCTCGCAATATTACATTGGCTGATTTTCTTCCAATACCTTTTAAAGCTGTTAATTCTTTCATGGTTAATGGAATGTCTTCATCATTTTGAACAGTTTGCGCAATTTCCAAAAGCCATTGCGCTTTTGTGGGATAATTGCGGACTTTGCTTATGTATGGAATGAAAGTTTCTGCATCGGTTTGCGAAAGACTTTTTAGTGTGGGATATTTTTCAAATAGTGCCGGTGCAATTTTATTGATGTTGGCGTCAGAATCCTGAGCAGACAGAACCACCATTACCAGCAATTGATACGTATTTTGATAGTCTAAAGGATGTTTTCTTCCTTTATATTTACTCAGGATGGGTTCCAGTTTTGTTTCCCAATTTGTTGTTTCTCCAAATAAGTCCATCTTTAGTTTCTTTAGAATTGAACAATAGAAAATATAACTATCACAAAATTAAGAGGTTTTGATGAAATCCAGCGTTTTTTTAATGACATTGTGATTCCCAAGAATTTTCCGATGTCCTAAACCTTCTGTTAGATACAAAGTTCCATTTTCCAGCTGTTTATGAATATGGATTCCTGCTTTCACGGAAACTTCAGGATCATCTTGATCATGAATTACAAGGACTGGTATTTTAATTTCCTGAGCTGCTTTGTAGGCTGAAAAGTCATCCATTTTTACTTGGTACTTCTTTTCAAAATGGTCGCGTAAACGCTCACTGATTTCTGGTTTTAGCTCCAATTTTTTAACAAAATCATCCAATATATCCTGTACAATATCTCCACTTCCAATTACGATCGCCTTTTTTACCTTTAATCCGTTTTTGATTGCATTTAAGACAGACATTCCGCCTAAGGAATGACCGATAGCAAATTCAAAAGGGCCAAATTGTTTTTCAAGTTCTAAAATCGAAGCAATAAATTCGGACATGATCGTACTTTTTCCTTCAGATTTTCCATGTGCAGGAGCATCAAAACTTACTGTTGAAAATCCATTTTTTAAAAGTTCATCGGCTATTTTGAATAATTGGGTTCCTCTTCCGGCCCAGCCGTGTACCAGCAAAATTTTGCGGTCACTTTTATCGTATTCATACGTAACCACACTTTTATTAATTAGCGGAACATAAATGGTTTTTTTAATACTTTTTTGCTCCATCTCCAGTTCGCGTTTTGGAACCTTATGTTTTACGGGAGTTGTGAAAAGTTTTGCGGCATAAGTGGTAACCAGTTTTGTCGAAAAAAAGGCACAAATTTTAGCGGATGCAATAATAAACTTGGGAATTTTTAGGGATTTAGTAGGATTATTTTCCTTTTTTGACATATCAATAAATTTTTTTTGAGGGCTGGATTCTGTTTATTTTTTCCTAAATTTAAAAAAAGATAAAAGTAACACATTAATAGATGTTTACTGAAAAAAATAATTCGAAAAATAGTATTTAGTACGCATATAAATTTTAAGAATGGAGATATTTCACATCAGTGCAGAGTGTTATCCAATGGCAAAGGTGGGCGGTTTGGCCGATGTGGTTGGCGCACTGCCTAAATATCAGACCAAAGCAGGTCACGATGTTCGTGTTGTGGTTCCTTGTTATGATACCAAATTTAGAAAAGAGAACGATTTTGAATGTGTTCATTGGGGAAATGTGAAGTTGGGGAATTTTAATTTTCCTTTTAACGTTTTAAAAGAAACAACAGATCAATTAGGATATGAACTGTATCTGATTGAAATCAAAGAATTGTTCGATCGGCCAAATGTTTATGGATATGAGGATGATATTGAAAGATTTGTATCCTTTCAGATCGCAACCTTAGATTGGATTACGGCACGAAATAAGGTTCCTGATGTTTTAAATTGCCACGACCACCATACCGGATTGATTCCGTTTTTAGTTCAATATGCTTACAAATATGAAAGTCTTAGTAAAGTAAGATCGGTAATTACGATACACAATGGTTTGTATCAGGGCTGGTTTGGTTTTGATAAGCTGTTTTATTTACCTGAGTTTGATTTGAAACATGTTGGTTTTTTAGAATGGGATCATTGTATCAACTCATTGGCAGTAGGAATCAAGTGTGCTCATGCTGTGACTACCGTTTCTCCAAGTTATCTCGATGAAATTAACAATGCTGCAAATGGTTTAGAAGCCCTTTTTAAATCGGTTCGATACAAATCAAAGGGGATTTTAAACGGAATTGATTTTGAAGTCTGGGATCCTGCCAAAGATCAAATGATTGAGAGTAATTACTCGATAGATACTTTTGAAATAGGAAAACAGAAGAACAAAGAAAAATTATGTGAAGAGTTTGAACTTGATTCAACAAAACCATTATTCAGTTTTATTGGGCGCTTGTTTGAGGAGAAAGGTGGGGATTTGCTTCCACAGGCTTCAGCACTGGCTTTATCTGAAAATTTTGAAAATATTAATATACTGATTCTGGGATCAGGAAATTCGTTGATTGAAGAACAGTTGGTGCAATTGCGAAATGATTATAAAGGGAATTACAACGTTTTTATAGGTTATAATGAAGCATTAGCACATTTAATTTATGCAGGGGCAGATTTTATTTTAATGCCATCCCGGGTTGAACCTTGTGGTTTAAACCAAATGTATGCGTTGCGTTATGGAACGGTTCCGATCGTAAGAAGAACCGGAGGCTTGAGAGATACGGTAATTGATTTTGGAGACGATGGCAACGGAGTGTGTCATGATCAGGCTTCGGTAGGAGATATTTGTTATTCGATCAATCGTGCCGTAAAATTATATGAGGATAAAATTAATTTTAAAAATATTAGAGCGAAAGGAATGGGGACAGATCATTCCTGGGAGCGTGCATGCCAAGAATACATCGAGATATACAACCTAATAATTGAGAAAAATGAAATTTAAGAAGAAGAATGTAGTTGCCATTATTTTAGGAGGAGGACAAGGATCGCGCTTGTTCCCATTAACCGAAACCCGATCTAAGCCCGCAGTTCCAATTGGTGGAAAATACCGATTGGTGGATATTCCAATTTCCAATTGTATTAATTCTGATATTTTTAAAATATTTGTTCTGACACAGTTCAACTCGGCGTCCCTAAACGCACATATTAAGAATACTTTTAACTTTAGCATCTTTAGTCAGTCCTTTGTAGATATTCTGGCAGCAGAACAAACTCCCGATAATCCAACCTGGTTCCAGGGAACGGCCGATGCCGTCAGACAATGTATGTCACATTTTTTGAAGCACGAATTTGACCATGCCTTGATTTTATCCGGAGATCAATTGTATCAAATGGATTTTAATGAGATGTTGGAAGCTCACATTGCTGCTGATGCTGCGATTTCGATTGCTACATTACCCGTAAATGCGAAAGATGCACCTGAATTTGGAATTTTGAAAACCAATCATGAAAGTTTTATCGAAGCTTTTATCGAAAAACCTCATGCTTCACTGTTACCGGAATGGGAATCTGACGTAAGCGAGCATATGAAGGAGAAAGGTAAAAAGTATCTTGCTTCTATGGGAATCTATATTTTCAACCGTGAATTATTGGTAGAGCTGATGGCCGATCAGGAAACAAAGGATTTTGGAAAAGAAATCATTCCGCAGGCGGTAGGCAAACATAAAATTTTGAGTTACCAATACGAAGGGTATTGGACCGATATCGGAAATATTGAATCTTTCTTTGAAGCTAATATTGGTCTGACGGCCGATATTCCTGAATTTAATTTGTTTGATAACGACAATAAAATTTTTACCAGACCTCGTTTATTACCACCGTCTAAATTTAGAAATTCTACCATCAATCAATCGTTGATTTCGGAAGGATGTATTATTAACGCCAAAGAAATTAAAAGTTCAGTCATTGGAATTCGTTCCAGAATTGGAGAAGGAACCATATTGGAGAATTGTTATGTGATGGGGAACGATTTTTATCAGGATCTGGACGAACTAAATCGTGAAGCCGCAATTAATAAAATTCATGTGGGTATTGGTGAAAACTGTTTCATACAAAATGCTCTGATTGATAAGAATGTGAGAATTGGAAATAATGTTCACATCAGTGGTGGAAAACACCTGAATAATTTTACAAATGAGTTGTACAGTATCAAAGATGGTATTGTTGTGATTAAAAAAGGAGCTGTTCTGTCTGATAATTTTAGAATTGAATAAAAAGCTTAGAATTAATTATTGCCTTAAAAACCAAATATGTCTAAAGTAATTACGCATTCTCTCTTTACCGAGTTTGATATTAACTTATTTAAAGCAGGAAAACACTATCAGTTATACGAAAAATTAGGAGCGCATTTAGTTGAAGTTGATGGCGTAAAAGGAGTGTATTTTGCCGTGTGGGCTCCAACAGCGCAATCAGTTTCGGTGGTGGGTGATTTTAATTATTGGGTACAGGGTGAACATGTTTTACAGGTACGTTGGGATTCGTCGGGAATTTGGGAAGGATTCATTCCGGAGCTTTCAAAAGGAGCGTTGTACAAATATAAAATTCAATCGAATATTGGCGGAATCGTTACCGAAAAAGCAGATCCTTTTGCTTTGTATTGCGAAAAACCGCCTCATACTGCTTCTGTGGTTTGGGATCTGGACTATAGCTGGAAAGATGAAAAATGGATGCAATCGCGTCAGGAGCATAATGCATTAGACAAGCCTCATTCGGTTTACGAAGTGCATTTGGGATCCTGGAAACGCGGAGAACATAATCGCTTTCTAACCTATTTAGAATTAGCAGATGATTTGGTTGCCTATGTAAAGGAAACCGGTTTTACACACGTAGAATTTATGCCTGTTATGGAATATCCTTATGATCCTTCATGGGGATATCAGCTCACGGGATATTTCGCACCTACTTCACGTTTTGGAAAACCACAGGATTTTATGGTTTTGATAGACAAACTGCATCAGGCCGGAATAGGTGTGATTTTAGATTGGGTGCCGTCGCATTTTCCTGAGGATGCACATGGTCTAGGATTCTTTGATGGATCGCATTTGTACGAACATCCGGACCGCCGAAAAGGGTATCATCCGGATTGGAAAAGTTTGGTTTTTAATTACGGACGTAATGAAGTTCGTGCTTTCCTCATCAGCAATGCCGTTTTCTGGTTGAAGCATTACCATGCCGATGGTTTGCGTGTAGATGCCGTAGCGTCTATGTTGTATCTCGATTATTCGAGAAACGAAGGAGAGTGGGAACCGAATATTTACGGAGGAAGAGAAAATCTCGATACCATAAGTTTTCTTAAAGAGTTTAATGAAGTAATTTATGCTAATTTTGATGGGGTTCAAACTATTGCTGAAGAAAGTACATCGTTTCCAATGGTTTCCAGACCAACATTTACAGGAGGTTTAGGCTTCGGAATGAAATGGATGATGGGTTGGATGCACGATACTTTAAAATACTTTCAGAAAGAAACCGTTTACCGAAAATACCATCAGAACGAGTTAACTTTTTCGATGACCTATGCTTTTACCGAGAATTTCATGCTGCCATTTTCCCATGATGAAGTCGTGTACGGGAAAAAATCAATTGCCAATAAAATGCCGGGCGATGAATGGCAGAAATTTGCCAATTTAAGATTACTGTACGGGTATATGTTCACACATCCCGGAGCTAAGTTATTGTTTATGGGATCTGAATTCGGACAAAGTGATGAATGGAATTTTGAAAAAAGTCTGGATTGGCATTTACTGCAATACGAGTACCATACCGGAATTCGAAAAGTAATTACAGATTTGAATCAATTGTACAAAAGCTGCCCCGCGCTTTACGAAAAACAATTCTCAGGAGAAGGTTTTGAATGGATCAATTATTCCGATCATCAGAATGCGGTTTTATCGTACATCCGAAAAGGAAATAATCCGAAAGAAAATCTGATTATCGTTGGCAATTTTACACAGGTTGTTCGTGAAAATTACAGAATTGGAGTTTCGGAAAAAGGCAGACTTCAGGAAATTTTTAATAGCGACGCTGTTGTTTATGGAGGAAGCGGTGTAGGAAACCCTCAGGCAGTAGTAATAGAAGCATCACCTTACGATGGCAGAGATTATTCGGTAGCTTTAAATTTACCGCCTTTAAGCGTTACCGTTTATTCTTTTGTGTAAACAGGGGAAATAGTTGTATATGACTGTTTGTTGCTTGGAGTCATTTTGAAAATGGCACACAGATGTTACTGATTTAGACCGATAAGTACGGATTTTATATTTTAATTCTTTCAATCTGTGACAGATAAATTTGCGATAATTTGTGCAATTCGTGACGATCGAAAGTAATTTATATTGATGTCAATTAAAATCCATCAAATCCATTTCATCTATTAGCATTAGTGAGTTGTTTGCCCGCTTAGCGAACAGTCATATATTATTTTATCAGTTTCAAGTTCTTAAATTATCGATTTGTTGAATTTTTAAGAGGATTACTAATACTCATTCAGAAAAAACGTTTTCGTGAATAATCCTTTTATTTATAGAGGGTTATCTGGTTTTTTTGTATGTTTGAAAGGGAGACTAACGTTATATAATTAATACAGAAATCGACATGATTACAAATACGGCATTAGAATACAAGGGCGATTTATATCCATCAAAAATTATCTCGCATCAGCATGAAGGGGATTCTGTTTTTTTTCATACTGACAATAAAGTAATCTTAAAAGTCACTATTCTTAGAGACAGTTTGATTCGCTTTCGCTTTACCACAAAAGGGTATTTTAGTAATGATTTTTCGTATGCCGTTGATAAAACACAGCTTCATGGCTACAATTTTTTAGAGCTTACTGAAGAAGAAACTTATTTTCAGATCAAAACCAGTAAAGTAAAATGTAAAATTCAAAAAAGAGATTTGCGTCTCGCCATTTACGATTTAAACGATTTTCTTATTCTGGAAGACGAATTGGGTTTTCATTGGGAAGAAAGTTACGAATACGGAGGAAATATCGTAAAAATGAGTAAATCCTCTAAAGATGGAGAATGTTTTTACGGTCTGGGAGACAAAGCCACTCAGATGAACTTAAAAGGCAAGAGACTTGAGAATTTTGCCACTGATCAATACGCTTATCAAAAAGAACAGGATCCGTTATACAAAGTAGTCCCGTTTTATATTGGGTTGCACAATAAAGTATCTTACGGAGTCTTTTTTGACAATACTTTCAGAACCTTCTTTGATTTTTGTCAGGAAAGAAGAAATGTTACCAGTTTTTGGGCAGAAGGCGGAGAAATGAATTATTATTTCATCTATGGGCCTCAAATGCAGGACGTAGTGACCACTTATACCGATTTGACCGGAAAACCGGAACTGCCGCCGCTTTGGGTTTTAGGTTACCACCAATGCAAATGGAGTTATTATCCCGAAAGTAAAGTAAAAGAAATCACTTCAAAATTCAGAGAACTCAAAATTCCATGTGATGCCATCTATCTCGATATCGATTATATGGAAGGATTTCGATGTTTTACCTGGAACAAAAACTATTTCCCCGATCCTAAAAAAATGGTAGCCGAATTGGCCGAAGACGGTTTTAAAACAGTGGTGATCATTGATCCGGGAATTAAAATCGACAAAGATTACTGGGTGTATCAGGAAGCCTTAGAAAAAGATTACTTCTGTAAAAGAGCCGATGGTCCTTATATGAAAGGGAAAGTCTGGCCAGGCGAATGTAATTTTCCCGATTATACAAATCCCGTTGTAAGAGAATGGTGGGCCGGTTTATTTAAAGAATTAATTTCAGATATTGGCGTAAAAGGAGTCTGGAACGATATGAACGAACCGGCTGTAATGGAAGTTCCGAACAAAACATTTCCCACAGATGTACGTCACCTATACGACGGAAATCCATGCAGTCATAGAAAAGCACATAATATTTACGGAACACAAATGGCCAGAGCCACTTACCATGGGGTGAAACGTTTTGTTTATCCAAAACGACCTTTTGTGATTACCCGATCGGCTTATTCAGGAGCACAGCGTTATACTTCTTCGTGGACAGGTGACAATGTCGCGACTTGGGAGCATTTATGGATTGCCAATATTCAGGTACAGAGAATGAGTATTTCCGGAATGGGATTTACCGGTTCTGACATTGGAGGTTTTGCTGAACAGCCTACCGGAGAATTGTATGCCCGCTGGATTCAGTTAGGAGTATTTCATCCGTTTTGCCGTACACATTCTTCCGGAGATCATGGTAATCAGGAACCTTGGGCCTTTGATGAAGAAGTCATAAACATTACCCGAAAGTTTGTGAGTTTGCGCTATCAGTTACTCCCTTATTTATATACCATGTTTTGGCAGTATATCGAAGAAGGAGTTCCGATGTTAAAACCATTAGTATATTACGATCAGGAAGATACCCAGACCCATTATCGTAATGATGAATTCATTTTTGGAAATCAAATTTTAGTATGTCCAATATTAGAGCCCAATGCTGTTGGAAGACGAATGTACATTCCAAGAGGAGAGTGGTACAATTACTGGACCAACGAATTTGCCACAGGAGGCAGGGAAGTTTGGATTGATACTAAATTTGATGAAATTCCGGTTTTTGTAAAAGCAGGCGCTGTTATTCCAAAATATCCTGTACAGCAATATGTTGGCGAATTGGAATTTGATGAATTAACACTTGATTTATACTTCAAACTTGGAAAAGAAAAGTCAGTCGTTTACGAAGATGCGCAGGATGGATATGATTACAAAAAAGGACGTTATAGTTTTTTATCCTTCAGTACTATTGGAAAAGAAAAGGAGTTGATTGTTCAATTGCACAAAGAAGGAAAGTATATAACACCTTATAATAAGTATAAAATCAATTTAATCGGACTGCCTTTTAAAGTGACTGAAATTGAAATTGATAATGAGAAAGTAGCCTTTGACAAGGAAGGTTTTGAACTCAATGGCTTTCTAATCGTTGATAAAGAGTTTAACGAACTCCACATCATTGGCGAATAGTATAATCCTGATATTTTTTTTGAGAATTATATAAAAGTGGAAAAATTAATAATCGTACTTTTGTATGTTGTTAAAATACCACCATCATGAGAAAACATTTAGCATCAGGCTTACTGGCCGTCGTTTTAGCGGCTGGTTGTGCGACCAATCCTATTACAGGAAAACAAAATTTGAATTTTGTTTCAAACAGTGAACTATTTCCATCTTCATTTCAGCAGTATAATACTTTTATATCCGAAAACAAGGTAATTACGGGAACTGCAGATGCGAAGAAAGTAGAATTGGTAGGAGGAAGAATAAAGGCAGCAGCTGAAAAATACTTGATTTATTTAGGGCAATCGCAGTATTTGAAAGATTATCGTTGGGAATACAAACTTGTAGACAATAAAGAGGTCAATGCCTGGTGTATGCCCGGAGGAAAAATTGTGGTGTACTCCGGAATTTTACCGGTAACTCAGAATGATTCCGGTTTAGCGACTGTTATGGGACATGAAGTTTCGCATGCTTTGGCCAATCATGGAGCACAAAGAATGAGTGCTGCACAATTACAGCAAATAGGAAGTGTTGCTTTAGGAGCGGCCACAAGCGGTAAAACTCAGCAAACACAAGAGTTATTTGCACAGGCTTATGGTCTGGGTACTCAGGTGGGAGTAATGTTACCGTTCAGCAGAAGTAATGAAACTGAGGCGGATAAAATTGGACTAACGTTAATGGCCATCGCAGGTTACAATCCGGATGATGCTATTGCGTTCTGGAGCAGAATGTCAGCCAAATCAGGAGGCTCGGGTACACCGGAGTTTATGAGTACGCACCCTTCTGATGCTACAAGGATTGCCAATATAAGAGCTTTAATACCGGAAGCAAGAGCAACAGCACTTAAAGTAGGAATCATTAAATAGAATTTTTACGATAAAATAGACAAAGCTATCCTTTTTAGGGTAGCTTTTTTTATGCTGATAATTTATTAATACATGAATTACCGAAAATTGATTTGATTGTAATAAAAAAGAAATAAATTCGTAGCCTGTTAACAAAACCATTACTATGAAGAACCTACCAAAAGGAGATAAGAAATTATTGAATGCCTGGGCATTTTACGACTGGGCTAATTCGGTTTATACATTAACGATTGCTTCGGCAGTATTTCCCATATTTTATGAAGCTTTATTTACAGATCGCGACCATTATATTGATGTATTTGGAATGCATCTTAAAAATTCAGCTTTAATTAGTTTTATTACCGCAGCAGCCTTTTTGGTAGTATCTTTTATTTCACCTTTATTATCCGGAATTGCCGATTATGTGGGGAACAAAAAAGCCTTCATGAAATTCTTTTGTTATATGGGAGCCTTATCCTGTATGGGATTGTATTGGTTTGATCTCGATAATATTTATACAGGATTAGCCTTTTATTTTTTAGGATTATTGGGATATTGGGGAAGTTTAGTTTTTTATAACTCTTACCTGCCGGATATTGCTTTTGAAGAGCAGCAGGATAAAATTAGTGCCAAAGGATATTCGATGGGGTACATTGGTAGCGTATTGTTGCTGATTATCAATTTAGCAATGATTATGAAACCAAGACTTTTTGGTATTACCGGAACCGATGGTGAAGCTGCAATGAAAGCAATGCGTTACTCTTTTATAATGGTGGGAGTCTGGTGGATTCTATTCAGCCAGTATACCTACTATTATCTGCCAAAAGGAAGCAAAGCGAGTGGGCAGAAATTAACTAGTTCAGTTGTTTTTAATGGCTTCAAAGAGTTAAAAAAGGTTTGGGCTTTGCTAAAAGATAACATTGCTTTAAGAAGATATTTGAGCGGATTTTTTGTTTCAAGTATGGCGGTGCAAACGGTAATGCTTGTAGCAACTTATTTTGGAGCGCAGGAAATTGAGTGGGCAACCAAAGAAGACAGTACCATTGGATTGATAAAATGTATTTTGATTATCCAGTTGGTAGCAGTTGTTGGAGCAGTCTTAACCTCAAGAGCTTCGGCTAAGTTTGGAAACATTCCTACTTTAATTTTTATCAATGGTATTTGGGCTGTATTTTGTGCTTTGGCGTACTTTATAGTATTACCGATGCACTTTTATGTAATGGCTACGATTGCCGGATTTGTGATGGGGGGAATTCAGGCATTGTCCCGTTCTACTTATTCAAAATTACTGCCAGAAACAGAAGATACTGCTTCCTTCTTTAGTTTTTATGATGTAGCGGAGAAAATAGGAATTGTAATTGGAATGTGTGTCTACGGAATCATCGATCAGATCACCGGAAGTCCGCGTGCGGCAATTGTGATTTTAGCCATCTTTTTCGTTACTGCCATTTTTCTTTTAAGAAGAGTACCTAAAAAGGAACTTTAAAAAGTTAGTGTGTAAACACAAGTATAAAAAAAACACGAATTCCACGAATCGTCATTAAACAGAGGTTCGTCTTTTAGAATTTGTGCAAATTCGTGGAATTCGTGTTTAGACTGTAGCTTTAAAAGCACTTTTACTTCAATATTATTTAGATTTAAGTTGCGTATCTATTTTTATAAGTATTTGCGGCTTTTTTACTTTTGGGATGGGAATGGTTTTAATATGAGTAAGATATTGATGTTCACTGTGATTAAGAGTGAGAGTCTGAATTCTGAGGGATTGGTAAATACGATATCGTACCGCTTTTAAAGTATAAAGCCCAATAATAAAAGAAAAGTAAACTGTTTGTTCTTTGATTTGATGATGATGAAATTCTTTTATTATTGAGCTTTTTATAGAATTAGGCTTTTGAAATACTTCCTGATCCCGAAACTTTTACGCTGCGTTTTTCTGGATTTCCAATGTATTTAACATCACCGGATCCTGACACTTTTGCACTTATAGTTTCAACGCAGTTTACACGAACGTCTCCTGATCCTGAAATGGTAACATCGGTATTTTTTGTTTTAAGATTTGCAGCATCAATATCTCCGGAACCTGATAATATGGTGGAAAAATTATCAGCATTTCCTTTTAATTTTACATCTCCTGATCCGCTTAAAGTCAATTGAAGATCGTTGTTGTCTAAAGCCAGATTAAAGTTTCCTGAACCGGATAATCTTGCCTGAAATTTGTCACTTTTAATTGGACTTTTTGTACGGATATCTCCTGAGCCCGCCAAACTCAACTGAGATATGGTTTCAAAAGGTATTGTCATTTCAATTTTTTTTCCAAGACTTGGCGAAAGATTAACGCCTTTCTCAACATAAACTTTTAAAATGTTGTTCTCTACTTCAACTTTTATGGCGGCCAGTAAATTTTGCTCACCATCTAGTATAATTTTTCCTTCTTTCCCGGCTACTAAATCCACATCAAAAAAACCGGAAATTTTAATACCGTGATAATCAGAGGTGGTTCTGGTTTCAGAAACGACGTTACCATTTCCTTTTATTTTTTTATTTGACCATTGAGCATTCGCAATAAAACTGAATAAAAATGCACTGCAAACGAATAATTTAACTGATGTTTTCATTGTTTTGATTGTTTTTGATTGTTATTTTTTGATTAATGCTGCATTACCATAGCTGGTAGTTACTGTTATTTTGCTTTGTCCTTTTTTCTTATTGTAACCACTTATTTTTTTAGCACTGCCTTTGCTTTCTGCCACCGATGTTTCTAATGAACTGTCGTACTTGATACTCCCGTATCGGGTGTTAATGTCAAAATCAAAAGCAAGATCAGCGCTGTAGCCCAGTGATACATTAGTGTAGCTGCTCGCAACATTCACATTTTTCTTTTTCTCATTTAGAGTGTCCACATTTATCTTTGAATAGGCCGTATCAATATTTAAATTACCGGAAAGTTCTCCAACAGAAACACTTAAGTAATTTCCTGAACCCGTCAGCGAACTGATTTTCTGAAGTTTAAAAGTAGAGTAATTACTATCGTATTTGATATTCTGACCTTCATCAAGCAAATATAAATCAGTGTAATTGGCATCTATGTTTAAGTTTCCGGATTGGGTGATTTTCAGGTTAGAATAACGTGCTTCAATATCACCGTTTTTGATAGATTCAATGGTCGAGTTCTGGCAATAGCCAATTTCAATTCGATTACTCGTACCATTTAGTTTTCCTAACGTAATTTTTCCGTATTTACAAGTGATATCAGTGGTCGATTCTAAACTTAATGTCGTGATATCTCCATACTTATTATTCAGTTTTACCGAACCGTTTTTCGGGATTTTAATCACATAGTTAATTTCGAAGAAATCGGCACTTCCTTTACTTCTTAGTGAAGAATTTCCAAGGTTTGTCACCGCGGTAACCATCGATTTAAGGGCAGTAATATCGACATCAATACTGTTCAGCCTCTCGTTTACCCAACTTTCACTTTTGCTGGTTGCTTTAATGGTAATGTCGATGTCAATTTTATCTTCATTCCAGGTACTAACCGTGATGTCTCCGTATTTGTTGTCAATATCAATACCGGCGTTCGAATTCACGATATAGGTTTTTTTAATGTTCTTTTGCTTAGTCAGGTAACTATTCTCATCGTTTGAGAATCCTAAAAAAGGAAGCAAAAGGAATAAGATGAGTATTTTATAATGTCTTTTCATGTGTAGTGTTAGTTTTAAAATTTTCATTTTCTTCAATGCGTTTCAATACCGTTTGTAAAAAGGAAATACGTGTTTCCAGATTACTGATCATGGCATAAATAATTTGTTTGTTTTCACCGTTTTTCTGCAATTCGTTCATGATTTTTGCATAATCGGCATCAAACACCTTCATTTGTTTTAAGGCATCGTTAATAATCTGTTCATTTTGAGGAGAACTTTTTTCTTTTAATTTTACTAGCTCATTATCGATTAAAATACTGAATATCGAATCGGTTCTTTTGGCTTCCTTCGAAGCAAACTTGTACTGTTTAGGCTCCTGGTAACTGTTGTAGAATATAGACACTCCCAACAATACCACAATTGAAGCAGCAATGGCCCAAACCGCGTGATTTTTTTTCTTAGGTTGTTTTTGGTTTAATTTATTTAAGAAATCAAGCTGATGGTCAGAAGTTAATTCCTGTACATCCCATTGGTTCTCAAAATTTTTGAATAATTGATCTAAATCGTCATTTTCCTTTTTCATATCTCCTCTAATTTTTTTCGTAAACTTTCTTTTGCTCTGCTTAGCGTCGTCCGGCAATTAGCATAACTGATGTTTAATATTTCACTAATTTCCTCCTGATCGTAACCCTCAATATAAAAAAGGGTTAAAACCATACGATAATTGTCTTTCAGGTTCGAAATCGTATCTAAGACTTGTTTTACTTTAAGTGAATTAAGGTCGATGCTGTCACTTAATACACTGTCGTTTTCCTCTATTTTATAAAGAGTTTTAGTCAAATCCTCTGCCTGAAAAGCATTCTTCTTTTTATAAAAATCAATACTGTAATTGATGATTATTCTTTTTAACCACGCACCAAACGCTACTTCTTGTTTATAGTCATTGATTTTTGTAAAAGCTTTAAGAAAACCTTCCTGCATGACGTCTTGTGCAAAATGTTCATCTTTCACAATGCGGAATGCCACATTGTACATCGCTTTACAATATCGATTGTAAACTTCGAACTGCGCTTTTTGGTTGTTCTCCTTACAAAGCGTGATTAATTCTTCGATATTCTGGTTAGTTATATTCAAGTAATTGTTGCTAGTTTTTAATAATGACTTTGCTTTTTTTGGTTTGTTACAGTTTTGATAAAATTAATTTTATTTTTTTTTAAATAATTGTCTTTCTTAGGTTATTTAACCTCTATCATACAATTTCAAAACTTTCTTTTTTGCTTTTGGCACAATGATTGTCTATTTTTACCGCTAATCTTGTAAATGAAATACTTTGCACAGATTTAGCGAAAACTAACGCTTGTAACATTATATTTGCGGTTAGTATGAAATATTTAATGACAAAACGACTTATATACTATTATGTCAAACCATAAAATACTCACAATTGACAATCTGTCACTTCAGGAATTTGACTCAGAAGCAGATTTGATTCCATTATTAACTCCGGAAGACGAAGAGGAAATGAACAACGAAGAGCTTCCGCTTTCGTTACCTATTTTACCGTTGCGTAATACCGTTTTATTTCCGGGAGTTGTTATTCCGATTTCGGCAGGGAGAGATAAATCAATCAAATTAATTAATGACGCCAACGCAGGCGGAAAAATTATTGGAGTGGTTTCTCAGATTAATGAAGAAGATGAAGATCCGTCAAAAGATGATATCCATAAAATTGGAACTGTAGCGAGAATTCTTCGCGTTTTAAAAATGCCTGATGGAAACGTAACCGTAATTCTACAAGGTAAAAAACGTTTCGAAATTGACGAAGTAGTTTCAGAAGAGCCTTATATCACTGCCACGATCAAAGAAGTTTCAGAAGAACGTCCGGCAGAAGATGATACAGAATTTACCGCTATTTTAGATTCTGTAAAAGAATTGGCGATTCAAATTATAAAAGAAAGTCCAAACATTCCGTCAGAAGCCACTTTTGCGATTAAAAACATTGAAAGCCAGTCGTTTTTGATCAATTTTGTTTCTTCGAATATGAATTTATCCGTAAAAGAAAAACAAGGTTTGTTATCGATTAACGGATTAAAAGAACGTGCGCTTGAAACTTTGCGTTATATGAACGTGGAACTGCAAAAATTAGAATTGAAGAACGACATCCAGTCAAAAGTTCGTTTTGATTTAGATCAGCAGCAGCGTGAATATTTTCTTCACCAGCAAATGAAAACCATTCAGGAAGAATTGGGAGGTGTTTCTCAGGAAGAAGAAATGGATGAAATGGGATTGAAGGCCAAAAGTAAAAAGTGGGACGAGAAAACGCAGAAACATTTCGAAAAAGAATTGTCAAAAATGCGTCGTATGAACCCGCAGTCTCCTGATTTTGGAATTCAGCGTAACTACCTGGAATTGTTTTTAGAATTGCCATGGGGTGAATATTCTAAAGATAAATTCGATTTAAAACATGCACAAAAAGTATTAGATAAAGATCATTTCGGACTTGAAGAAGTAAAGAAAAGAATGATCGAACATTTGGCGGTATTGAAACTTCGTAACGATATGAGATCGCCAATTATATGTTTGACAGGGCCTCCGGGAGTGGGTAAAACCTCAATTGGACGTTCAGTTGCCGAGGCTTTAGGGCGTGAGTACGTTCGTATTTCCTTAGGTGGTTTACGCGATGAAGCCGAAATTCGCGGACACAGAAAAACGTATATCGGTGCAATGCCGGGACGAATCATTCAGAGTTTGAAAAAAGCGGGAACATCAAATCCTGTATTTATACTGGACGAGATTGATAAATTGTCAAGCGGAAACAGCGGTGACCCGTCTTCAGCTTTACTGGAAGTATTGGATCCGGAGCAAAACAATGCTTTTTACGACAACTTCCTTGAAATGGGATATGATTTGTCTAAAGTAATGTTTATTGCGACTTCAAACAATATGTCAGCCATTCAGCCAGCATTACGCGACAGAATGGAAGTTATTAAAATGTCCGGTTACACCATTGAAGAAAAAGTTGAAATTGCCAAAAGACACCTTTTTCCAAAGCAATTAGAAGCACACGGATTAACCGTTAAAGATTTGACCATTGGTAAAAAGCAATTGGAAAAAATTGTAGAAGGTTATACACGTGAATCGGGAGTTCGTAATCTGGAAACTAAAATTGCTCAGGTCATTCGTAATGCCGCAAAAGCGGTTGCAATGGAGGAAGAGTACAATAAAAAAGTAACCGATGAAGATATCGTGACTGTTTTGGGCGTACCAAGATTAGAACGTGATAAATATGAAAACAACGATATTGCAGGTGTAGTTACAGGTTTAGCCTGGACGAGTGTGGGTGGAGATATTTTGTTTATTGAGTCTTTGATTTCTGAAGGAAAAGGAGCTTTGACCATTACCGGAAATCTTGGTAATGTAATGAAAGAATCGGCTACAATTGCTTTAGAGTACATCAAAGCCAATGCTAAAAAATTAGGTTTGAATGTTGAATTGTTTCAAAAATACAACATCCATTTACACGTACCGGAAGGCGCAACACCAAAAGACGGTCCAAGTGCCGGAATAGCGATGTTAACGTCTTTAGTTTCATTACTTACACAAAAGAAAGTAAAGAAAAGTTTAGCAATGACAGGAGAAATTACACTTCGTGGTAAAGTTTTACCGGTAGGTGGAATTAAAGAAAAAATCCTGGCAGCAAAAAGAGCTAATATTAAAGAAATCATTTTATGTCACGAGAACAAAGATGATATTGATGAAATTAAAGCCGAGTATTTAGAAGGGCTAACTTTTCATTATGTGAAAGAAATGAGCGAAGTTTTGGCTTTGGCATTGACTGATCAGAATGTTAAAAACGCGAAAACGCTGAAATAAAGTTGGACTTCAAATTCCAAAATTCAAATTCCAAATTCCAAAACTGAAATCTCAGATTGGAATTTGGAATTTTTTTATTGTAATTTATTTTTATAATTGATATAATTTTATCTTCGCACTTGCGTTATCCCACTATAGGATCGCCCCAGAAGAATGTTAAAACAGTTTGTTTTATTTTTATTAGTAACAATTTGTTCCGTTAGTTACGGGCAAATAGGAGGGCGGTACACCTATCAGTTCTTAAATTTGACGACTTCTCCGAGGCAGGCAGCATTAGGAGGAGAAACAATCACAATTTATGACGAGGATGTCAATCAGGTGATGTCTAATCCGGCGGCTTTAAATGAAGACATGGACAATCGTCTTGCTCTGAATTATGGGAGTTACTATGGAGAAGCTTCTTATGGAACGGCTTCATATGCTTATACTTACGATAGACATGTACAAACATTTTATGCTGGAGTGAGCTATGTCAATTATGGTTCGTTTGAAGGTTATGATGAAAATGGTCAGGCTACTTCTAATTTTACCGGGAGTGAGGGCGCACTTTCATTGGGCTACGCTTATAATGTTCCGTATACGGATTTGCATATTGGAGCGAATGCCAAGTTAATAACTTCTACGTTAGAAAGTTATAATTCGATAGGAGGAGCAATTGATTTAGGTTTTTTGTATGTAATTGAAAAAAATGATGTAAATTTGGGTCTGGTAATCCGTAATATAGGTACACAGTTTACAACGTATTCAGGAATAAAGGAAAATTTACCATTTGAAATCGTGGCCGGAGTTTCTCAGGAATTAGAGCATGTGCCCCTTCGCTGGCATCTTACATTAGAAAATTTGCAGCAGTGGAACATCTCTTTTTCGAATCCCGTTCGTGGAGGAACCGGCATAGACGGATCAACAAACAAAGAAAAAGTTTCGTTTTTAAACAACGCTTTAAGGCATGTTGTTTTAGGAGTAGAACTTTTCCCAAAAAAAGCATTTAATTTGCGTTTAGGATATAATTTTAGAAGGGGAGAAGAATTACGGGTGAATGAACAGCGTAATTTTTCAGGGGTGTCAGTAGGATTTGGATTAAAGATGAACAGATTAAAATTTAACTATTCATATTCCAGATATACGTTAGCAGCAAATACAAGTCTTTTTGGTCTAATTTTAAATTTTCAGTAATGATATGAAAATACTTAGTTTGTTTTTGTTTTTAACAGTAGGAGTTTTAACGGGTGCAAAACACTACTATAAAAAAGAAACCACTATTTCCAGTTTGGAAGTAGAACGTATGAATCTTAGGGTAAACGAAATAAAAAACATGATTAGTATTGATTCTAAATACAATACTAAAATTGCTTTTTTCGTTGACATGAGTATACCGTCAGGCAAAAATCGTTTTTTTGTTTACGATCTGGTAAACAATAAAATTATCGATCAGGGGCTTGTAGCTCATGGTTCAGGGTCAGAAACCGGGGTAAAAGGAAGTTTACGTTTCAGTAATACTCCTAACTCCAATTGCACTGCTTTAGGCCGCTATGCAATTCAGAAATGTTACAAAGGAATCTTTGGAAAAGCCTATAAATTAAACGGTCTGGATGAAACCAATAATAATGCTTTAAAAAGAGCTATAGTGTTACATTACTACTCTGCAGTTCCTTATGAAGAACAAGACTATTACATCAGCAACAGCCACGGCTGCCCGATGGTGAACGAGCAGTTCTTTAAAAGACTCGAAAAATATATAGATTGTTCTAAGTCAAATATCATTTTGGATGTTTATTATTAGAACGCTTAAAGTATAATTTCAATAAAATAAATCATACAGCTGTTGTTCTTTCAACAGCTTTTTTTATGGTTTGATTTTTTATAATATAATTAATTAAAAAAAGTTGGGGAGAGAAGGGCTGAAAGCCCGAAAAGCAAAAGTATAGTGCGCAGCACTATGAATTAGATTAAGGTGTAGAATTGCCCTGAAAGGGCAAAAGCAATTTTTGCCTCTGTAAATCTCAAAAAAAACTTAACACATAGAAACATAGGTTTCATAGCTGTTAAGGAGTGTAAAAAAGAAACAAGTTTCGTACACATAGTTGTCTCTGTGTATTTTAAATAAGTGAAACATCTTTTTTGAGAATATTAAACCTATGTTCCTTTGTGTTTAAAAATAATTGCACACCACAATGGGTTAATTAAAAAAAATAATCTAAAATGTAGTAAGGTGCTTTTTTATGAAGGGCTGCGTTAGGGATGGAAGCGGTATCCTTTTGCGAAACCTTAAAATTTTATGGTTTATATAAATTTTCTGTCGAAAAAGATTTAGCGTACAGCCCGACCCGGAGGGTAACGCTATCACTAGTAATAAATTAGAATGTCTTCACGAGAGATTGTTTTTCATTATTATTTTGATGTTCCGTATAAAGAGCAAAAAGGATATATTTGCAACAGTTATGGATGCCCGATGGTGAATAAAAAGTATTTTGAAAAAGTGGCAAAAATAATTGATAATTCCCGTTCAGAGATTTTGATGTACCTATACTATTAAAAAGGGATTTGAAGCAGTAAATAAGTTTAAATTAAAAAAAATATAAAAATTGAAAAAAATTACCATTGCAATTGATGGATTCTCCTCAACTGGAAAGAGCACTTTGGCAAAACAATTAGCAAAAGAGCTAGAGTATGTTTACGTAGATACCGGAGCGATGTACCGTGCTGTAGCGTACTTTGCCATGCAAAACCAGCTTATTGCAACCGATTTTTTTGATAAAGCTGCCCTTGTAACCGCTTTACCGAACATTCAGTTAGAGTTTAAATTTAATGCCGATCTGGGTTTTGCCGAGATGTATTTGAATGGCGAAAATGTCGAGAAACAAATCAGAACCATAGAAGTTTCCAGTTTCGTTAGTAAAGTAGCAGAAGTTTCTGAAGTGCGCTCCAAATTAGTAGAACAGCAGCAGGAAATGGGAAAAAACAAAGGTATTGTAATGGACGGTAGGGATATCGGTACCGTAGTATTTCCAAATGCCGAGCTTAAAATATTCATGACAGCCAGTGCCGAAACCCGCGCACAAAGACGTTTCGATGAATTGCAGCAAAAAGGTGACGACGTTTCTTATGAAGACGTTTTAAAAAATGTAGTAGAAAGAGACTATATCGATACACACCGCGAAGATTCGCCTTTAATTATTGCCGATGATGCGATAGAAATAGATAATTCTTACTTAAACAGAGAAGAACAGTTTACAGCAGTGCTGGAATTAGTAACAGATGTTGTTAAAACAGTTTAATTTTTTGTAGATATCATTTTTAATGGTAGTTTTACCGCTTCATTTATTTTAAAGACAATTTCATCATATGGGAATTAAAAACAGGTTGATTATAATGAGCTTTCTTCAATTTTTTGTTTGGGGAGCCTGGCTTATAACAATTGGAAATTATTGGTTTGGAACTAAAAACTGGGAAGGAACCCAGTTTGGTTTGGTCTTCGGAACCATGGGAATTGCTTCTTTATTCATGCCCACTTTAACCGGAATTATTGCAGACAGGTGGATTAATGCAGAAAAATTGTATGGTGCCCTGCACATTCTTTATGCAGCAGTTTTATTTGGTATTGCACACGTTACCACACCGGATAATTTTATATACGTAATGTTTATTGCAATGTGCTGCTACATGCCAACCATTGCTTTGAGTAATTCTATTTCGTATACCTCGCTTAAATTAAATAATAAAAATATTGTAAAAGATTTTCCGCCTATCCGTGTTTGGGGAACTATTGGTTTTATTGCCGCAATGTGGATCACTAATTTAAGTGGAAGCAAAGCAACAGAATATCAGTTTTACATTGCCGGAGTTGGTGCGTTGATTCTTGGAATTTATGCCTTCACATTGCCAAAATGTAAGCCGCAGCGCCTTACTAAAGAAGACGCTTCTCTGGTTGAAACTCTTGGATTGGAAGCCTTTAAATTGTTTGGAAATTATAAAATGGCCTTGTTTTTTGTGTTTTCTATGTTTTTAGGAGGTGCTTTACAATTAACTAATGCCTATGGGGATGTATTTTTAGACGAATTCAAACATTTTCCTAAATATGCAGATTCTTTTGTAATCCAGTATTCGACTATCATCATGTCAATTTCTCAGGTTTCTGAGACCTTGTTTATCCTTGCAATTCCATTTTTCTTAAGACGTTTTGGAATCAAACAGGTAATGCTGATTAGTATGCTGGCCTGGGTACTGCGTTTCGGATTATTTGGTTTTGGAGATCCTGTAGGAGGTTTATGGATGATCATATTATCATGTATCGTTTATGGAATGGCATTTGATTTTTTCAATATCTCAGGTTCGCTGTTCGTAGAAAGCAATACCGATTCGAAAATACGTTCCTCTGCACAAGGATTGTTTATGATGATGACCAATGGTATAGGAGCCGTTTTAGGAAGTTTAACCTCAGGTTGGGCTATTGATCGCTTTTTTACTAAATCATTCACCAATGCAACTGAATTGGCTTCATTTTTACAAACAGACAGCTCAAATTCAAAAATGCTTGATTTTGTAAAAGGTCAAGGTAATTCCGTTTCGGCTGAAGGAATTTTTGCCAATCCTATTTTAATGAAAGACTGGCACACCATCTGGCTGTCATTTGCAGCTTATGCCTTAGTGATTGCAATTGCATTTGCGATTTTATTTAAACACAAACATGACCCGAAAGAAATAGAGAATTTGAGTCATTAGAAATAAATAAACAGTATTTGGAATCCCGTTTTCATCAATAGAAAACGGGATTTTTTTTGAAGTAAAATCTAACATCACACGGAGGCAATAGTATAACGGATTGCTAATCTAAATCTACCGTGTCGAATAATGACAAAATTGTACAAGAAAAAAACTGTAAAATACAATTTATCCTACTTTTTTGCGAAATATCTTTGTTTGTGTAGTGAAACGACTAAGTCACTATAATGAGTAAATAAATTTAAAATTCAAAAAACATGACAAAATTAAAATTAGCAATTTCTACTATGATTTTGCTCGCTACTACTATGACTGCACAGCAGCAAGGAAATAACCTGAAAGTAGTTGCCGCAATGGATATTCGTCCGGGTGACGTAGCAGTATCGGCTGAGGGCAGAGTTTTTGCGACCATACATCCATTAGGAAGCCAGAAGATGCAGTTGACAGAGATTGTAAACGGAAAAGCTATTCCTTATCCCTCTGCCTCTTTCCAGAAATACGATGCAGAAGCATCCGATGCAAAATTCGATGCGATGTTAGGATTAATCTTTGATAAAAACAATCAGTTATGGGTTACCGATATGGGACTCGAATTAGGTAAATCAAGACTTTGGGCCTTTGATATCAGTAAGAATAAGGTAGTTGAAAAAATTGAATTGCCTCAAACTGTTGCGCCTAAAGGTACATTCACGCAGGATGTCGCCATTGATGAAAAAAATGGTTTCGCTTACTTAGCCGATATTGCCAATCCGGGGATTATTGTTCTGAATCTGAAAACAAAAAAAACACGTCGATTTAGCGGACATGTATCTTTACAGGCAGAAGATAAAGACATGATTATTGATGGTAAAGTAACTTATTTTGGAGGAAAACCGGCTCGTGTAGCCATTGACCCGATTACACTTTCAAATGACAGGGAAACGATATTTTTTGGAGCAATGAATGGAACTTCATGGTACAGTGTGCCGGCTAAACTATTCAGAGAAGGTAAAAGTGATGCCGAAATTAGCAATGCCATAAAAAAAGTAGGCAGTAAACCTTTTAGCGATGGTGCTTTAACAGATGAAACAGGAAATCATTATTTTACAAATCTGCAAGAACACGCCATAACAAAAGTGGATATTTCAGGTAAACTGACTACAGTTGTACAGGATGCTCAAAAATTGCAATGGCCGGATAATGTCTATAAAGGACCTGATGGCTGGATGTACATTTCAGTCAATCAGCTCAATACTTCACCTGCGTTTACCGGAGCAAAAGATCAGGGTAATCCTCCTTATTATATTTATCGTTTCAAACCATAAATCAATCTTTCTTATATAGAATGATAATAGTAATATTCGAATTCGCTTAATTTCCCTAATATTATCATTGTACGACCAGTTATTACCTAAGTGATAACGTGTTTTTAAAACATATGGCTAAACAGTAAGAATAGACTTATGTTTGCGCAAGTAATGCGATGGTTTATTACAGATTGCGTTTATGATTGTACAGTAAAAGTTAATTTTAAATATTACAAATACATAGATAATGAAAAAAGTAGTCAGCATAGCAATATTATTTTGCGTCCTTACAGCAAATGCTCAGGATAAAGGGAAAAGTGAAATTAGAGTAGGGTATAGTGATGCAACATTTCTTCTTATGGGAGAAGTATTTGCAAATGCATTAAGTTAAACTGTGGTTTCCGGTATAACCGGAGTCAGGTACAAAGATGCAAAATCAACCACATTCGGTATGTTTGAAGCAGGTTACCGTTACAACATTGGAGAAAGATTTAAGGCAGGGGGTGATTTGAGTTACCTTAGAACCGAAGATAAATTTGAAAAAAGTGATACAAACCCCAATACAGTTACCAGAAAAAGCAATTATTATATGGGAATGATAATAGGGCAATATAGTTACATTAAAACATCTTTCATTGATTTTTATGGCTCCGGTGGTATTGGGGCGATCTCTTTGTCTACAAAAGAGGAAGGCAACGGTGGTTATAAAGATAATGCCTTAGGATTTGCCTTCCAGGTTAATCCGGTTGGTTTGAGAGTAGGCAAAACATTTGGAGCTTTTGTAGAGTTAGGTTTTGGATATAAAGGAATTGCTACGGAAGGGCTTAATTATAAATTTTAAAAGAAGATTTAAAGATAAACTAACTAACCAATTTAATTACTAACAATTAACCATTTTTAAGAGGGGAGAAATCCCTTCTTTTTTATGTTATTATGTGATATTTTCCATAGCAAGTAAGCGTTGGGAGGAATTGACAAAGAAATTACTTAAGACATAGCAGTCTCTGTGTGTTTTATATAAGTGAAGCACCTTTATTGAGAAGGTTAAATCCATGTTTTTATATATTTTAAGAATAAAATCACTGATAATCAGGTTTGTATGCTGTTGAGTTTAGAGTATATTCCACATTTACAACAAAAGACATCAATTATTGCATAGGTTGGTGCACTTATTGAAACCGGCATTCGAATCCCGTGAGACTACTCTATATTTGTACTCAGAAAGCAAGTTTTATCAACTAACGGCACCTTTAAGAATTAAACAGCATGCAAATCATGATGATTTGTATATCATAAATTTTGATCTTAGCGAAGAGGTAAACTGGATCCAGATTCGTGATACAAGTTATAAAATTGGCTCTTTAGCAAATCTAGGACTTTTTGTCTGGAAAAATAGTGTAGAAAATACATATGAACACCCGGCTGGAAAAAGGATATTTACAATGCGTTTAATCGTAGATCAAAAATTATTGCAGCCTTTGTATGCTAATACTCTTAAGGGCCATAATAAATTTGACAGAAATGAATTGTGTTTTTATGATCTCATTGATAGTAACAGTAGAATATTAATCGATTCAGTAAAACAGAAGAGAGTTTTGGATCAATTTTCCAGTTTTTATTTGAAAGGAGTGGCCTTAAAATTACTGGGAAATTTTATCCAACGATATTCAGATACCGTTTTGCCTTCGTTGAGGATAAAAAAAACAGATCTGAGCGGCATGGAGATTTCTAAAAAGTATTTACTCCATAATTTAAAGAATAAATTCCCCGGAATTGCAGAGTTGTCAAAAAGTGCCAATATGTCAAGTAGTAAATACAAAAGACTCTTTAAAGAAATTGAAGGTGTAACACCAAATGATTTCTTTAAGAGAGAAAAGATTATTCTGGCGCATCAATTATTGTGTAGTGGATCTTATAATTCTATTGTTCGGTTGGCCTACGATCTTAATTTCACCAGAGTAGATTATTTTTCAAAGAAATATTTTAAAGTTTTTGGAAGGAATCCGTCTGAGGATTTGATTATTAAAAACAGTTGATTTTTTAACTGAAGTTGCGTTTTTGTTACTTACGTTTTGAAAAGCAGCAGTATTATATGCCAGAGGGTACACACTTATTGAAAATATTCTTAAAAGAACTAGAGTGCTCTCATTAAAATTGTTAGTTGAGATTTAAATCTTAACTGATTAAAGTTCTAAGCCGATCATGAAGAAAATTATTGTTGTTGTGATTTTTAGTTTAGTTTGCTGCCAAAAGAAAGGTAAAGCAGATTGTAATTCTGTTGATTATCAATCTGTTACAAATCATAAGAGTAAAAAATCTGAATATTGTGAAGATACCATTAAATGTAAGTATCTGAATAGGAGTGTTTTTAGTGACGCTCCGGTTAAAATACTATCCTCAACTTTAAGAAATAATGAATACTCGAGTTTTAAAGATATTCGTATGACTTTTAAAAACGTTACAAACAAAGATATTCAGGCGATTAAATTTCAGTGGTATACAGAAAATGCTTTGGGAGAGCCTTCAAATCTAAGGTCTTCATTTTATCTCCGTGGTGAAAGCTGCGGACTTTATACAGAGTTTTTTAAAAAAAAGGGATCATCTACGGTCGTTTTTGAGGAGTTTTCGAGTGATGCAAAACGCATTATTAAGGCTCAAGCCTATGAAGTAGTTTTTTCAGACGGGACGAAATGGAATCCCAGAAAACAAAAGTACCTAGATATTTATTTGATTAAATGTTATAGAAAAAGGTAGTTATTCTAGATAAATAGAGTGTGAAAAGTAATCGATTGATTCAAGTAAATAAACATTGCTTGAAGAAGGAATATAAAATCATTTAAAGATGTAGAAATTTTAAAATCTCAAAAAGATGACTTTTTTTATGATACTCCTTATTAAGGAACGAGAGTATTTAAAGAGTAGAGGAATAGAGGTTGAAGATGCTTAGGTTAAGTTAGATATAAAGGATTAAAAAAGCACCCGAATTTGGGTGCTTTTCTATAGAATATTGGTTTTGCTTTATAAATTATTTCTAATATTTATCGACAGATTCACGTAAAAGTATCATCCTTTTAATCTGTGGTAAAAGGTTAGATATTGTTGTAGTTTTTATATGGATCGTACCTACGGAACTTCCTGTATTGTTTTTTTTCAACGAATTAAAATCCGTTGGTACAAAATGGATCGTTGCTTCGGAACTGTTGTCAAAAAAATCTCTTTTCAGCCAAGGACCCTGAAGCAAATGAAATCTTTGCGGCTCTAGGCTTAACGAGAAATTCTAATCTGCGCGAAAACAATTAATGTTACAGTCTTTGCAAAGACCAATGTGTTTCTTGTGATTAGAAAAAAATCAAACCGGAAGATTCTTCTCAAATGCTGATCCAAAAGAGAAAAACGAATCAGTACTTCCCACACCTTCAATTTGATGAATTTGCTCGTATAAAATTTTGCGAAGCTCTTCATTATTAACTGCCACGATTTTAATAAATAAGGCATACTTTCCCGAAACCCAATGGCATTCTACCACTTCCGGAATTTCTTTTAGTTTTTCAGCAATAGAATAGGAGAATCGTGCTTCTTTAGTCACAATTCCTGTATAGGTAGTGGTTTCAAAACCAATCTCTTTAGGGTTTAATTTTACTGAAAACCCGGTAATAATTCCCGATTCCTGCAATTTTCTAACTCTTAAATGCACCAATGAATTGGATATGTTTAGTTCCTTGGCAAGATCTGAAAAAGAGATTCTTCCATTCTCACTTAGTTTATGTATGATTTCGCGGTCTAAATAGTCAGTATTTTCATTCTTCCTGATACTTGGCATGGCTGGGCGTAGTTTAGAGATTTCTATTATTTTGACAATTCTAAAGTTAAAAATGATTTTATAAGTGTCAAAATTACAAAAAAAAGGCTATGAAATGTCGGATTTTAAATAAACGTAAAAGTAAGGTGTTATAATTACACTTTTATATATAAATTTGTGTGATAATCACACTATTTTAACAAAACGGAAATGGATAAAAATCAATTACTTATGAAATTATGGGAGCAATATGCCAATATTACCCCATCTGCAAGAAGAATTCATGAATTACTGGAAGAAAGAGGAGAAGAAATAAAAAATGACCATATAGCGATTCGTACTTTTAATGATAAGCGTGTAAATATTGAGGTTTTGGAAAAGCCTTTCCTGAATGTTGGTTATGAAGCAAAAGGAGAATACAATTTTGAGAGCAAAAAACTTTTTGCGAGACATTATGAGCACGCTACTGATAAAGATGCACCGAGAATCTTTATTTCGGAACTGGAATTAGAAAAATGTTCCTCTGAGTTACAGGACTCAGTACAAAATATTCTGAACAGTTGCGATCAGAACTTGTTTAACGATCCTGAATTGGTTTTAAGCGGATCTGTGTGGAAAGGGAATTCTCAGGCCATTTATAAGTCTTTATTGGAGGAATCGGAGTATGCGGCGTGGATGTATGTTTATGGATTCAGAGCCAATCATTTTACGATTAATACCAATGCCTTAAAAGGGTTTGACACGTTGGAAGAGCTGAATACTTTTTTAGAAAACAGCGGATGGAAACTGAATGCTTCAGGTGGAAAAATTAAAGGGACTCCAGAGCAATTATTAGAGCAATCGAGCACACTTGCAGATTTGTATGTAGTCGATTTTGAAGAGGGGGCTTTAGAAATTCCGTCTTGTTATTATGAGTTTGCGCTTCGTTACCCAATGGCGAATGGAGAATTGTATCAGGGATTTGTTGCCTCATCTGCTGATAAGATCTTTGAGAGTACAGATGTAAAGTTACAAGAACTTAAATAATTACAGGAATTAAGTATAGTTATCATTATCATAATCAGTTTTTTATATTATAAAACTGGACAACCTATTTTAAAAAAGTCATAATGGCAGTAACAGAATTACAATTCGGAATAAAGGAAGCTTTAAGCCAGTTGGGAATAAAAGAAGTTAATGAAGGAACTTCAACCGGAGTGAATCATTTTTCAGGAGGGGAAATTCTGGAGAGTTATTCTCCGGTAGACGGACAATTGATTGCAAAAGTTAAAACATCAACTGCTGGAGATTACGAAAAAGTAATGGAGGCTGCAACAACAGCTTTCAAGCAATTCAGACTAATGCCGGCACCACAGCGTGGAGAAATTGTGCGTCAGTTTGGGGAAAAGCTTCGCGTACATAAAGAGGCGTTAGGAAAATTAGTTTCTTACGAAATGGGGAAATCTTTACAGGAAGGTTATGGTGAAGTACAGGAAATGATTGATATCTGCGATTTTGCAGTTGGACTTTCCCGTCAGCTTCACGGATTAACCATGCATTCAGAACGTCCGGGGCATCGTATGTATGAACAGTACCATTCTTTGGGGGTGGTCGGAATTATTTCGGCTTTTAATTTTCCGGTGGCGGTTTGGGCCTGGAATACAGCTCTGGCCTGGATTTGTGGTGATGTTTGCGTTTGGAAACCTTCAGAGAAAACTCCTGTTTGTGCTATAGCTTGTCAAAATATTATAAGTGAAGTCATTAAAGAGAATAATTTACCGGAAGGTATTTCAGGTTTGATCAATGGTGACTATACCATTGGAGAGTTATTAACAAAAGATACACGTGTTCCTTTGATTTCGGCTACTGGTTCAACTCGCATGGGAAAAATTGTAGCGCAGGTAGTTGCAGGACGTTTAGGAAAATCATTATTGGAGTTGGGAGGAAACAATGCGATCATTGTAACTCCGGATGCTGATATTAAAATGACGGTTATTGGCGCTGTTTTTGGTGCCGTTGGAACAGCGGGACAAAGATGTACGTCGACACGCCGTTTAATCATTCACGAAAGTATATTCGACAAAGTAAAAGATGCAATAGTAGCTGCTTACAAGCAACTGCGCATCGGAAATCCGTTGGACGAAAAGAACCATGTTGGTCCATTGATCGATACTCAGGCTGTTGAAATGTACCAGCAGGCACTACGAAAAGTGGTAGCCGAAGGCGGAAAAATTTTGGTTGAAGGCGGTGTACTTTCAGGTTCGGGATACGAAAGCGGCTGTTATGTAAAACCTGCTATTGCAGAGGCTGATAATTCATTTGAAATTGTACAGCACGAAACTTTTGCTCCGGTTTTATATTTATTAAAATACTCTGGTACTGTCGAAAATGCAATCGCCATTCAAAACGGTGTAGCACAAGGCTTATCCTCAGCAATCATGACTAATAATTTGAGAGAAGCCGAATTATTTTTATCGGTTACAGGCTCTGACTGTGGTATTGCGAATGTTAACATCGGTACTTCCGGTGCTGAAATTGGCGGTGCTTTTGGCGGAGAAAAAGAAACAGGCGGTGGGAGAGAATCCGGCTCCGATGCCTGGAAAGTGTACATGCGCAGACAAACCAATACGATCAATTATACCACTAGTCTGCCATTGGCACAAGGAATAAAATTTGACTTATAAAATAAACGAATACCAACCGTTTTTCTAAAGGCCAAATCAAAGAGAATACCGCACTTTATAAGGCAGTTCTGTAATTGAATGTTTTATAAAGTGCTTGCCTACAAATAAAAAAAACTAAAAAAGCGAAATTTTAATTAACCAAAACCATTACCAAAATGAAAAAACTACTCAGTAGGAAGTTCTATTTTCTTCCTTTATTGTTATGCTTGTGGTTGCCAAACATCAATTTTGCGCAAGCAAATCAAGCACAAAAGACCATTTCCGGAAAAGTTACTGATGATAAAAACAATACGCTGCCGGGTGTGAGTATTTCGATTAAAGATTCTAAATACAATGCTGCAACAGATATTGACGGAAATTATACTTTGGTGTATTCATCAAGTCTTGTGAATCCGGTTATCGTTTTCTCTTATATGGGATTTATAGAGAAAAGTGAGGCTGTAAACAACCGTGGTGAACTTAATATTACCATGCAGGAAGAAACCAATAAACTGAATGAAGTAGTCGTTATTGGTTATGGTTCTCAGAAGAAAAGCAACGTTACGGGAGCTATTTCTACTGTTAAAAAAGAAAGTTTAGAAACCAGAGCGACGACAAGTCCTTCTGAAGCACTTCAGGGCCTAGTAGCAGGGGTAAACGTGCAAAAAAGCGGTGGTGTGGCAGGAGCTTCTGTGAGCGTAAAAATCCGTGGGGTAAATACCTTTGGAGCTACAGAACCACTTTATATTATTGACGGATTCCAGGGAGATATTAATACGATAAATCCAACCAATATCGAATCGATGGAGGTATTGAAAGACGGTGCTGCGGCTGCTATTTACGGATCTGTTGCTGCAAATGGGGTTATTATCGTAACCACTAAAAATGGACAAAAAGAAGGTGTAAAAATAGATTTCAGCTCTTTTTTAAGTATCACCAATCCATCGAAAACATTAGATTTATTAGATGCTGACGGATATCGTACGGTTCATAAAAGAATGTACGATGAGTACAATAAGTATGCGGCTTCACCAAAAGCACTTCCGGCTTATATAACAGCTCCGTCTGATGTTAATACCGACTGGCAGGATGAAGTTTTCCGTTCCGGATTTACACAAAACTACGGTTTGGGAGTTCAGGGAAGACAAGGAGATTTTAAGTTTGCTTTATACGGAAACTTTGTAAAGCAAAAAGGAATTATTATCGACAATCAATTTGGTTCTCAAACAGGAAGTGCAAGGGTAAGTTTCAAAAAATCGATTTTTGATATTGATGGAAAAATGGCTTATATCGGAACGCAAAATGCATTGCCTAACTTTCAGTTGAAAGAAGTTTATACAATGTCTCCGTTAGTTCCGGTTTATGACGATAATGAGCAATACGGTTATGGATTGACTAATAAAAATGGTTTGCCGGCCGGAACGAACCCGGTTGCCGAAGAGCATTTTAGAAAAAGTAATAATGTAGGGCAGGATATTACAGCTAATATTGCTGCAACGGCTAATATTGCACCTTGGTTCAAATATAAATTGGCCTATTCTTATCGTGTGAAAAATAACCAGCAAACCGCTCATTTTCCCCCATTTATTGCTAATCCAAAAGAGGTTCACCTTTATCCGTCACAACGAGAATTGAGAACAACCTGGAACGAGCAAATATTAGATAACATTATTACAATTGACAAAACTTTTGGAAAACATGTTTTTGGTTTAATGCTGGGTAATACTTTTAACAGTCAGGCTTCTAACTGGAATGACATAACTGTTGAAGGAAAAACAACTGATTATACTGTAGAAAATGGACAATTGGTTTCGATTGACCGTCCATCAGGATTTCTTGACCCTGGTTTTGAAACAATCGGAGCCGGAAGAGGGGGGACTTATACTGCAGACGGTTCAAAGTTTCAATACAATCGTGTTTCATTCTTTGGAAGGTTAAATTATTCGTATAATGATCGTTATTTATTGCAAATGACGGTTAGAAGAGACGGTTCTTCTAAGTTTGGAGCTGACAGCCGTTGGGGAACTTTCCCATCGATTGCATTAGGATGGAAAATCGAGCAGGAAGATTTTTTCCCGAAAGATATTTTTATCTCTACTTTAAAACTACGTGCCAGCTGGGGGCAATTGGGTAACGAAGCCGCTTTAGGATACTATTCTGCTAATACCTTAATTAATACAGGTAACAAGCTAGGTTCAGGTTATGTACAGGGAGTTGGAAGTAATCCTTGGCCGGGAAGTATCGCAGTAGCATTAGAAAACAGAAACTTACAGTGGGAAACTACAGATTCTAAAAATATTGGTATTGATTATACTCTTTTAAAAGGGAAAATCAGCGGTTCGATGAACTACTATCACAATGTGACGGATAATTTGCTGATTACGAAAAAACTGGCTCCATCTGCCGGAGTTGATGATCCGATTCTTAACGTAGGTAAAATTAGCAACAGCGGTTTTGAATTTGAAGTAAATTACCGTGATCAGGTTAATGAATTTAAATACAATGCAGGTTTGAATTTTACGACTCTTAAAAACAAAGTAATATCATTAGCAAATGAAGGTCAGACCATTTATGGTGAAGGATTAAAGTTTGGTGACGAACATTTTCCAACTCAGGCACGTGTAGGAAGTCCAATTAGTGGATTCTATTTGTACAAAACAGATGGCATTTTTCAATCGGTTGAAGAGGTAAATGCTCATAATAAAAATGGTGTTTTATTACAGCCAAATGCAAAGCCGGGTGATATTCGTTTTAAAGATATAAACGGAGACGGAGTTATTGACGATAACGATAAAGCTTATTCAGGAACAGGATTGCCAAAAGTTGAGGTTAACCTTACTTTAGGAGCCAGCTACAAAGGATTTGATTTCTCAGCATTGATTGGAAGCGGCTGGGGGAATAAATTGTACAACGGAAACCGTTATTTTTACGAGTCTATGAGTTCAGGAACTAACATGTTAGCTTCAACATTAAATTCGTGGACACCGGATAACCGTAGTGATATCCCAAGAGCTGTATTGCAGGATCCTAATGGAAACAGCCGTGAGTCTGATCGTTTTCTGGAAAGTGGAAATTTTATAAGAATGCGTCAATTGCAGTTTGGATATACGATACCAAGCAAAATGTTAGGCAAAGCAAAAATAGACAAGCTTAGAATTTATATCAGTGCAGAGAATTTATTTACGATCACCAATTATTCAGGTATTGATCCTGAGTTTTCACGTAGTTCTGTACTTAATACCGGTATTGATCGTTTTGTGTATCCATTTACAAGATCGTTTGTATCGGGTATTCAGTATATATTTTAATTCTATTTTATAAAAGACATCATCATGAAAAAGATATTTTTATTATTTTCCACTATAGGTTTGCTGACTATAACAAGCTGTAGTGATTATCTGGAGCAGCAATCTCCGGACCAATTGACCTCAGAGAATTTCTGGAGAAATAAAGCCGATGCCGAATCTGCTTTGGCTGCCACTTACGGACAGCTTGAATGTGCTACTAATGAATGGTCTTTTGCCGAAGTAAAATGGCCGGTAGAAGCCTATCGTGAAGACATAAACGAATTGGGAAGCGATGCTTTGAACTACCAAAACTGGGTTGAACTTTCAACTTTTACTTATACGAACGGAAATAGTCAGTTCACCAGTTATTGGAAAATTAATTACAGAGGAATCAGTAATGCCAATCAGGTGATTGATAAATTACCAAAGGTTCCGGCTTCTGCCATAACAGATGCTGACCGTAAACAAATTGAGGCGGAAGCCCGTTTTTTACGTGCCTATTTTCACATGAAGTTGCTTTTGAACTGGGATAAAATTTACATTAGAGATAAATATGTAACCAAAGAAAGTGATTTAAATGTTCCGTTATCAACAAGACCGGAGGCCTGGGATTTTATCACAAAAGAGTTTAAAGCGGTGGCAGACATACTTCCTGCAAAACAAACTTCTGATAAAACAGGACGTGCAACAAGCGGAGCAGCTAACAGCTACCTTGGATTTGCATATTTAACCAGAGCTTATGAAGAAACAGCTCAAAAGCAAGCTTTTTTAAACGAAGCGCTTACGGCATTGAATAAAGTTCAGGGCTATGAGTTAGTGAAGGATTATGTATCGATGTTTGACGGTACCACAAAAAATACCAAAGAGTCTATTTTTGAATTGCAATTCTCTGAAACCACTGCTAATGGTGCTTTCTACCGTAACGCTCTTCATTACTGGATGGCAGCGGGAGAACTTGGCGGATGGGATGAAATTTTGCCAAGCCCTATGTTGATAAATGAATTCAAAAAAGAAGGAAAAATTGCGACCACAGGAAATTATGACACGCGTTTTTATAGTACGATTTTCTTTAAAGATCCTTATTTTAATGATGCTAACAATCCTTTGGTATTAGGAACTACTTACGATGAAAAATTTGAAGGTAAAGACAAACCAGTGTACCGCAGATACATTCCTAGTACTCAGGACAAAATGAATCAGGAGTTTACGGCAATCAACATCCCTTTGATGCGATATGCGAATGTATTGTTGATGCAGGCTGAGGCACTGAACGAGTTAGGCCGTACCGGAGAAGCGATTCCGTATATCAATAAAGTTCGTGAAAGAGCAGATATGCCAGCTATGACCGGAACAACAGCAGCCGATGTAAAGGCTCAGATTGAACACGAAAGAATCATAGAATTTCCGTTAGAAAACTACCGTTTTTATGATTTACGTCGTTGGGGAAAAACGAAAGCGGCACTTGATGCAGTAGGACGCAGCGGTTTTGATGCAGCAAAAAACAATTTTTACCCAATTCCATTAACGGAATTACAAACCAATTAATTCGATTAATTGATTTTAGTACCAGAAAACATTGGATTAAAAAATATAATTGGTATAACTTTAAAAAGAATAGCCTAATTTTCGGGCTATTCTTTTTATCTGATAAGTAAGAAAGCAATTGTTTGCGCTGACTTTTTTATCAACAGTAACAAATCAAAAAAAACAAAATAACATGAGAAAAAGGGAAATACTTTTTATTCTTGCGTCCTTTTTTATAGTTCAATCAGGCTGGTCTCAAAAGAAATATCCCAATTTAGAAGCGGCCCAAAACAGCATCAACTATAAAGGTAACCCGATAAATGCCACTGATCGAAAATCACTGGCGTTTTCAGATAAAGGGGCTTGGTTTGGGTTTGGATTTTTTGAACCATCAGCAGTGGAGGCTGGATTTTCCGGACCTTTTCTAATGACAGAACAAAACGGTGTCTGGTTAAGTCCTTCGTTTGTTTCTTTACAGCTTACGGATGAAAACAAAAAAGAAGCCATTCAGTGGAAAAGTACACTGGTGAAGCAAAATAGTTACAACAGTCATCTGGAACAGGAATTTAAGAACGAAAAGCTAACAGTAAAACAACAGTTGGTTTATCTATCCGGTCATTCGGCTTTACAAAGAACAAGTATTACGAACACATCAGGCAAAACGGTAACACTTTTTCCGTCCTATCATTCAACACTTTTTTTAAATGATTTACAGCTTTCAAAAGAAGGTAAAAAGTTAAAAATTGTTTCATCAAAAAGCACAGCAACAGGTTACATTCAGTTTTTGAATAGTACGCCTGAAATTGAAATTACGAATCAGGGCTACAAAGCTCAGACAGAGAAACTGATTCTAAAACCAAATGAAACTAAAGAAATAGTGGTTTCACAAACCTTTATTTTTTCTCAGTATTCCTGGAAAACAGAAAATGAGAGCATTGCTAAATCGGCATTCAATACTATTCTGAACAACACACAAAAAGAAAAAGAAACTCAACTGACGCAATTAATTGCCAGAAAGAAAAATATTTACAAAGAGGTCGTTTACTCTAATTTGATTGCTAAACTGCTACTGACCTTACAAAACAATACCCGAATTGCTGCCGAAGGCTTGAAACACGGTGGACTTTTCCCAAGCTACAATTACGAATGGTTTCATGGTTTCTGGGCTTGGGATAGTTGGAAACATGCCGTTGCAGTTGCCAATTACGATTCAGAACTGGCAAAAGATCAGATGCGTGCTTTATTTGATTATCAGGAGCCAAACGGATTTATTCCGGATTGTATTTACAGAAACAATCTTCTAGAAGAAAACAATTACCGAAATACTAAAGCACCTCTTGCAGCATGGGCCATCTGGAAGATTTATGAAAAATCAAAAGACGTTAATTTCATAAAAGAGTTTTATCCGAAGTTAAAATTATACCACAATTGGTGGTATAAAGAACGCGATCACGATCAGGATGGTTTGTGTGAATTTGGCTCAACTGATGGAACTGTGATTGCAGCCAAATGGGAAAGCGGAATGGACAATGCCGTTCGTTTTGACGATAGTAAAATTCTGAAAAATGGCGAAAAAGCCTTTTCGTTAGATCAGGAAAGTGTAGATTTAAATTCCTTTCTATATGCCGAGAAGAATTATTTAGGAAAGATGGCTGCTGTTTTAAAATTAACAGAAGAAGCCAAAAAATATAAAGAAGAAAGCGCTGTGTTGAAAGTTAAAATTCAAAATCAGTTTTGGGACGTTGCTACAGGTTGGTTTTACGATACGACTATCGATGGTAAAACGTTGATAAAAGCAATGGGCTGTGAAGGATATTTACCCGTTTGGGCTGAAGTAGCTACCGCTGAACAAGCTCAATTAGCCAAGCAAAACATGCTTGATACGGCCAGTCTGAACACTTTTGTTCCTTTACCAACACTGGCAGCCAATCATCCAAAATTCAAACCGAATAATGGGTATTGGAGAGGGCCGGTCTGGGTTGACCAAAGTTATTTTGGTATAAACGGACTGGAAAAGTACGGCTATGTGAAAGAAGCTAACGAACTGGCTCATAAATTAATTTCCAATGCCGAAGGAGTTTTGGACAAAGGGACTTCTATCAGAGAAAATTATCAACCTATTACAGGAAGAGGATTGGAAGCCTATAACTTTAGCTGGTCGGCCTCTCATTATTTAATGCTGCTTTTAGAAGATAAATAGACAAAGGAGTTACGTAAGATTGCTAGTTTGAAATCAATTAACTAAAGGTAATTTGATTTGATTAAAAGATTTTAGAATGAAGATTAACGATTGCAGATTTCTGATTTGGTATTGGTAAATAGTATATTTTCTATATATCTAAATTTTATACATCTGAAATCAAAAATCGGTAATCAAAAATCAGCAATTGTTATAACTATTTTATTAACTTAATCACATTGCTCACAAGGGGAAACTATATTTAAGCCCACAATAGGAATTAACTATCTAAATTTGATTAACACCAATAGTACAGATTATGTTCAAGCACAACAGATCATTTACCAAAATAGTTGCAACGGCTCTGCTTATTGCGGGCTGTACTACAACAACCGTTTTTTCTCAAAGTAAAAAAACAACAGCTACAGAAAAGAAAGATCCACAGCGTTTTTTTTCAAAACCTGATTTAATGCAGATCGGTGTTTATTATTATCCGGAGCAATGGCCAAGAGAGCAATGGGAACGCGATTTAAAAAACATCAAAAAACTGGGATTCGAGTTTACGCATTTTGCCGAATTTGCCTGGACTTATATGGAACCGGAAGAAGGGAAGTATGATTTTAAATGGCTGGATGACGCTTTGGCAATAGCTGAAAAAGAAGGTTTAAAAGTCATTCTTTGTACACCAACGCCAACCCCTCCGGCATGGATGGGGGAAAAGTATCCTGAAATTTATTTGGTAGATGCAAGCGGACGCCGCAGAGAGCATGGAAACAGAGCCAATCAATCGGTTTCTAATGAGAAGTACAGAGCATTTGTTGAAAAGATTGTGACTGAACTTGGAAAAAGATACGGGAAGAATAAAAACATTATGGGCTGGCAAGTGGATAACGAACCGGGAGCACCGGATGATTTTAGTCCGTCTGCACAAAAAGGATTTCAAAAATGGTTAAAAGCCAAATACGGTACAATCGAAAAATTGAATGCCGAGTGGCTGGGAAGTTTTTGGAGTATTCGCTATAACAACTTCGAACAGATTGCGATTCCAAATGCAGAAATTTATTTTGAAGACAAATTGAGCCCGCACGCAGTATTAGATTTCAAAAGATTCACTGCAGATTCACAAGCTGAATATTTGAATCTACAGGCTGAAACACTTCGAAAATATGTTGATCCAAAACAATGGATTACGACCAATTATACGAATGTAGTTTATGGCGCAGACCCAAGAAGAACTGATAAGATAGATTTTGCTACCTATACGATGTATCCCGTTAGTGGCAGGAATCAATTAGGAGGTCAGAATTTTAGAATGGGACATCCGAATAAAATATCGGAAGCCAATGATTATTACAGATCTATCAATGGGATAACAGGAGTTATGGAAATGCAGCCGGGACAAGTAAACTGGGCGAGTATTAATCCGCAATTGCTTCCGGGAACTGTTCATATGTGGATTTCACAAGCTTTTGGTGGAGGATGTTCTTTCACCTGCACCTACCGATACAGACATCCACTGGGAAGCAGTGAAATGTACCACGACGGAATTGTAGGTACCGATGGTGTAACATTGACTACAGGAGGAAAAGAGTTTGTACAATCGATCGAAGATATGAAACTGCTTCGAAAAGAATACAATCCAAAAGCAGTACTTCCGGCAGAATTGGCCAAAAGAAAAACAGGATTTTTATGGAGTCATGAGAATCTGTGGGATTTGGAAAACCAAAAACAAACGGAGTTTTGGAGTACATGGAGACACCGAAATACCTATACTTCAGCAGTAAAATCGACTGGCGCACCAATGGATTTTATTACAGAAGAGGATGATTTTTCGGCATATCCTTTTATTGTGGCTCCGGCCTATCAGCTGATTGATCAGAAACTGGTTGACAAATGGACTAAATATGTAGAGAACGGTGGTAACCTGATTTTGTCCTGCCGTACCGGTCAGAAAGACAAAAATGGACATTTCTTTGAGACGAAATGGAGTGGGCCAATCGTTCCGTTGATTGGTGCTGATGTGGACTTTTTTGATATGTTGGTAGCGGATGTAAACGGAACCATTAGTGCGGGAAGCAATACGTACAAATGGAATACCTGGGCAGATGTTTTAAGTCCGAAACCGGGAACAGAAGTTTTGGCAACCTATGCCGATCAGTTTTACAAAGGAAAAGCGGCAGCAATTACCAGAAAACTTGGAAAAGGAACGGTTACATATATTGGAGCAGAAAGTAAAGACGGTGATCTGGAAAGACAAGTGGTAAGATCGGTTTACGAACGTGCCAAAATCGCTATCGAAGATTTACCAAAAGGTGTATTTGTAGAATGGAGAGACGGGTTCTTTACAGGAGTAAATTACACTAATGAGCCTATAAATTTATCAATCCCACAGGGAAGTAAAATTTTGGTAGGACAAAATCCTTTACAACCGGCTCAGGCTATTATTTGGAAATAAAATTTAGACACGAATTTCACGAATGCGCACGAATTTTTAAGTGGCGTGTGTATAGCAGCTTGTAAATTTGCAGTAAAAAAAAGTTTGCCACGAATTGCACAGATTAGCACGAATTTTATAAACAGTATGCATATATTAATTCGTGAGTTCGTGGCAAAAAAAATGGTCACGAATAGCACGTATTTTTTAGATGGCATAAGTCTAATAATTCGCAAATTCGCGGCAAAAAAAAGTAAAAAACAATTTTAATATAGTATCAATGATTTTTTCAGAAGCAGCTATTCAGGATTTAGTAAAAGAACATTACGGATTAAATGTTACCGTAAAAGCATTAAATGGATATGACGAACTGAACTTTCTTTTATCAAATGAGAAAAATGAAAAGTACATTCTAAAAGTATCAAACGAAAGTCACCCTTTTCCTTTTTTAGAGGCGCAGATTAATATCATTCAGCACTTAAAAAAGAGTCCTGTTTCAAATTGTTTTCAGCATTTCAGTATCAATAAACATGGAGAAGAACTGACTAAAATTGTTGGTAATTCTCAAACCTACTATATCAGAATACTGAACTTTTTGGAAGGTGTTTTTTGGGTAGATGAAAAAGCTAAAACAAAAGAATTACAATATGATCTGGGGAATTTTCTAGGGAAGATGGATCATGCTTTGCAGGATTTCTCACATCCTGCCATGCACCGCAATTATACCTGGGACATCAGTCGTGCGAGTGAAGCAGCGGATAATTTAAAATATATACTAAATCACGAAAAAAGACGTATTGCAGGATACTTTCTTCTGCAGTTTGATACCGAAGTTTTGCCTCAGCTGCACCGTCTGCGTCATGCTTATGTGCATAACGATGCCAATGACTATAACATATTGGTACAGGACAATCGTGTTAGCGGTTTAATCGATTTTGGTGATATGGTGTATACTGCTTTAATCAACAACTTAGCAATTGCCTGTACGTATGCGATGCTGGATGAAGAAAATCCGCTGGCTGTTGCGGCATTAATCGTTGAAGGATACCACAAATCGTATGCTTTAACCGAGCCGGAATTGGATGTATTGTATTATCTGATTGCCGGAAGACTTTGTATAAGTGTCACACAATCGGCTTATAATGCTTCATTAGACAGTAACAACGAACACCATTTTATTACCGAAAAACCAGCATGGGATTTATTGTTTAAACTGATTCAGATTAATCCAATCAAAGCGCAGGATGCTTTTAGAAAAGCCTGTGGTTTTGAAGGCGTAATTACTACTGATGATTATAGTAATCTGTTGGAAGTTCGAAAAAAGAAAATAGGACGTAATTTAAGTATTGGTTATCAGGACAAACTTAAAATTGTAAAAGGTGCTTTGCAGTATCTGTATGATGATAAAGGAAGAACTTTTGTAGATTGTGTCAATAACCCTTCGCATGTGGGGCATTGCCATCCGGTCGTGGTTCGAAAAATGCAGAAGCAGATTGCCACTTTAAATACTAATACCCGTTATTTAAATGATGCAATTACAGCCTATGCAGAAAAACTAACTGCAACCTTACCTTCAAAACTCAGTGTTTGTTATTTTGTGAATTCGGGGAGTGAAGCCAATGATCTGGCGATACGTATGAGCCGTCATTTCACTAAGCAAAAAGATATTATTGTATTGGATCATGCCTACCACGGAACTTCTACCGTGGCGATGGAAATGAGTCCGTATAAATTTGACAGTAAAGGCGGATTTGGTCAGATGCCCTGGATACACAAGGCAATTAATCCTGACTTATACCGTGGACCTCATAAATATGGTGATATTAATGCAGGAGAAAAGTACGCGGCTGATGTACAAAGAATTATTGAGGAATTGAAAGAAGAGAACAAAGCTCCTGCGGTATTCATTTGTGAAACCTTATTGGGAGTAGGAGGTCAGATTCCGTTACCGGAGAATTATTTGAAAACAGCGTATGATTATGTCAGAGCAGCCGGAGGAGTTTGTATTGCTGATGAAGTTCAGGTTGGATTTGGACGAATCGGAGACCACTTTTGGGGCTTTGAACTGCAAAATGTAGTTCCCGATATAGTGGTATTAGGAAAGCCAATCGGTAACGGACATCCATTAGCAGCTGTGATTGTAACCGAAGAAATTGCCGATGCCTTCAACAATGGCCTGGAGTATTTTAACACCTTTGGCGGTAATCCCGTATCGATGACTACAGGATTGGCCGTATTGGATGTCATTCAGGACGAAGAAATGCAACAGCATGCTCTGGAAACCGGAAATCACTTAATGGATGGTCTTAGAAGGTTAATGGCAAAATATCCAATTATTAGTGATGTTCGCGGACATGGTTTGTTTATTGGCGCCGAAATGGTAAAAGACAGAACCACCATGGAGCCAGCTGTTCCTGAAATCGATTTTGTAGTCGAAAAAATGAAGGCTCAAGGCTATTTATTAAGTACAGACGGTCCTTTGCACAATGTGTTGAAAATAAAACCTCCTATGACATTCAACAAACAGAATGCTGATGAAATGGTACGATTGTTAGATATCGCTTTAAGCGAATTGTAGGTGCCTATAACATACAATATTGTTATCTGGTGAAACGAGAAATCTTCGCGCCAATATTTTACAAAGATGGAAATACTTTGTCGAGTTACTTGCGAAGATTTTTCGTTCCTCGAAATGACAAACACGAATTAATAAAAGAATAAAAATGAATAACGATAATGTCTTTTCCGATAGTTCTGTTCCTTTAGAACAGCTGGAAAAACAGTTAGTAGGTAAATTATTCTACGATCATACCATGCGTTTGCTTTATGCGACGGATGCCAGTGCCTACAAAGAAATGCCCCTTGCAGTTGCCATTCCAAAAACAAAGGAAGATATTCAGAAGATCATTGCTTTTGCGAGAGAGTATAAAAGCAGTGTAATTCCGCGAGCTGCCGGAACATCGCTGGCGGGACAAGTTGTAGGGAACGGAATCATAGTAGATATTTCGCAGGAGTTTACCAAAATTATATCGGTTGACGAGGTGAACAAAACGGCCTGGGTAGAGCCCGGAGTTATACGTGATGAACTGAACCTTCATTTGAAACCCTATAAATTGTTCTTCGGACCTGAGACTTCGACGAGCAATCGTTGCATGATTGGGGGAATGGTAGGCAACAATGCCTGTGGTGCGAGATCGGTTATTTATGGATCGACCCGCGAACACGTGCTTGAAATCAAGGGTTTTCTGGCCGATGGTCACGAAGTCACATTTGGAGCTTTAACCAATGCTGAATTTGAAGATAAATGCAATGGAATTAACGTTGTAAGTCCATTAGAACAGGCCATTTATGTTCAGGCAAAAGAAATTTTATCGTCAGCGTCCAACCAAATTTTGTTTGATGATCATTTTCCTAAAAAAACAATTCCAAGAAGAAATACCGGTTATGCTTTAGATTTACTGGCAGATACTATGCCTTTTAAAGATTCGAAAGAGCAATTCAACTTTTGTAAGCTGATAGCAGGTTCAGAAGGAACTTTGTTCTTTTCAACTGCCATAAAACTGAATTTGGTCGATGCCTTAAAACCTTATTCGGCATTGGTATGTATTCATTTTGAAAGTATTAATGAGTCGCTCAAGGCTAATATTGAAGCTTTAAAATTCCAGCCGGACAGTGTGGAGTTGATTGATCATTATATTTTGGAATGTACCAAAGAAAATATTGAGCAAAGCAAAAATCGTTTTTTTGTAAAAGGTGATCCTCAGGCGATTTTAGCGGTTGAATTTTTAAGAGATTCTCCTGAAGAGATTGCCATTATTGCTAAAGAAATGGAAGCTTTGCTGCGTTCTAAAAATTTAGGGTATCATTTTCCGATTGTTTACGGTGAGGACACTAATAAAGTTTGGGCTTTACGCAAAGCAGGTTTGGGCTTGTTGTCTAATATTCCGGGTGATGCCAAAGCGGTTGCCGTTATTGAAGATACAGCGGTAGATGTAAACGATTTACCGGATTTTATTGAAGATTTTAATGCTATTTTAAAAGAACGAAATTTAAGCTGTGTACACTATGCGCACGCGGCAACAGGAGAACTGCACCTGCGTCCGATTATTGATTTAAAAACCGAAGAAGGAACGAGGCTTTTCAGGATGATCGCGACAGATATCGCGCATTTGGTTAAAAAATACAAAGGTTCTTTAAGCGGTGAACATGGAGATGGCAGGTTAAGAGGTGAGTTTATTCCGCTGATGTTAGGTGAGGAAATTTACCAATTGTTTGTTCAGATTAAGGAAACCTGGGATCCTTTAGGCGTTTTCAATCCCGGTAAAATTGTGAATACACCACCGATGGATACCAGCCTGAGGTATACGGCCGGACAGGATACCCCGATGCCGGAAACTTATTTTGACTTTTCGGAACATAACGGAATTTTGCGTGCTGCCGAGATGTGTAATGGTTCCGGAGATTGCCGAAAAACCGAAAAGAGCGGTGGTACTATGTGTCCGAGTTATATGGCAACACGAGATGAAAAGCACACCACACGAGCCAGAGCAAACATGCTGAGAGAGACGATAACCAATTCTACAAAAAACAATAAGTTTGATGACGACAATCTTGTTGACGTATTGGATTTGTGTTTGAGCTGTAAAGGATGTAAATCTGAATGTCCATCTAATGTAGATATGGCAAAATTAAAAGCCGAAACTTTACAACAATATCATGATAAAAACGGAGTGAAACTTCGCTCCAGACTTATCGGGAATACTCCTAAAATAAATAAATGGTTTGCTGCAATTCCGTGGGCCTATAATTTATCGACAAAAGGGGCTTTTGGAAATGTGGTTAAAAAAACAACAGGATTTGCTACAGAACGAAAATTGCCTTTGATGCACAAAATTACTTTTGCCAAGTGGATGAAAACGTATAGTCAGGAAGGAAATTTTAGCAATGGAAAAGTGTATCTGTACAATGATGAATTTTTAAACTATTATGATGTTGAAATAGGGCAGACGGCTGTTCAACTTTTGAATCGTTTGGGTTATCAGGTCGAAGTTCCCAAAATAGGGATTAGTGGGAGGACGTACCTCTCAAAAGGAATGTTGAAAGAAGCACGTGAAATTGCAGAACAAAATATCAAAGATTTTGAGCAGACGATTCCGAAAGATGGTATTCTGATCGGAATAGAACCCTCGGCGATCTTAACTTTTAGAGATGAATACCCTGATTTATGCCGAGGAGAATTAAAAACCAAAGCAAAAAACTTTGCCACAAAAGCCTTGCTGATTGAGGAATTTTTAGCAAAAGAGCTGGAGGAAGGCAGAATTTCTTCAGACAATTTTACCGATAAACCGGAGCGCATACGTATGCACGGACATTGTTTTCAAAAAGCTTTATCCTCATTGGTACCTCTTAAAAAAATATTGGCTTTACCCGAAAATTATACCGTCCTGAACATTCCAAGCGGTTGTTGTGGTATGGCAGGATCTTTTGGATATGAAAAGGAGCATTATGAGCTGTCGATGAAAATTGGAGAATTAGTTTTGTTTCCAACCATTCGTTCTGAAGAAGAAGCCACGCTAATCTCTGCCTCGGGTACCAGTTGCAGGCACCAGATTGCTGATGGTACGGGCAGAATAGCACAGCATCCGGTTGAGATTTTGTATAAAGCGTTAAAATAGCTTGAAACGAGCGATTTTTCCATCTTCGATAATATTAGGACTGTGACGACTTGTTAATCAATTGTTTATAGTTTGTTGATAAAAAATGATTTATGTTTGTTTTTTTAACAAGGAGTCAAAAGAATAATATTTAAATTTGAGTAGAGGATAAAGGTTTGTCATTTTAAAACATCTATTATGGAAAAAGCTATAAAACTAAAAGTTCGCAAGGAATTAGATGGTCGCCAACAGTTGAACATTATAAAACTCAAAGGAAGTTTAATTTCTAAAGGGTATACAGAAATCATACACATTCTGGATCAGGATGATGAATTTCATATTAACTCTTTTGAAACACGATCTGAAAGCACTAACGAAGTTCAGGAGTTTATTACAGCTTTTATACACCGAGAAAACCTAACAGATACAATTTCGTTTTACAAATAGTACATTTGTAGTAAACGATAAGTAACGCATAAAAAACAAGAACCCCGTTTCGGTATAGAAGCGGGGTTCTTTGTTTTGGAAGAGGTTGTCCAAAGTTTCAGGTTTGAAGTTTCAGGTTTCAAACCTGTACTGATCTACAAGGTGAAAATGTGAATTAGCAAGGATGTTGTATTCTTACGCAAGAAGATATGGTGTTTGTTCTGAAAGAGCTCTGGCAAAAGCATGGTGCGCAGCACTATGAATGATGATGGCAATTATGGGTTACGCCCTGAAAGGGCAAAAGCCTGACCACAAAGAAAGCATTTGCATATTTGCGTACGATTCTCTAAGAGTAGGAACGTTTTTTAATCGAGATTTGTTGGGGTGAAAATTGCTGTCACCCTTTCAGGGTAATTCTATACCTTATAATTTAACGCATAGTGCTTTGCACTATACTGCTGCTTTTGGGGCTTTCAGCCCTTTTCTCCCCAACATCTACTCTTGATCTCTTTGAAACTAAAAAAAAAATACATTTCTCTCCTAAAGCTTTATAAAGTAGAATACTCAATGTAGTCTAATTAAATGGGACTAATTTTATACTGAAACTTATCTTTATAATTGGCATTTGCTCTGAAAGAGCTTTGGCAAAAGCATGGTGCGCAGCACTATGAATGATGACGGCAATTATGGGTTACGCCCTGAAAGGGCAAAAGCCTGACCACAAAGAAAGTATTTGCATATTTTGCGTACGATTCTCTAAGAGTAGGAACGTTTTTTAATTGAGATTTGTTAGGGTGAAAATTACTGTTATCCTTTCAGGGTAATTCTATACCTTATAATTTAACGCATAGTGCTTTGCACTATACTGCTGCTTTTTGGGCTTTCAGCCCTTTTCTCCCCAACATTTGCTCTTGATCTCTTTGAAACTAAAAAAAATTACATTCCCCCTCCTAAAGCCTTATACAGTAAGATCTGTGCATTTGCATTTTTCAATTGAATATCTACAAAATCAAGCTCAGCCTGTAATTTGTTTTTTTGCGCATTGATAATTTCAAGGTAATTGGCGTAACCACTCAGATACAAATCATTGGAAACATTCACGGCAATTTCAAGATGCTCAATTTCTTTAGATTTATATTTCAGCACATTTTCAAAAGCTTCAGTTCGGTGCAATAAGGCACTTAGTTCATTATAAGCAGTTGTAATTGTGTTTTGATATTGAAGAAAAGAAATTTCCTGTCTACGATTGGCAGTAAAAAACTCCTGTTTGATTTGGCCTTTATTGAATATCGGAGCGGTGATTCCGCCTAATAACTGCCAGGCAAACGAACCGCTGTCAAAAAAAGTTGCTAATGAAAAAGAGTTCATTCCCACGTATCCACCTAGGTTTACAGTTGGAAAGAAAGCTGCACGAGCCGCTTTGGCATCTGCATTTGTAGCCCTCAATTCAAAGTAAGCTTCCGACACATCGGGTCTTTTGTGTATGATAGAGTCTACACTTATTTTTTGGTTTAAGACTTTAAGATAACCTGATGAAAAATCAGTGTTTCTTTCGATTTTCCCGCCGTACTCTCCAAGTAGCGTAAGTAATGCCTTTTCTGCCTGATCGATTTTAAGATTTAATTGTTCTGCCTCTGCCAGTATATTGTTGTTTTGGGCATTGAATTGCTGTACGGCAAGTTCTGTGGCCTTTCCAACAGATCGCTGTGCCGAGACAATATCTAGGGCATGTTTTTGAGTATCAAGGTTTCGTTTGTAAATTAGAGCTTGTTTGTCTAAGGCTACCAGTTCGTAGTACAGTTCAGCAATGTCGCCTAAGAGCTTAGTTTTTAGCAACCGCATTCCTTGTTGAGAGGCAAAATAGCGGTCACGTGCCGCTTTCTTTCTATTGCTTAGTTTTCCCCATATATCAGCTTCCCAGGATACTTTTCCTCCCAGAAAAAAGTTCGGAGTCATACCTGTTGCAATTCGTTGTTTGTCGGTTATGTTTTGAGAAAAATTGGTATCAAAGTTTCCAACGCCTTCCATGGTGTATTTTCCGTAACGGGTTCCCGAAGCATCGGCCTGAAAATCCAGTGAAGGCAATAAAGCCAGCTTAGCTGCTTTCAAATGCGAGTTGGCTATTAAGATACGCTGTTCCATGATTAAATAATCCGGATTTTGAGTCGTCGCTTTGTTTAATAATTGTTCTAATTTTTCATCCTTAAAATAAGTGGCTGTTTGCAGCGGAACAAAAGTTGTTCCGCTGTCAGCAGCTTTTTTTGAAGTAATATCGAAGTTTTTGGGCAGTGCTTTAGCCGCCAGATTATCGTTAACTTTCGGAGCAGAACAAGCTGTCAATAACAGCATTCCGGTTACCAGTAAGAGTGAAAAAGACTTAAACTGATTGTTTTGATAAGTAACTGCTTTATATTGATTTAGTGATTTTTTCATTTTGTATTATTTTTTCATTGCTTTTTCAAGTTTTGCAAACAGTATGTAAAGACCCGGTATGATAACAAGTCCAAACACCGTTCCGATGAACATTCCTCCAGCTGCAGCTGTACCAATCGAACGGTTACCAACAGCTCCTGCACCCGAGGCAATACATAAAGGAATCAGTCCTGAAATAAAAGCAAAAGAAGTCATTAAAATAGGTCGGAAACGCAGTCGGGCTCCTTCGATAGCAGCCTCCGTAATATCTCGTCCGATTTTGTTCTGCGCCATCGCAAATTCTACAATCAGAATGGCATTTTTGGCGAGCAGTCCGATCAGCATGACGAGTGCGACCTGAGCATAAATGTTATTGTCGAGTCCAACCATTAACAAAGCGAGATACGATCCGAACACCCCAACAGGTAAACTTAAGAGTACCGGAAACGGAAGCAGTAAACTTTCGTATTGGGCAGCAAGAAGCAAATAAACAAACAGTATACACAACGCAAAAATGTAAATTGTTTGATTTCCCGAAAGGATTTCCTCACGTGTCATACCGGACCATTCCACTTCAAACCTGCCCGGAAGTTTTTCGGCAGCGATTTTCTCTACAGCGGCAATTGCTTCACCGGAACTGTAGCCGTCAGCTGGTTCTCCATTGATCATGGCCGACATGTACATGTTGTATCGGGTCAGAACTTCAGGACCGTACACACGTTCCAATTTGATGAAGGTAGAGAACGGAACCATTTCGCCCGCCTCGTTCTTAAGATACATATCCAGAATACTTTCCGGATTCTTTCTGAATTGCGGACTGGCCTGAACCATTACTTTATACATTTGGGAGAAACGAATAAAATTGGTCGCATAAAAAGAACCCAGCATTGTTTGCAACGTTGACATGGCATTGTCTACCGAAATTCCTTTTTTGGCAGCCTGATCGTAATCAATATGAATTAAATACTGCGGGAAAGTAGCATCAAAACTGGTAAAAGAGTTTTGTATTTCAGGCGAAGCATTTAGTTCTTTAATAAAGTTTTTGGTGACAGCATCAGTATTCGTAATCGTTCCGCCGGATTTATCCAGTAAGCGAAGTTCAAAACCGCTTGTATTTCCAAAACCAGGTACAGTTGGCGGGGCAAAAATCTCAATCTGAGCATCAGAGATGTTCTTTGTTTTCTCTCCCAGTTTGGTGATGAATTCGTTTACCGAGATATCACGATCGTTCCAGTCTTTCAAGTTGATCATTCCCATTCCGTAAGAAGCTCCTGCAATTTCGGTCACGATACTGTATCCGGCAAGAGTGGTGACGTTGTCGACACCCTTAATTTCTTTGGCCAGACGGGTAACCTCATCCAATACTTTTTCAGTACGTTCTACAGTGGCTCCCTGAGGTGTAGTGACACTTACATAAACCATTCCTTGATCTTCAGAAGGAATAAATCCACCCGGAACAAATTTGCTGGTTCCCCAGGTAAGCAGACAGAATAAAACCAATAAACCAGCAGTAACTGTGGTACGATCTGCAAATTTGGCCAGTATTCGGATATAACCTGCAGTTACATTATCAAACCATTTATTAAAACTGTCGAAGAAACGATTCAGTAAAGAAGCCTTCTTCTCATCCGGATTATGCGGTTTAAGTAAAATAGCACAGAGAGCAGGAGTTAAAGTAAGTGCATTGATTCCCGAAATCACAATACTAATCGCCATAGTTAAAGAGAACTGTCTGTAGAAAACTCCAACAGGACCGCTCAAAAAGGCAACAGGAATAAACACGGCACTCATTACAATCGTGATCGCAATAACTGCTCCGGTAATTTCTTTCATGGCACTTATCGTTGCCGGCAGCGGTGCCATATGTTCTTCGGAAATCTTGACGTGGACGGCTTCGACTACTACAATGGCGTTGTCAACCACAATTCCGATTGATAATACCAAAGCGAATAGGGTTAACAGATTGATCGAAAAGCCCATCATCGACATGAAAGCAAACGAACCAATAAGGGCTACAGGTACGGCCAGTACTGGTATTAAAGTAGAGCGCCAGTCTTGTAGGAAGATAAAAACCACAAAGGCTACCAAAATAAAGGCTTCGACAAGTGTCTTTAAAACCTCATCAATCGAAGCGTCCAAAAAGCGCGATACATCGTAAGCAATATTATAATCCATACCAGGAGGGAAGGAAGTCTTTTGAAGTTCGGCCATCTTTTCTTTCACACTGGCAATTACTTCAGAAGCATTCGAACCCGGACGCTGTTTTAGCATGATAGATGCGGAAGGTTTACCATCGGTTTTAGAAACCATTCCGTAACTCATTGATCCAAATTCGATCTTCGAGAGGTCTTTTAATTTTAGAATGGTTCCGTCTGGATTGGCACGAATCGGAATTTCTTCATACTGTTTAGGTTCATAGAATTTTCCGCCGTATTTGATCACATATTGAAGCTGATTGTCCAATTGTCCTGAACCTTCACCTACTTTACCAGGTGCAGCAGAGATGTTTTGTTTTTGAAGAGAAGCAATAACCTCATTTGCCGATATCGCATAAGAGAGCATTTTTTGTGGATCAAGCCATACCCGCATCGAGTATTCCTTTTGTCCCATAATTTCAGCTCTCCCGACACCGTCAATACGTTTCAATTCCTGAAGAATATTAATATCCGTGAAGTTGAAGATGAATTGCTCGTCCTGAGTTTTATCTGTACTCGTAATGTTCAGATACATCAGCATACTGTTTACCTCTTTCTCAGTGGTTACTCCGGCACGAATTACCTCTTCGGGCAGCTCATCGAGTATAGTCGTCACACGGTTCTGAACGTTTACGGCTGCCAGATCGGGATCGGTTCCTACTTCAAAAAAGACTTGTATAAGAGTCAGACCGTCGTTTGAAGTAACTGTCGACATATAGGTCATACCGGGAACACCGTTAATCGCACGTTCCAGAGGCAATGCGACTGCATTGGCCGAAACTTCAGCGTTGGCACCTGTATATTTAGCTGTTACTGTTACCGATGGCGGAACGATATCAGGGAATTGTGTAATAGGTAACTGAAATAAGGCCAGTATACCGAGGAGTACTATCATCACCGAAATGATTAACGATAGTATTTTTCGTTTGATAAATAACTCTATCATTTTATGTTTTTTTGATACTAATTAATAAGGAATTATAAGCTTGCGTTTTGGATGTTAATTTTGTCACCGTCCCGTAATGATTGAGTTCCTTCCTGTACAATCAGGTCATCGCTTTTTAATCCTTTGTTCAGTATAAACACATCGTCAAGTGTACTTCCAATACTAATGTTGGTCATTTTTACAATTCCTTCTTTGTTGACGAGAAATACAAACTGTTTGTCCTGAATCGAAAAAACAGCTTTTTGAGGAATTAGGATCACATTCTTTTTAGGTTCTGATATAATAAGTTTTCCTGATGTTCCGTGTTTGATAAAACCTTGTGGATTGTGAAATTTGGCTTTGTACTGAATAGAACCCGTTTGTCGGTCAATTTCACCATCGGCAGTTCTTAATTCGCCTTTTTGGTTGTAAACAACTCCGTTTGGTAATTCCAGTTTAATATCGCCTCCGGGTTTGTTGAGGCTTTTGTCGGTCATCATTTGGAAATAGATGTTTTCGGGAATCGAAAAGTAGGCGTAGATATCATCCAGTTGAGAAACCGTTGTCAGCAGAGAACCATTCTCTACAAGACTGCCTTCTTTGAACGGAATACGATCGATTGTTCCGTCAAAAGGAGCTCTGATGGTGGTGAAACTAATCTGCTGATTGATTGCTTTTCGTTCGGCAACTGCATGGGCAACTTTGGCAGAAGCAGCTTCATATTTGGCTTTAGAAAGTTCCAGTTCTTTGTCGGCAATTACTTTCTTGTTAAACAGGGTTTGTGCCTGCTCAAGTTCGACTGTGGCAATTCTGAGATCTGCCATCGTACTTTTGTATACGGCCTGAGCTTTTAGCAATTGTATTTGCAGTTCAACATCACTGATTTTAAACAGCAGTTGTCCTTTTTGTACCTTTTGTCCTTCGCTCACATAAACCTTGTCCAGTAATCCGGGGATACGGACATGTATTTCTACATTGTTTTTGGCGTGCACATCGGCCACAAACCGGTTAGAAACGATGGTGTCCTGCAAGGTGACTTTATAGACAGGCAGTGTTTTGATTTTTGAAGTCTCTTTTTTGGTTTTATCTCCGCAAGAGCTCAGAAATAAAACAGATAAAACAATTAACAAGAATTGATTTTTTGTAGTGTTCATAATGAATTTTTAAATAGAGGTATATAAATGAAGGTGCTCCCCAACACTGATTTGTAGGGAGGCATGAATAATTTAAATGTTAAATAAGCGGAATTGTAACGACTACTGCTTTTAGAAGACAGTAACGCTTGCAGAAAATATTTTTACATCACAAGTTATCCTTTGCAATAGAAACACAGAAAGCGCATTGCATAAGAGGAATATAAAAATGAAATGAATGATGACCTAGAATAACTGGTACAGGTGCAAATGGGTATGACGCTGAATCTGGTAGACAGTAGCCATACCATAAATTAAGCGATCATTAAAAATTCTGAATGGTACTAACTTGGTATAGTACGGTGTTTTTAAAGTACTGCTGTCTGAAGTTGTAGCACGATGTTTAATCTTCTTTTTGACAATGAAATGAATGTCAAGATCTTTGGGACTGACCAAAGCGGAAGATGAAAATTGTGGTACTTCTGAAGCGGTAAAGTTTTCCTGAAGCTGACAGATAGTAAGTTCAGCAGGGCGTTTGCCAAATTCTCCTCTACTTAAAAAAGAGAACAGGAACAGCAAAATAATACCTATGAACTTTAATGGTTTCATGTATGCAATGAGGAATTGTAGCTTGTTGTCTGCAAAGACAACTTCTATTTGATGTGGGCCAAATATAGGCATTTGTAAAATAATGAATTCTTAAAATTTTAAGAAAATATTAAAAATTGAGGATAGGATAACATTCAGGAAAGACCTATTTCATTTTTTAAATGGTTTTGTAGCGACTTGGAATCGTTATAACGGAATTCATTCTTAATTTTGTAAAAGGACAAAGAAGCATTAAAATTATTGAAATGAATAAAGTATTCTCAGAACAGGGCACATTTTTATTGGGAACAGATCAGTCAGAAAATTTTGTTTTGAATAAACCTGTTCAGTTTAGTGAGTATACTGTTTTATTTGTCAGTGAAGGTGAGGGAATCTTTCATGCCGATTTTGCTTCTTTTCATTTCAAAGCCCCGGTTCTTTTATTTTCTACACCTCAACAATCTATTCATATTAAAGAAATTAAACCACTTGTATATAGTGTTTTACAATTTCATGGGGATTTTTATTGTATTGAGTATCATAGAAATGAAGTTGCTTGTAATGGCTTACTTTTCAATAATATTTATTTGGAACCTTCTATATCCCTGACTGTCGAACAGCATCAGCTGTATGCACAATTAATGGAGCAGATTACGGATGAACTGAAGCAGGAAACTCCTTCTGAAATTGTGTTAAGAGCCTATATTCAGCTTTTCTTGGCCAAATCGAGCAGTATCAAAATGAACAGTGTGGAGAAGCAGGAACTTCAAAAAGATGAAAAAATGGATGAGTTTAGACTGCTGTTGGAGGAACATTTTCTAACCCTTCATAAACCAAGTGATTATGCTTCCTTATTAGCGATGACTCCAAACAGTTTTACCAAACAATGTAGAAAACGCTTCCATAAAACTCCAACGCAAATGATTCAGGAAAGACAAATTCTTGAAGCCAAAAAACACCTGCACCTGACGAGAATGAGTATTAAAGAAATTGCTTTTGCTTTGAAATTTCAGGACGAATATTATTTTAGCAGGGTCTTTAAAAAAATGACAAATGTTTCTCCGCAAACATTCCGAAAAACAACCGGAATCTCAATTGTGGCAGATTTGTCTAGCTAATATCCTTTTTCGTCCATTCTTTGCCAAACCTCTGCAATGTAGTTTTGCTGTGTCATTTAAAAACAAATAATTTAAAAACAACAGCAATGAAAAATACCATTTTGAATACAATTGCAAATCTAGATCAGTTAGGAAAAAAAGCAGTACGTGCCGGAATCGTAATTGTTTTTTTATGGATTGGCGGGCTTAAGTTCTTTACCTACGAAGCAGACGGAATTGTACCTTTTGTAGCCAACAGTCCTTTTATGTCTTTCTTTTACAATCAGCCCTCCGAGTACAAGGAATTTGTCAATAAAGAAGGAGAGCTGGTAATCAAAAACCACGAATGGCATGTAGCCAACAATACGTATGGGTTTGCCAATGGCCTTGGAATTTTGTTAATCGGAATAGGTTTTTTGGTTGCAATTCATCAATGGGCACCTTTGGCAAGTCTGATCGGAAGTATATTGGTCTTTATATTGACTATAGGAACCTTATCTTTTTTAGTAACAACACCTGAAAGCTGGGTGCCACATTTAACGGATGAACAATATGGCTTTCCTTATTTGTCGGGTAGAGGGCGTCTGGTTCTAAAAGACATTGTGATATTGGGAGCTTCTTTGATTACCATGAGTGAATCGGCCGCATTGTATCTCAAGAGACAGCGTTGAAACTGAACCGAAGTAATATTAGAAAAGCCTTTATTGCTCAGGGCAACTAAAGGCTTTTACATTCTCAATTATTAAAATTCTAAAATTATTGTACAGTCACAGCATAACTTAGATTTGAGGTTGCGGTACCTCTTTTAAATCTCATTCTGTTGTATGCTCCGACAGGAATTTTCAATACGGCTTTTATAAAGAAGTAAGGCTTACCATTTCTAAAGGATATGTGACAGCAGTATTACTTGTATTGTAAATTTCTACTGCTGTAAATTCATTTAATAAACCACCTCGCACTTCAAGAGTTTCTCCTGAACGTTTAGTCGCTGGAAAACCGAATCTCTCTGTTTTGAAATAGTCAGGTTCTGTTACCTCAATTTTAAATCGGTTTTCTACACTGGCATTCTGGAGGGTGTAAGCTCCATTTTTAATACGGAGATCATACAATCCCAACGGCATGTTTTCCGGAAGAAAGTAGTACACTCCATATTGCAGAAAAGGAGCCACAGTTTCGCCGTTGCCTAAGTACACGATTTCTGCGGTGTATTCTGTTTTTTGATCGGCAGCAGAAACAAAGTAAACTCTGGTATCTTTAGACTCATCCATCTAAAAATATCAATTTAAACTTCAACTAAATGGTTTTATCTAATTATTTATTAGTGTTTTAAATGTTCAAATGATAAGTAGGGAATTTTTTGTGTTTAAGAAAAAAATATCAAACAAAAGGAGGTAAGAAAGCATGAAAGAGATAGTTTTTTTGAGTTATTTAGGCATCAGTTATTAGAAAACCGTCTCAAAAAACAAGAAAAGTGCTTTTGAAAATTTAATTAATCTCTGTTTTGGAGTTTGAATTATGTTGGATCTGAGCTGTCCTGTTGGTAATAGAATTTAAAAAAAATCTCATTTCGAAGTGAAATGAGATTAGTGAGGTTGCCATTAAGAGAGTATCTATATCCATTCTCCTGCAATATTGTGATCGTTTGGTAAATAAGTAAGATACTGTACCATGCGTGGATTTTGACCTTTGTTGGGTGTGGCACAATGTGGCAATGCGCTGTTCCAGATGATAAAATCGCCTGCTTTTCCTAATATAGGTTCTGATTTCAATGTTTTTATTGCTTCTTCTCTGGGATCGACATCCGGATCAAGGTTATTTAACCAATCGTCTATTTGGTTATGAAATCCGGGAACACAATGAAAAGCACCATCATCAGGTCCGCAATCGGTGAGGTAAAGCAATCCCTGTATTTCAAATTGAATAGGCTGTCTCAAACTCATGTCCCAATGAAGCGGACTCCCTAAAAAAGTAAAATCTCTGGTTTCCGGCGGATTGAAACTTACTTTATCGATAGTTTTATAAATTTGATCAGTATTGTAAAGCTGTTCGTAAGCTCTTTTAATTTTGGTTGAAAATCGGTTTCGGTTTAACGTCTCATGATCCGAAAAATTAAGCATCAGGCCTTTCTGATCTTCGTGTCTTTCGTACCAGGTTTCTTCTTTGAAAGGATCCATTTGCAGAAAATCCCAAATGGCACGCTGCGTTTCTTCACAATCTTTTTCCGGAATGGCATTTTTCAGAATAACATAACCGTTTTCATTCCAAAATTCCAGATCTTCCTGCGAGAGAACATCAGTGGTTGTGCTTTCGGATTCATAAGTGATATTTCGCATTCTGTTAGTGATCCAGGTTTTAAAAGTATCAAAATCCGGTTTTTCAAAATATAAATACTGCAAGGTGTCTTCCATACCAATGCCCAATTGGAACAAGGCTTTAATTTCTGCATTCCAGGTTTCATCATCGGTTTGAACGGTTAAACCCTCCGGCTGTAAGGTGCGTTTCCATAACTTTTCAAGAACAGTTAGTGAGTCTGTCATTTTGGTAGTTTTTATCGTTTATGAATCAATACTTTCAAATGTAAGGTTTTTAGAACAGTTTGTTGAAAGTAGAAATACGTGTTTTTTTCAGTTTATGGTTTATAGTTTATGGTTTATAGTTTATGGTTTATAGTTTATAGTTTATAGTTTACCGTTAGCATCTCACATCTCACATCTCACAGTCTATAACTGCACTCCGTTAAAGAACAAGATATGAAAATTTAAGGTATGATTTTTTCTACCACCCCATAAAATGAAATAAAACAGGTGTATTTACTTATTAATAATAGTGCTTTTTTACTTATACTTGTTGGTAGTTTACGGGGGAATAAATTGATTGTAACGCACTAAATTTTTTTAGGTCTTTTCGTCGTTAAGAATCGAATTTTACCCTTCCAGAGATATTCAGTAAGGAGTACGCTAAAAATCCTTTAAAGAGTAAGCAAAACTTTAAAATCAGAGATAATGGACATCAGTTTTTTTTCCTCCACTATTGTTCAGGTCGCTATTTCACTTATCATAAGCTGGGCATTATTTGCCTTACTGTGCAGTATGATTCTTGAACTGACGGTACAGATAAAAAGTGAACGAGGCCGGTTTTTCAGAAGTAAAATTATCGAAAAGCTTTTTGATTTTTCCAATCAGATCAATTGGGGATTGTTAATGTACAACAACAGTAATATCAGATTATTGACCAAATCGGAAAAAGCGCCTCCAACCGAAATTACTCCCAAAACTCTCGCAGAAGTATTGGTGGATACTGTTGCAAATGCTCAGGCGGCCAAAATACTGTTACAGGACGATGAGGTAAACCATGAAAAGAAGTACAGCAATGATTTATTGAATAATTTTGAATTTGCAATTACCTATTTAGGACAAAGCGATTTGATTCTGATGTTGAGAAACGCCATGAACAAAGCCAAGATAAGAGCTTCCAATACAGAAACCGGTACTACAGAGAAGATTCTTTATGAAGAATTAATCAAAGAAGTCACCATTTGGTTTGATCAGTTTAGTGATCGAACCAGTGTATGGTATAAAAAACTCTCCAGAAAGCGTTTGTTTATTATCGGGCTTCTGGTAAGCTGCATCATTAATATAGACAGTATTGTTTTGTTTAAGTATTATGATACTAATCCCACGGCAAGAACGGCCATGATTGATTATTACACAAAGAACAAGATGCAGTTAGAAGTACTCAGCGCAAAATATGCTGCGCCGGGACAAGGTACAGTAACTGATACGGCAGCCCTGAATGCAACCAAAAAAGATATTAAGGGTTTAGCCAAACAAATAGACAGTTTAAAAACCAATTTAGATTTGCCTATTGGCTGGAAAAAAGCGCAGTGTGCTGATGTGAAAAGCAGTTCAGAAAAAGATTGTTTTACCTTCTCTTGTATTCTGCTTAAAATTTTAGGTATCGTTGTTTCGGCCTTTGCTGCAAGTTTAGGGGCTCCGTTCTGGTTTGATATTTTGAAAAAAGCAACGACTACTACAGCGCAAACAGTAATTAAAGAAGTATAGATTATGGAAAATAATTACAAAAATGCTCATACGCACATATTCACCATGAATAATGCGCCAAAGAACTTCCTGGAACTGTATATGCCTCCCTTTTTAGCAAAAGGAGTCGATAATTTTACGAATACAAATCTCGGAGCGTGGCTGATCAGACAATTGGCGAGCAGCAATAAAGGAATGGCCAAAAGATATGCTACCTTCCTTCAAATCGGTAAAAGTAAATACCAGACCGATATTTTTGAAGATTTAATGTCCCGATACCCTAATGAAACATTTCAGTTTATTACCCTATGTCAAAACTTAGAGTATTTAGGAGTTGGAAGATCTGTTAGCGGTTTTGAAGGACAAATTGAAGAAGTAATTGATATCAAAAGAAAATACCCTGACAATATTCTGCCTTTTTTTGGACTTGACCCAAGATGGAAAAGCAGTGGAGACGAAATTCAGAAAACGGTAGAACGTTATTTCGAAACTAAAATTGAAGTAGGAGGAACGTATGTATATCCGTTTCAGGGCTTAAAAATGTACCCAAGTACCGGACATTATGCTTTTGATGCAAAACTGAGAAAAACCATGGAATGGGCTGCTGATAATGGTGTACCGATAATGACACACACTTACTACCTGGGCGGAATTTATAATTATGATAAAGAGTACATCAAACGAAATTTAAACCCTGTTGACCCCTATACCGGAAATGTATATGGAGTACCCAAATTTATTGGTGAGAAAGGAGGTTTGTTCGGAAATCTTTTTAATGGAAAAGACCGGGAAAGCTGTAGAAGCAGCTGCTCTTATTTTCTTGAGCCACATTCGTATGAGTCTATGTTGAATTCAATTAAAGATCTTAAGATATGCTTTGCGCACTTTGGCGGTGTCAATCAGATACAAGCTTCCGAAGGAAACAATAAAGAGAGCAATCAAATCAATCCTTATGGAGTGTTAAGAAAGAACTGGTTCAATCAGATACAAAACCTGATGACTGAGCATCCAAATGTTTATACAGATATATCGTATGATGTCGCAGAATGTCTCTTAAAAGAAAACAGTGAACTTTATAAAGTATTTTTTAGAGAAGTGGATAAATCTTATGGTAATCAAATATTGTTCGGAACAGATTATTTTATGACCGAGAAAGACAGTCTGGAACAAGTTGCCGTGCAAGGATTTAGAAATTATGCTTCGAATGTTAAGCTTCAAAATGGGAACTCTCTATGGGATCAAATGGCCAAGAATAATATCAATAATTATTTGAAGAGCAAGTATTATTCCGGAAAACCTGTAAGTATTCGCTCGGCTTAATTAGAAGAATAAGACAAAATTTAGAACCTCCAGAATCAATTGATTTTGGAGGTTTTTTTGTGAAATAAGGTCTGAAAATCCAAAAGTACAAGCATAGTGCAACGCACTATGAGTTAAGTTGAACAAAAGATTGCCCTGAAAGGGCCAGAGCAGAGTGAGGATCCGAAATAAATCCTTCAGAACTGTGATTCTTACAATTGTGATTTATCTTAATGATTATTTGTTCAAGAAGCTGTTTTTAATTAATCGATTTAAAATCAGGTATTTATACTCTTTTGTACTTGATTTAGTTTAACGAGTTTTGTTATCCTTGAAATAAAATCTTACAAACTATATCGGATTTGTAGGTAAATAGCACTTGTATAGATAGGCTTACCGAAGAGTTAAACCTTACAATATTCTACCAATTCTTTAACCTTTAAACTATTCAATTATGGAAACCAGAAGCCCCCCTTTTTATTTGTAAAGATTTTTGAGATATAAAGAATGATTCACCCCTTAATCAAATTATATGAAAAATTTATACAAAATTATGTTACTGTGTGTCTGTGGAGCTACTTATGGACAAACACAGAATGATATTGCAAAAATTAGGTCCGGAAGTAACGTGTCTGAACTTCAGTCATTGAGTCAGAGATACCAATCCGAAGCGGATCAAAACAAACAAAGAGTTAGTAATCTTGCAAAAGCTAATGGCTGGCGTACTTCATTTAGTAATAAAAATGGAACTACGAGCGAATTAGTGGATGTAAGTGCTGATGGAAAAACACCTATTTATTTCGCTACTGAAAATGTAAATGCAGCAAAATCCACACGAGCTAATTATTTGAATTCCGGTGGTGGTTTAGGACTGAACCTTAACGGACAAAATATGACGGCTTATGTTTGGGATGGTGGTGCTACACTTCCAACTCACAATGAGTTTGGCGGAAGAGTAGTAATTAATGATGGAGTTACTGCCATTGTTGCCGGAAGCAACAACAGTCAACACGCCAATCACGTAACGGGTACCATTGTTGCAGCAGGTACTGTAGCGGCATCCAAAGGAATGGCCTTTCAGGGAAATGCCAGAACTAACGAATGGACTAACGATTTGTCTGAAGCTACTATAGCAGCGGCAAACGGAATGTTAATCTCCAATCATTCTTATGGATGGGCTACAAGAAACTCTTCCGGAACAGTTCTGATAGCTCCGTGGCAGTTTGGCGCTTATCAGACTACTGCCAGAGACTGGGACAATCTGATGTTTAATGCTCCTTATTACCTGCAGGTGAAATCGGCCGGAAATGATGGTGGTGATAACACTGCAAATACAAGTCCGTTAGGAGGTTTTGCAGCTTATGATAAGCTTACAGGATTTTCTACCTCTAAAAACAATCTGGTGATTGCTAACGCTAATGACGCTGTGATAAGTTCAACAGGATCTTTAACAAGCGTTACCATTAGCGGGTCCAGCAGTCAGGGACCTACAGACGATTTGAGAATTAAACCGGATCTTGCCGGAAACGGAACTTCCGTTTATTCCACAGCCACACTTACAAATCCGGTAACACCATTAACCAATAGCAGTTATGGTAATGCCAGCGGAACTTCAATGGCAGCTCCAAACGTGACCGGAACGTTACTTTTGCTGCAACAGCATTATAAAAATCTGACCGGAAACTTTATGCGTGCTGCCACTCTAAAAGGATTGGCGCTGCATACAGCTGACGATGCGGGAGCTGTTGGACCTGACGCTATTTTTGGATGGGGTTTACTGAATGCAAAATTTGCAGCAGAAACCATTACCAAAAACGGAACAGCATCTATCGTTCAGGAAAGTACATTAGTAAATGGAGGTACTTATACATTATCAGTAACTTCAGATGGAGTTAATCCATTAATTGCTTCTATTTCCTGGACAGATCCTGCCGGCGTTGCTTATTCAGGAAGTACGCCAAATATTGGTACAGCTAAATTGATAAACGATTTAGACATTCGTGTAACTAATGGAGCGGGAACTAATTTTCCATACCGATTGCTTACCGCAACCACAAACGGATTGGGTGACAATACCAGAGATCCTTTTGAGCGTATCCGAATTGTTGGTGCTGCGGGAACTTATACCATAACCGTAACGCACAAAGGAAGTTTGGTCAATGGAAGTCAGAATTTCTCCACAGTGGTAACCGGAATTACCATACCGGATCTTTATATTAAAGACAGACCGTTTGATGTGGGATTACAGCCAAATCCGGATTCTGGTCCTATGTGGATCAGTGATGATATTTGGGTAAGACAAACTATTGATGGAGGAACTACACATGAAAATCCTGAATTTAAATTAAGCTCTCCAAACGGCGTGTATGTTAAAGTTCACAACAAAGGAACAGTTCCTAGTGCATCCGGAAAAGTGAAACTGTATTTTGCAAAAGCTTCCTCAGGATTAACATGGCCTACCAACTTTGTTAATTTTTATGTAGGCACTGTATTGCATGGTGACTATATTGGAGAAGTTGCTATTCCGGCAATCGCAGCAGGTGGTAATGCTACAGTAGTTATTCCTTGGTATCCGCCAAATCCAGCTGATTTCACTTACGACATACATCACTTCTGTTTAGCAGCGAGAATAGAATCATCTGAAGATCCTATGTTTAATGAGCAAAATAATGTGGGTATAGGTGTAAATACCAAAAATAATAACAATATTGCCTGGAAAAATTTAAGTGTTTATAACCTGAATACCACTGATTTTGTACCTCCAACTGCAGTATTCATCAGAGGAATCAGATCTAAAAATATCAATGTGAGATTTATAGACAGAGGATTTAACGAACAGTTTAAGAATAATTTCTTTGATTTGGGCGGTACAGTTGAAGCTACACTGGATCCAAAACTATTTGAAAGAGCACAGGCCAACGGAAGTCTGAAAGGCGTGCAGATTTTAGATAAAAATAAAATCCTGATTACTTCCCGAGAAGCATCCATAGCAAACTTACCAATTGATATTGATGAAACGTTCGGAATCACATTTGATTTCAAAGTAGCAAAAGACTTCCCTGTTGAGGAGCAAATTACCTTAGACCTTGTTCAGGAAGATGCCAGAAGCGGAGAACTTGAAGGAGGAGAGCGTTTTGCACTGGTAAAAGCTAAACCGAATACTAAAGCCGGAGCCACGTCACTTGTTGAAGCTCCTGAATCTCGTATTGTTGCGATCTATCCAAATCCAACAAACGGAGTATTTAAAATAGCCGTAAATAGTGAGGAGCAGGGAACATTAAAAATAACAAGTGTTTTTAATAATGTTGTTTTTGAAGAGAAAACAAATAAACAAAAAGAGTTTAGTGTGAACATCTCCAAACAAGCTCCCGGAATTTATATTGTTCAGTTTATCTCTGAAAAAGGAAAAGTAGTGACCAGAAAAATAATTAAAAACTAATATTTTTCTGTTGAAACGCTTATTACTTTAAATGAGTGTACGAAAATGAAGAAAGTCGTCTCAAGGTAAAATTTGAGACGATTTCTTTTTTTATAAAAGAAAAGCTTTGCAAATTCTGGCATTTAAACGCAAAGTACGCTAAGTTTTTTTTGATGCACAGTATATATAAAAAACATAAAGTCCGCAAAGCTTTGTTTAGAGATAGCTTTGCGAACTTTGTTTTTCTAAGCGTAATACAGCTAAAATTCTTCGCGTGCTTTGCGTTAAAATTTCCAGCTTCAAATGGAAGCAGAGTTGCTTTGGTATTTAATCGCAAAGTACGCTAAGTTTTTTCATGCTCAAGGTTTTATATAAAAACATAAAGTCCGCAAAGCTTTGTCTAGATGTAGCTTTGCGAACTTTGTTTTTCTAAGCGTAATACAGCTAAAATTCTTAGCGTACTTTGCGTTAAAATTTTCAGCTTAGATGATTATGGCTCTATTTTCACGGATGAACTTTTGCAACATACGAAGACACTGTAACTGTACCCGAATCATCTTTGACTGTATAAACCCCTAAAATGCTATTTTGATAAGCAGTATTAGCACTTGTACTGTCGGCATCCGGAAAATCAATATCGATCCAGTTAGCTTCTCCAAATGAACCATCTGAATTTCGATTTACAGCAACAAAGGAAGCTCCCATATCTTTTCCGTTAAGACTAATCCAGTCAGACGGCATATGATAACCATTGTCTTTGGATGCAGTGATGCCTTCAAAATGTGTAACTACAGACAGTATAGTTTCATTCTTGTAACTAAACGATTTTAAATTATTCGTTTGCTTTGTTTTGGAATTATAATCCACCAGAAAAGCCTGGCTTATTTCTCCTAGTTTAGCACTCGAATAACCACCTGCCATAGTATAATGATCACCGCCATTGTGCCAGATACCGTACAAAGTAGTCGTTAAGGAATCCGGAATTTTAAAATCGATGTATTCTTTAGTGATAACATCATACAGAAATGCGTATCCATTCTTGTCGTTCTCCACATCATAATTCCCAACAGCGATTCCGCCCATTATACTATGAACAAATACATTATTGGTATTACCGCCATTTGGCGACACCTGAATCCAGGTTCCTGAACCATCTACCGGACCTTCGTAATAAAAACCAAGATTTCCGCTTGGAGCTTTACCCGAAGAGGCAGATATTTTATAGGAGCCCACTATTTGTACTTTGCCATGATGCCCGTTGTTAGGGCCGTAACAAGAGGTATTGATAACCGTTGCCGTTGATGTACTTGGAAAATTTACAATGTTCCATTTGCCCTGATTACCGCTTCCATTAAGTGGTCCTTCATAAATTAAGCCCTGAACAATATCATTAAGGCCTATTAAACTGCCTGAAATGTATACATTTTCAGATCCTGTTACGCCTCTTACGCCTTGTATGCTGGTTTCTCCGCCATTAGGATAATTGAAACCCGTATACTTTGCCGTATTGACTTCCAGATTTATATTTTCTGACATAATTTTTTTTTTTTGATTATTACTTTATTTTTTGGAACTGTGTTCTGCAGCTGTTTTTTAGTTAAACGTTGTTGTACTATAAACATCTTTTGGTGCATTTACCCAAAGTTTTTCAACTTCCAGCTGATGCAGTTGTTCTTCTAATTCGTGTCTGATTTCACTGTACGCCGGATCGTAGGCTAGATTTGTGATTTCCAACGGATCATTAACTAAATCATATAACTCATATTGTTTGAAGTAGGCCGTAGCGGCATCAAAATAATAATCGAATTTCCATTTTTCGGTTCTGATACAGCGAATGCGATTCGCAGCTCTTACGATCGTCCACGTACTGTTAGAGCCTGCTTTGATATCATCATAAGTAAACAGTATACTGTGCTGAACAGGAGTGTTGTCCTGCATTATAGGAAGTAAACTGGTACCCGCAAGCCCCGTTGGCGGATTGGATACATTAGCAATATCAATAAAAGTTGGAAAAATATCTGCTAAGGTTGCTAAAGCCATAGATTGTTTGATCGGATGGTCTTTAAACAATATCGGATTGGATATGACAAGCGGAACTCTTAAAGCTTCTTCGTAAGCGACAAAAGTTTTCTGACGTAATCCGCCATGGGCGAGTCCCATTTCTCCGTGATCAGATGTCATCGTAACCAGAGCCGAATCAGCCAGTTTTTTGCCGAATTCATCTTCTCTGTACAATTCGTCAATCAGGTATCCGAACTGCTTGTCGGCATGACTTAACAAATAACCGTAAAAATTGATATAATTCAGTTTGTCTTCTGTACTATTGATCGCTCCAAGACTTAAAGCCATATTAATCAGAATTTGTTCCTGCGCCATAGGTTTTTTATTTTGGAGTAAATTTTCGTTAACTGTAGAAGGGAGTCCTATTTCTCTGCCCAGCCAACTGTCCGGATGATATCCTGATGTACCCGCACTATTAGGATAAGCCAGTACATCATGAGGATTTACGAGTGAAAGAATCAAACAATAAGGTTTATGATTTCCTGCAGCTCGCTGCGCTCTCACTTCTTTTAGATATTGGATGGCCTCGGCGGTGTATCTGGCGTCGTGATTAGCGTAGCCGCCACCAAAATTAAGAGGGTTCACATCTTCACCGGCATCCGGAGCCACCCAGCCCATAGCACCAAATAAAGAAATGTCAGCAGGAGTTAAATCATCATAATTTGTTTTCGTACCATTAGGAGCAACACCTTTACTCATGTGCCATTTTCCTCTATATTGCACATCATATCCATCTGCCCAAAGCGTATTCATAATATTAGGCAGTTTATTGCTAAGCGTAGGTTCCTGAGGCGACAACAGGCCGCCTACAGTCAACGTTTGACTTACACCATGTTTCGCAGGGTATAAACCTGTAAATAAGGTCGAACGGCTAGGGGAGCACATGCAGGTATTGCAGAATGCGCGGTCAAAGCTAAAACCATTCTTCTTTAGAAAAGTCAGTGTGGGAAGATTTTCTTCCTCCCATCCCGGTGGGAAATGTTGAGTAGCGCGCTGCTCATCCGTAATAATTAAAATCATGTCCGGCTTTTGGCCAATTTCTTTAAGTTTTTCTTTTAAGTTCATTGTTTGTGGTTTTAAGGGGTTAATAAAAAATGCAATTATTGTTATAGGAATTGGTAATTCATATCGTTGGGTCAGTTTGAAATATTTCAAAAGACGGATTGATTATGGTATAAAATTCAGGCGTGAAGAGAAAATGACAGCAGTGCTTTTTCAATATAATGTTCAAACAAAATAAATTGCAAAAGGCTTGTAGACGATACTGTAGGGTAGTGCTGAATTCGATTAATAAGAATAAAATTACAATAACTAAGCAGATTTAAATTACGTATAAATACCTGTTTTGTAGTAGTTTATCTAATTTTTAAAAAGTATAAAGTGTTCAATAATCTGAAGGACTTCAATTAGAAAGATATTTTGTTATTAAAGTGGCTTTTGTGTATGAAGCAATAAAAGTAAATAGGAGTGATTATCCACCCTCAAAGTGTTGAAAAAGTTAAGAATCTGAGGGTTAGAGGGTAAATTAAACTAAACGGCTGCATTAATGTTTAAATAACCCGATGCGTTAAGTTTAATCAATAAAGAATGATTAATCACATAGAAATATAAATTTAGATCTAAAAAAACAAGTAAGGAAATGCATTCTTTTCAATTAGTACTCTGTGTATTTAAGTGAAGTGAAATGCCTCTTTACGGTTACTAAACCTATGTTTCTATGTGTTAAAATGAATTATACTCAAGAGGTATAAAATAATAGTCGCGGGTTTTTAGTTTCCCTTTAATAAATTGATACTTACTGTAGCGATATCGGCATCCGGGAAGCGTTTAAAAATAGCCTGGTCCGGAAATAATCCCGCTTCTGCGGCAACTTTATTAAAAACGTCGATCTCTACAATATACTGGTCCGAGAAACCGTGAGTAGCATCGTAAGCCGTTGCAGGAGTTTTTCCGATATTAACGGCTGCCAGTTTGGGATCGATCGTATGCAGTTCAATCAGCAGTAAGCCAAATTTACGTACATAAGGAGACCATTTTTGTAAATGTTCGAGAAGGTTGTCTTCGACCAGATTGTTGCTGATTCTTTTTCCTCTGTAAGCAAATGCACCCGTTGAGGTACTAACCCTGTCTTTGTTACTGTTTTTCGGATCTGTCCAAATTCGATTGTGATCTAAAAAAGTTCTTACATTAAGCAGATCTTTCAAATCAATATTATAATTTTCTTTCAGGTCATCCGATAGCAGTTGAGGATTTCCGATATCGCCCCAAATCACTTTTGCCCAAATGTCAGCCTTAATAAGATTGGCTCTGGTAACTTTTAAAGCTGTCTGATTATAATCGGCACCAACCAAAAATAAAGGGTACTCGTCGAGCATTTTTCCACGTAAAGTCTGTCTGTCGATAACTTCGAAAATATGCTGTAAAAAAGCACCATTACCGCAACCCATGTCAAGTATTCCTTTAGGTTGTTGTTCGATAGGTAAATTAAACAGCGCGACAATAATTTCGTCCACCACTTTAAAGTAAGTGTCGTGTGCACCGCCGCTTCCCCATACATTCATTTCCCGATCCACGTGAATTTCGTTTTCACCATCGGCTATCATTCTTAAAACTGCCGGATCACCAAAAATCAATTCCTCAATTTTAGTAAAGGTGGGCAAGTAAGAAACCGTAACACCATAAGCACTGGCTCTTTTGGCATAAAACAAACCAGTTTCGGTAAACTGATAATTGCCGTTTTTTTCCAAAAACCATCCCAGATGTACGAAAAAGTCCAGTATTTTTTTAAAGTTTTCCGGTGATTTATGAAACTCTTCAGGTTGAAATGAAGTTTCCATAAAGTATTTGTGAAACATGCCTTTCATGGCCAGACGTACAATTGTCGGACCAATCAAATGTCCTTCTATGTGTTTTAAAATCTGTTCCTGAAGACTATTTCTCAAAGGATCATCAGAAGGTTCGATTCCATATCCTTTTTTATATTTTTCAAAAATAAGATTGAGTTTTTCAAAGGGTATGTCGTCAAAAAGTCTCGGATGAAACTGCCCGGAGAATTGGAGTAAATCAACAACATCCTGATAAAGATGAAACAGCGAAAAAGCGATTGCTGTTTTTTCGTTTACGGTGATTGTTATTTCCTGTGTACGATTATTTACTTCGTATTCTAAAAAGCCCTGAGAAGCCAGAACTCTCAAACCAACATTCAGGTAACCTTCATTTGCTTTAAAAGCAGTAGCTAACTGTGATAGTCGTACTTGCTTTTGATTTAGAATATACTCTAAAACTTTGTGGTTTTGTAGTGCAACTGCAACCGGAGCAACAGCCAGGCCGTCAAGGTGTCTGAAAATAGAACTTCGAAGTTGTGATTTATCGGTCATAGAAAAAGGTTGAAGGTTAGTTAAAAATAGTGATTTTTTTTAAATCGATATTTTTTATTTAGGTCTATTGCTAAATTTTAAAACTGTCCGACTGAACAACATCGTAAAAGTATGTTTTGGGTTAAAAATGTTTTATAGATTAAAACAGGATGATTATCAAGTTATTAAAATGCTATCTATAGTTAGGAAGTATGCTTCTTAAATAATAAGTTGAGTTAGAAACTTAATTTACTGAGGAATAAATTTTAAAAAGAGATACATTTGCATGAAATTACTTCTAAAGAATAAATCCTAGAAAATAGATCTATTTGGTTAAGAGTCAAAGAATTGATTCTCTATAAAATAGTAATAAAACAAAAATCGTTGAGAATTAAAATTAAACTTTAATATGAAAATGAAATTCGTTTCTGCAGTTACTCTGCTATTTGTGACATTTGCTAAGGCTCAAATCTATACTCCTAATGGTACTATCCAGGGAGTATCTGGTAATAACAATGTGGGAATAGGGACAAATTCACCCAATTCACAATTGTCATTAAGTAAAGTGTCTACTATACTTGGTGACCCACAAACTCTAAGTTTATACGAGGAAGGACCTGCAAATTATGGTTTTGCAGTAAATGGGGCACATGGAGGTTTAGATTTTTGTGCTAATCAGGCAGTGGCAGGTACAAGTTTTAGATGGTTTGGAGGAGCTGATAAAGCCACACCAAAACAGTTAATGGTATTGTTAGGTAACAATCAGTTGGGTGTTGGAGGTTCACCTATTTTTGGAAAAGTAGAATTGTTTAGTAAGTCATATGGGACACAGGCACTTTCATTCTATACAAATGATGGTGCAGTAAACAGCAGGGCATTAATTGAACATATAACTACCGCAAATTCACAGAGAGTTAATTTTACCAGTGCTTTTTCTTCTGCTTCGGGAGATGCTAACTGGACTTTTGAAAAGGGGAATGTAGGAATAGGGACACTTACACCTAATTCACAGTTATCATTAAGTAAAGTATCCACTGTTCTTGGCGACCCACAAACTTTAAGTTTATATGAAGACAGCCTTATAAATTATGGTTTTGCAGTGAATGGTCCGCGAGGCGGTTTGGATTTTTGTGCCAATCAGGCTGTGGCAGGAACAAGTTTTAGATGGTTTGGAGGGGCTAATAAAACCACTCCTAAACAGCTAATGGTATTGTTGGGGAATAATCAGCTAGGTATTGGAGGTTCGCCCATCTTTGGAAAAGTAGAGCTATTTAGTAAGACATACGGGACACAGATACTTTCATTTTATACAAATGATGGCACGGTGAATAGTAGAGCATTAATTGAACATATAACCACCGCAAATTCGCAAAGAGTTAATTTTACAAGTGCCTTTTCTTCTGGATCGGGAGATGCAAACTGGACTTTTGAAAAGGGCAATGTTGGGATAGGAACAACAAATCCTACATCATTGCTTACTGTAGCAGGAAATATAGCATCGAGAGAGGTAAAAGTAACGGTAGACGCAGGTGCCGATTTTGTTTTTGAAAAAGATTACAATTTACCGTCTTTGGAAGCTGTTGACAAATATATCAAAGAGAACAAACATTTACCTGAAATAGCTTCTGCTCAGGAAATGCAAAAAGAAGGTATTAATTTGTCTGAAATGAATATCAAATTATTGCAAAAGATTGAAGAATTAACGTTGTATACTATCGAGCAACAGAAAAGTACAGAGAAGTTAAAGCAAACCATTGAAATACTGAATAAAAGATTAGAGGCTGTTGAGAAAAAATAGTTTTATTAATTGTTACAAATCAATATTTGCAGTGGGTTGATTTCCTCTGCTATTAATAAAAAAACTTCTAAGCATCGAAAGCTTGGAAGTTTTTTTAATTAATAACCTTCTTAAAGTAGATATTGTTTGCTAGGAAAGAAAGACATTAACTAACCGCCATTTTATTATACTTGTTACGATATTCCAACGGATTTAATCCTGTTACTTTCTTAAAAATGGTTCGAAATGCTTTTGTATCGGTGTAACCCACATCATACATTACTTCATTGATATTTTTACGGCTGGTCTCGAAACTTTTTTTGGCGTACTCAATTTTTACGCGATTGATATATTCTAAAACTGAATTGTTGGTTGCGGCTTTAAATCGTCTTTCAAAACTTCTTCTTCCCAGTAATACCATTTCGGCCAATTCATCAATGGTGATTTTTTCCTGAATATTCTCTTCAATAAAATTCTGTACCTGTTTAATGGCCTCATCGTTATGATTCTTTTGTCCCTGAAACATAGCAAAAGAAGCCTGACTGTCTCTGTCGATATCGATGGCAAAGTATTTAGAGGCGAGTATAGCAGTTTCTCTGTCGGTATATTTTTCGACCAAATGGAGCAACAGATTCCAGTAAGAATGAGCACCTCCGCTGGAATAAAGGCGGTGTTCTTCGGTAATAATACTTCCATCTATAACTTCTACTTCGGGAAACATTTCTCTAAACTCATTTTGAAAACCCCAATGGGTAGAGCATTTTTTTCCGTTTAGCAGACCAGTAGAGGCTAACAAAAACGCTCCAACACATAGTGATGCCACTTCGGCACCCTTATGATATTGTTCGCTGATCCATGGCAATAGTTGTTGATTTTGAGCAATGGCGCTTTTCATGTCTCCGAATAAGGCAGGGATTACAATCAAATCAGTGGAGGTGATCTCTTTTGTGAGCTGAGAAGTATTGACCAAATACAATCCGTTATTCAGTTTTACTTCTTTTTCTAAACCTACTAATTGTACATCAAACAATAATTTTTTGCCTGAGGCGGTCATAAATTGATTTACAGCCGAAAATAAATACTGTGGATCTGCAATTGCCTGTAGAACCGAACTTTCAGGCACAAGTATACTTACTTTTTTTATCATGGTTTTTATAGGTTAGATCAAATCAGGTTAAAGATTTACAATTGACTGGCAGTTGCTGAGCCCTTGATTTTTCTTGGCTGACTGTTGAGTACAACACTTTATCGGAATCATAGCAATACAGCAATTGATTTCAATGCAATTTCAAAGATAAAGATAGTTTGTCGTAAATGCCCTTTTTGTTGTCGTTTTTGTGTAGGTGGATTCTGTTATTTCTGCTCCATCTTTGTACTATCAATTAACAACTTAAAAAACACACAAAATGGCAACGAAAATTTTCATCAATCTGCCGGTAGCAGATTTACAAAAAGCAATGTCTTTTTACACAGCAATCGGATTTACAAACAATCCTCAGTTTACAGATGCAACAGCAGCTTGTATGGTTCTAACCGAAGAAATTTATGTGATGTTACTGACTCACAATAAATTCAGTGAGTTTACCAACAAAGAAATCGGTAATGCTTTCCAGAAAGCTGCGGTAATTAATTCCTTGTCAGTAGACAGTACAGACGAAGTGAATGAAATGATCGATAGTGCCCTGAAAGCAGGTGGTAAAGAAACTGCTGAGCCAAAAGACTATGGTTTTATGCAGCAACGCAGTTTTGAAGATTTAGACGGACACCTTTGGGAAGTTCTGTATATGGATCTGGCGAAAATTCCACAACAGTAACCCTATTAAAATGGCAAAGCTTAATTCTTATTTAACATTTAACGGTAATTGCAGAGAGGCGATGTTGTTCTACAAAGCATGTCTTGGCGGCGAACTCGATCTGCAAACTATAGCCGATTCACCTTTAAGCGAACAGCTGCCGGAGAAAATGAAAAGATGTATTTTGCACGCCACCCTTAAAAGCAATACTTTGACCATTATGGGATCGGATATGGCTCCCGAAAACCTGACAAAGGGAAATGCCTTCTCGATGATGCTCACGTTTGACAGCGAAGAAGAAACCCGAAAGGTTTATGCTGACTTATCGAAAGACGGTCAGGCTACCCATCCGTTAGAAAGGACTTTTTACGGAGCTTTGTTCGGAAATCTCACGGATAAGTTCGGACATCAATGGATGCTCTGTTACTCGTGCGAAGAAAAAAAATCTTTATCTGTTGGGTGTAATTAGTTTTTGATAATTATACCCAATCGGATAAAAACTCTACATTGACTATTAACGAGAACTAACAATAACAATAACAATAACTAAGAACTATCAACCAACAACTATCAACAACTATCAACCAACAACCTTTAAAATCATGAAAAAAGATAAAATTATATTCTGGACTACAACGATCATCATTTTTATTATGGAAGGAGTCATTCCGGCCTTGACCTCACAGACTGAACTGGCTAAAGAAGGAATAAGACACATGCAATATCCGGCCTATTTCGGTAACGCATTGGTGGTTTTTAAAATAATTGGAGCTCTGACAGTAATCATTCCTCAAGCACCAAAATTTGCAAAAGAATGGGCGTATACCGGTTTTGGCTTTGTATTTATATTTGCGAGTATCAGCCATTTCGCTGTTGACGGCTTTGGATTTCAGGCGATACTGCCTTTGATATTCCTGGGTATATTGGTGATTTCCTATAAATTATATCACAAACTAAATGAATACGATTATGCACTTTCGGAAAAATATCAGCTGCAATAAAAAAAAGTTGCAAACTATCGATATAAAATGAGACGCCTAAGCTAAAAGGTTGTCTCATTTTTTTATTTCTTTATATTAAACCAGACAGGTTTTTGAAACCTGTCCGGTTTATTAAATGTAACGTTTAGATACTATCATTTAATTTTTCCGCCCAGTCGATAATTTCTTTCTTCTGAGCCGCACTAAGTACAGCATCTCTGTGAATCAAAATATAGGAACTTAAAGGCATTTCGTTAGACTTTATCTGACTGATGATGCGGTTTAATTTAGTTCCTTGTTTTCTTTTCGAATATTCTCCCCATTTGCTAAAATTCAAATCATTTTTTCCTTTTTCGATATGATTTTCCATAAAACTCCGTATGGGCTGTAGATTAGAATACCAGGGATAACGGGTATTGTTACTGTGACAGTCATAACAGGAAGTTTGCAGAATGGCTTCAACATTTTTAGGAACATGATGAACTTTAGCAATAGAAACCGTACTAACCTGCCCGTAATCAGAATTTCGGGCAGGCTGGTACAATTGCAGGAGCAAAAAAATAAGGATTCCAATGAAGGCTATTTTTTTGGCACGCGATTTCATTTTACATTGTTTTTTTCACCGAGCCGCAATCCAGCATTTTTGCACCATAATAAGGGTTTTGGATCTCTTTTGTTTCACTGATCCACAAAGCACCTTTACCTTCGTTGGCCATTGGACAATATTCCTGATATAGAGTTTGCGTGGTTCCAAGTAGTTCTATGATATCATTTACATCTTTACTCAGCATTACAAAATGTTCTCTTTGGTGCACGATGTTTCCGCTGGCTTCACCTATATGTTCGGCGTGTTCTTTGGCATCCTCTGCAATCTCAATATATTCTGTTTTCAATTTAGCCTCTATCGAGTTCGTATCGAATCCTTTTAAAACCTGAAATAATTCCTTTCCGGCATCTGCTGCACCTTTGGAATCATCTTTCACTAATGCATTTTTCAATTGCAGATATTTGGTAACCGTTTCCTGAATCGGACCGTTTTGCATTTTTCCTGTATCAGCATCGGTTTCATTCTCTTTATGTGTAGAATGAGGATCCGTTTGAGAATCTGTTGTTATGGTTTCTTCGCTTTTCTTGTTACAGGAAATCATTACCAATGCTAGGACTAGTGTGGAGAGAATTATATTTTTCATTTGTTTAAATTTTAATTAATTGTTTTTTCTTGTTGTACTGCAATTCGGAAATTGAACTACAGCAAATTTTTGTGAATCACTTTTCAGTTTTATCTGCATAGATTTATGAAACAAGAACATGCGGTCGTAAACCGAAGTCTTGTTTGATGATTACTTAAAAAGTGAATAGAATACAGCTGGTGTATGGAATTAAGATTCGGCACACTATAGGCTGTCAAAAATACAATTAGCTTATTTTAGGGATTAACCAGAGAGATTGAAAACCCGAAGAAATAGGGGATTCTAAATTATGAAACTTTTGCTTTTTAGTAGAAGTACAAAAAAGAATGTCTTTAGAATGTTGTTCCTCAAAAACAATGATACCTCCGTTACAGGAAGACGCGCATCCACAGGCAGAACGTTTGCATTTTCCGCTATTGTTAGTATGATTTTTATCGTTTGAGCCGCTGATCTTGCAGCAGTCATCGTCCTTTTCAGTTGTAGCGATTTTCTCTTTCACAGCAGGTTTCTCACACGCAACAGTTGTCGTTGGCATCAGGAAGATACCAAGTAAAACAATGAGTATGAGGTGAAATCGTTTCATGAAAAAGAATGTGTGGGACGAAAGTACTTATATTATTTTGAAGCACATGAATTAAAAGTGTTAAAACTAATTTTTAAGAAAGTATAAAACAAATTGCATTTTGAAGAATTATTTTAGAAAAAATCTTACACAGAAGCGGAAGTACTGTTGTTTGTTAACTATTTTATTATAAGTTGGTTATCATTAATGGGTCGATTTATTTAACATTTTTTATATAAAAAAAAGAGTTAAAATTTTGGCTTTCGTTATTTTAATATACTTTTGTTCTATCAAATTAGTAGAATATAAAAATTACAAATTGATAAAGAGTATAGAAAAGAATATTGATTACTGTTTTCAGTTATTGAGAACTAATAGGAGATACATTTCCTTTAAATGTATGCTGATGGCAAAGTAATTTTTTAATCTGATTCTATAATTCCGGTGAGATGAAATCCTTGTTTGAGATTGAAATCCTGCACAGACCCATTTAAAAAATAGTAATCAAAAATAATAAAAAAATGAAGAAACGAATGCGTAGATGCTAAAGAAAAAGAACCATTTCTGCGGGAACAGAAATGGCAAAGCTTAAAGAAATTGTACATCTCTATAAGGAAAGCACGAGCGGAGTATATCCGACTTCGGGGCTCCTTATGTATTAAACTGAAACAAAGTAATGAAAAAAAAATTAAACAGATATATAGGATTATGTATTTTGTTGATTTCCATAGGTATTAAAGCACAGGAAATTAAACCCCTAATCCAGTCAAAACTTGAAGGAATTGTAATCGATGCTGTTACAAAAGAGCCCGTTATTGGTGCTTCAATAAACATTAAAGGAACTACTCACGGGGTTGTAACGGATATGGACGGTAAATTTTACTTTCAAACCGGACAAAAACTTCCTTATACGATAATTGTCAGTTATTTGGGTTATAAAAAAGCGGAAGTTATTGCCAATGAAAATCCAGTTGTGGTTAACCTTACTCAGGAACAAAATACGCTCTCAGAAGTGGTGGTTACTGCACTGGGTATTACAAAAGAAAAAAAATCTTTAGGATATACCACACAAGCAGTTAAAGGAAAAGAATTGTCGGACACCAAAGAAACCAATTTTCTAAACAGTCTTAGCGGTAAACTTGCGGGTGTTCGCATAACCAATTCGCAAGGTGATATGGGATCTTCGCGTATCATTATTCGTGGGGAAACGTCTATTTCCGGAAATAATCAGCCTCTTTTTGTGGTCGATGGGGTTCCGGTGGACAACTCACAGCTGGGAAGTACCGGAGGTACTACCCGTGATTTTAAAAATGCGATTGCCGATTTAAACCCACAGGATATTGAATCCTTAAGTGTATTAAAAGGCCCTAATGCCGCTGCTCTTTACGGTTCTCGTGCCGCACATGGAGTAGTACTTATCACCACAAAATCCGGGAAAAGTCAGAAAGGATTGGGGATAAGCGTTAATTCCGGAATCACGATCTCTCAGGTGGCTACTTTACCTAAATTTCAAAATTCATACGGACAAGGATCAAACGGTAAGTTTAGTTTTGTAGACGGTAAAGGTGGCGGAATCAATGATGGAGTGGATGAAAGCTGGGGCCCTAGATTAGACGGACGTCTTATTCCGCAGTTCTATTCCAATGGTGTTGCAGTACCATTTGTAGCTCATCCCAATAATGTAAAAGACTTTTTCAATACTGGTGTTACGTACGATAATAGCGTATCGATAGCCAAATCAGATGAAAAATCAGATTTTCGTTTAGGAATAAACAATCAGAAACAATTAGGAACAGTGCCTAACAGTGAAGTAAACAAAACAAACTTTACAGTTAATACCAATTATCAAATTTCTAAAAACATAAAAGTAGGAGTAACTGCTAATTATATTGTTACCGATGCGCCGGCACTTCCGGGTGGTCCGCAAGGTAACCGTGCTGCAGGTGTGATGTTGCAGTTCCTTTGGTTTGGACGTCAGGTAGATATTGACCAGCTTCGAAACAACAGAGAGGTGAACTGGAACAACAGCTATTACAGCAATCCATATTGGAATGCGTATTACAACACTACCAGCCAGCAGCGTAACCGTATAATTGGAGATATTCATTTGGATGCCAAAATTATCGACGGACTTAATTTTAAATTCCGCACCGGAGTTGATTATTATAATGATCGCAGAAAATACACGATTAAGTATGGTACAAACGGAACTCCATTTGGTTCCTATGCAGAAGATGCTTACACGGTAAATGAAAGAAATACAGAAGGAATTTTTACGTATACCAAAAAACTAACCGAAGACTTTAGTGTGGATGCTCTTGCCGGATTCAATATTCGTAACCATAGTGATGCCAATAACTATCAGAAAGCGCCACGTTTAGCCGTACCGGATTTGTATACCTTAACGAATTCAAGAGATCCGTTGACTTCATCCAATTCACTATCCAGATTAAGAGTATACAGTGCTTATGCTTCAGCACAATTTGGGTATAAAAACTATGCTTATTTAAACGTAACTGCCCGTAACGACTGGTCATCTACTTTACCAAGCAGTAACCGTTCTTATTTCTATCCTTCCTTCAATGGTAGTTTTGTAGTTTCTGATGCCTTTAATTTGAAAAGTAATACACTTGATTTCTTAAAGCTTCGCGGAGGCTGGTCTGAAGTAGGAAACGATGCCGATCCGTATCAATTGTCTACGGTTTACGATTTTCAAACGGCATTTGACGGAAACCCTATTCAAACTTCAGCGAAGAAAAAGCTTAATGAGAATTTAAAACCGGAAACCACTCGTTCTACGGAATTGGGAATAGAATCTTCGTTCTGGAAAAACAGACTGCACTTAGATGTAGCGTACTACAATACCAACAGTTTTGATCAGATTTTAGAAATCAAAACAACGGCTTCAAGTGGTTACAATTCGCAGTTAATCAACGCGGGTAAAATAAACAATCGTGGTATTGAAGTTCAGTTAGACGGAACTCCGATTCAAACCGAGAATTTTAAATGGAATGTAGGTGTTAACTATTCAAAAAACATCAGTGAAGTAAAAATTTTGGACTACGACAAACAAATCCAAAATTATACGATTGGTACATCAGGAGGTGTTGATGTATTGGCGTCGGTAGGGCAGGCTTATGGAGCACTTTATGGTACTGCCTATCAGCGTGATGCAAACGGAAACATAGTAGTAGGCACTAACGGATTACCGAAAGCTGATCCGCAAAAGCGAGTATTAGGACATTATACTCCGGACTTCTTAGCAGGTATAACCAACACTTTGAGTTATAAAAATCTGGAATTTTCATTCCTTATTGATGCCAGTGTAGGCGGAGATATTTTTTCGGGAACTAACAGAACAGGTACCTATACCGGAGTACTGGCAGAGACCTTGGCTGGTCGTGATGCAGCAAACGGAGGTTTAAATTACTACTATCCGGGCAACAATACAGCTAATCCAAAAACATTGGTAACAGGCGGTGGAGCACCAAGCGGAGTAACAGTTTATGATGACGGAGTGCTCTTTAACGGGGTTTATGCTGATGGAACTCCAAATACTCAGGTAATTAGTGCGCAGGAGTTTCATAAAGCATCTTACAATATTAGTGAAGCCTATATTTACAGCTCGACTTTTGTAAAACTGAGAGAAATAAAACTGGGATACAATTTCAATAAGAAATTTGCCAGAAGACTGGGATTAGAAGGAGCAAGTATTACTGCTGTAGGCCGAAACCTTTTATTCATTTACAAAGATGCACCGAACATTGACCCTGAAACCGCTTTCAACACCGGAAATGCTCAGGGATTGGAGAGTTTGTCTTTGCCAACTACGAGAAACTTCAGCTTGAATGTTAATCTTAAATTTTAAAAACGCGAAATCATGCTAAAAAAAATAGCTTACATAACACTATTTGCGGTAGCGCTTACTTCTTGTAGTGACACTCTGGATGATATTAATAAAAATCCAAATGCAACCGAAACACCTTTAGCGCCTTACTTGTTAACCGGAACGTTAAAGCAGGGAGCTGATTTGTACTGGGGATCTGACAACAACTTTAATGCCTCGTTATTATTTGTACAGCATTGGGCGAAGGTTCAGTATACAGAACCGGACAGATATGACGTATCGAACACTTCTTTCACTACTTTGTGGGATAAAGGGTACGCCACTTTGATTACAGATTTGAATACGATTCTGAAATTTCCGGATCAGCAAGCCAATCCAAATTACAAAGGAATTGCGTTAACCCTGCGTTCATGGACATTTTTATTGCTTACAGACGCTTACGGAAGCATTCCGTATAAAGAAGCAGGTTTAAAAGTAACTCCGGCATACAACACACAAAAAGAGGTGTACACCGGTTTACTGGAAGATTTAAAACAAGCGCAGTCTTTGCTAAATCCAACAAGTGGAAGCGTAACCGGAGATTTGGTTTATAAAGGTGATATTTCAAAATGGAAGAAACTGGTAAACTCACTTCGTTTGCGTATTGCATTACGAATTTCAGACAGAGAACCTGCTCTGGCAAAACAAGCGGCGATCGATGCCACTACAGATGCTGCCGGAGTAATCAGCAACAATAATGAAACTTTTAAGTTTACTTTCACCAGTTCGCCTCAGCAAAATCCTGCTTCGGCCTGGTTTGAAACCCGTGATGATTTCCGTATTTCGAAAACACTGGTGGATAAGTTAAACGAATTCTCGGATCCTCGTTTACCAGTTTACGCACAGCTGCCAACAGATGCAAGTGTTGGAAAATATGTTGGAGGTGCTAACGGATTATCGAACAGTGACGCCAACAGTCAGGGATTTGCTAAAACATCAAAGCCCGGAGCTTATTTTTTAACCTCGTCATCACCGGCTGTAATTGTTTCTTATTCTGAAGTATTGTTTAATCTTTCCGAAGCAGTGGCTCGAGGTTATATCGCCGGAGATGCAGAACAATTGTACAAAAATGCCATTACAGCATCGTTCAATCAGTTTGGAATTACAGATGCCATAACGATTTCAAATTACCTGAATCAGGCAGCGGTAAAGTATGATGCAGCAAATTATGCCAAATCGATTGGTACTCAAAAATGGATCGCATTCTTTGGACAAGGTCTTGATGCTTTTGCAGAATGGAGAAGATTGGACTATCCGGTATTGAAAGCAGGTCCGGCTACCGTTTTAAACGGACAGATTCCTTCTCGTTTCTTTTATCCGGGAACGGAGCAATCGTTGAATGGAGCCAGCTACCAAACAGCTGTATCTGTTCAGGGAAGAGATTTGCTGACTACAAAACTATGGTTTGACGCAAAGTAAGAGGTGTTGCATAAAAGCTACTCGGCTTAAATATTTCCATAATCAATTTATAAAAGTTCAGAGAAAATTTTCTCTGAACTTTTTTTGTATAAAATGTTTGTTGTAAAAAGGATGAATCTTCTATTTAAGTTCAAAATGTTGATTATCAATGAAAAAATGCCGAAATTTGTTAGAACTACAAGTCTGTTTATAATGCTGGAGATCAGATTTTTATTAGAGACAATTTAAAGTACAATTGAAAACTCATTATCTGCCATGAAAATCACGAAGCACTCGGGACATAAGGTTCCTTTCGACAAAGAAAAACTGAAGCTTTCCCTTAAAAAATCAGGAGCCGCTTCTGATGTTATAGAAGAGGTGTTATATCAAATAGAAAAGCAAATCTACGATGGTATCTCTACCAAAGAAATCTATAAAATGGCATTTGGACTTTTAAAAAAAGCAGCAAACGGACATGCGGCGCGTTACAATATCAGGCTAGCCTTGCAAATGCTTGGCCCCGCAGGTTTCTACTTTGAGAAATTTATCGCAAGATTGTATGCTGCAGAAGGATTCAAATCTAAAGTTAATCTGACGCTCCAGGGTAAATGCGTCTCTCATGAAGTAGACGTTGCCATTATGAAAGACAATATGATAACGATGATTGAGTGTAAGTTTCACGGAAGCAAAGAAGGCGCATCAGATGTAAAAGTGCCGATGTATATTCTTTCCCGGTTTAATGATTTGAGAGAAAAACGACATATTATTTTTTCTAATAATGAAACTTTCACGTCCTGTATTATAGTGACTAACAATCGTTTTACTAAAGACGCGCAGGATTTTGCAAATTGTAGCGGAATTTCTCTTTTAAGCTGGGATTATCCCGAAGATAAAAATCTTAAAAACAAAATTGATAGGGGAGCACTTTATCCAATTACCTGCCTGACAACACTATCTATGGTCGAAAAAGAAAAATTGCTTTTCCTCGATCAGATATTGGTAAAAGATCTTCTTGACGATCCTGAAGGACTAAAGAAAATTGGGATTAGTCCAAACCGAATCAAGAATATAGTACACGAAGCTTCACAAATCTGTAAACTTATTTAAGATGAAAGTAAAATTTATAGGAGGTGCAGGAACCGTTACAGGTTCAAAAACACTCATAGAAACTCAAAATAGCAGGATACTAATTGATTGCGGACTTTTTCAGGGGATAAAAGCACTGAGAGAACTCAACTGGGACCCGTTACCTGTTTTACCCTCCACAATAGATTTTGTACTTCTTACACATGGCCATCTGGATCATTGTGGCTGGCTGCCCCGATTAGTAGCACAAGGTTTTAAAGGAAAAATATACTGTACCGCTCCAACCAAAGCCATAGCAAGACTGGTACTTCTAGACAGTGCCAAAATTCAGGAAGAAGAGGCCGAAAGAGCCAACAAAGAGGAATACTCTAAACATGAACAAGCAGAACCGCTGTATACCGTAGAGCAGGCAGAAGCTGTTATGCCATTTTTCAAAATAATACCACCAAATACGACAGTTGAGATTGCAGATGATATAACTGCCGCGTTTGAAAATGCGGGACATATTATCGGAGCCTGTAGTATTACTGTAAATGCCGAAGGTAAAACGTTAGTATTTTCGGGGGATATCGGACGTGATGACGATGTATTGATGTTTCCGCCAACCAAACCCGTAAAGGCCGATTATATTTTTCTGGAAAGTACCTACGGAAACAAACTGCACGCAGAGTTAGACGTGAAAAAAGAACTGGAAACACTGATTAATAAAGCCATAGCAAAAAAAGAAACTGTAATCATACCTGGTTTTGCTGTGGAGCGCGTACAATCGGTGATGTTTTTATTGTGGAAGCTTAAAAAAGAAGGGAGAATTCCAGACGTTCCCTACATTCTCGATACTCCAATGGGGAGTAATGCTTTGCATGTGTTTTTAGAAAACCCGCAATGGCACAAACTATCGGTCGGGGATTGTCACGAAATGTCTAAAATGTTCACTATTGTTTCGGAGTACGAAGAAACCATGCGGATTATAGAAAATCCTCAGCCCAAAGTGGTTCTCGCAGCCAGCGGTATGGCAACAGGAGGAAGGGTATTGTCCTATTTTGAACATTACATAAGTCTCGAAAAAACCACCGTTATTTTTGTAGGTTATCAGGCAGAAGGTACGCGTGGAAGAAAATTGCTTGAGGGTGCGAAAGAAATCAAAATATACGGAAACTACTATTCTGTAAGAGCAAAAATCTTTCAGATAGAAGGACTCTCTGCGCACGGAGATCAAAAAGATCTTTTAAACTGGTTGTCTGCTCTTGAAAATACTCCGAAATGTGTTTTTCTCGTACACGGCGAAAACCTGCCTGCCGATGAATTACGAATTAAAATTCAGAAACAGTACCATTTTAAATGTACCGTTCCGTTAATGGGGAATGAAATTGATGTTTAGAATAGGTTTGCAAAATGGACAAAATGGAATTGCACACTAACGCATACAATATCAACAGCTAATCACAACTTAAACCATACAAATCCAATCCACCAAGAAGTATGGTTTTAAAAGTATTGTTTTTCCCTTGGATAAGGACTCTCCTCTCGGGAAATTTGCATTTTGACAGGTTTGCGTTTTTTCCCCACAAAAAATCGTCATTGTAAACAAAATAGGCTGGTCCTATATTGGCAAAAATTTTTGTTTTGGTACTGTCAGCATCACTGTAGCGGTATACGATACTATCATCCATTTTTTGTATTTTTCTTTGAATGGCGAAGTAGTTCTTTCCGTAATTAAGTTTTAAGGGTTTTATGCTACAAAGAAGAGGTTTACCATTTTTGGCAGTATCATAATTTTTGAGAGTTAAAGCTATAAAATTCTCTCTACAATCATCAATTCTGCAAAGTACTTCATCAACAGTCATTTCTGACACCCCTTTGGTTCCATAAATGTAGTATTTTGGTTCAATAATTTTCTTGATTTCTTTTTCTAAGATGTCGCTTTTAATAAGTTGAACAATCCCTAAAGTATCATAGAATTTGAATTTCATATTCTTTGAAGCAAACGGATTGTAAAAAAAAGTTTCTAATGAATCTGTCTCGTTTATTTTTTGGTAGATTTTCTCATATTCAGATATTTTTTCAGAATTAAAGATTTCAATAACTATGGCTGTCGTAGTAGGAGTCAGATTATAAACCGGATAAATAGTATTATCCTTTATTTCTGATTCAATTTGTGCAGTCTTAAAAGCTTCATTTTTTAAACTGTCGCTTATAATTGCAGTTTTTTGAGTTTTCTCCTTTTCAAAACGATTACAGGCATAAAAACATATAATGGAAGCTAAACAGAAAAGTATATTTTTAAACATGTGTAGTTATGATATTGGATTATAGTTAAGCCAAATGTACATTAGTATTTAGAAAAAAAGAAAACTAATTTTAGCAGAAAGAAAAGTAAATCTCTATATTCCGATCTAATTGTTATTGAATATAGCAGAAGAAGTAAAGAAAGTATTTTAACAATAAAAAAATGAAAGAACAACTTACTGAAATCATAAATCAGGTGTATCATAAAAACAATAGAAATCTTTTTACATTTTTAACAGGTGCGGGAATTTCTGCAGAAAGCGGCATACCCACTTACAGAGGTGCAGACGGTATATGGGTAAAAGGAACCAAGTTTCATAAACCGGAAGAATTTGGAACCTTTAAATATTTCAAAGAGAATCCAGAAGAAGTTTGGCAGTATTCACTGTTTAGAAAAAGGATGTTTGAGAGCGCTCACACCAATGAAAGTCATCATGAAATTGTAAAAATTGAAAATCTCCTGCAAGACAGATTCCATTTGATAACGCAAAATATTGACAATCTGCACAGACGCGCCGGTACCGAGAGAATCTATGAAATACATGGAAAAACCAGAGAAATTAAATGCTCGAACGGATGTAAGGAAATAGAAAGTTTGCCTGCTGAAATTAAAGGAAAAGATATCGATGAGGATTTGACCAAAGAATACATCGAATTACTTAAATGCAAACAATGCGGCAGCTGGATGAGACCCAATATTTTGTGGTTTGATGAATATTACGACGAAAAAACAAACAAAAAATTTAGTTCCTTAAAGATCGCCAAGAATTCGGGTATTCTTTTTATTGTGGGAACATCCGGAGCAACAAATCTGCCCATGGCTATTGCCGAAACTACTTTGAAGTACGGAGGAACTATAGTGGATATTAATACCGAAGACAATTTATTCACAGACCTGATTAAAGAAAAGAAGCATAAAATAATCATTCGCGAAACTTCGACCGTGACATTAAAAACAATAAGAGAGATATTGGAGACTATAATCGGGAAATAGATTATTTTATATTTTATCCACATCCGTTACATGGTGCATTGTAATTTATGAAATGCCTTTTTTAAGCTTAAAAAAGGTACTGTTTCTATGGGTCAAAGAAATTTCTTTCCACAAGTTAATTATAGCTTATTACTACTAAACTTTAAACTCTTTACCTTGAAGAAAACTGGGAAACTGTATCATAATATAGTCGCGGTTTATTTAACATTGCTTTAACATTATTGCTTTTAGGCGCTGTAGTTTTGTCTCCTAAAAACTTAAATATTGAACAATACAATGAGAAAAGTTATTTTTATTTTGATTATTCTTCTATCGGCCTATGGTCATGCTCAGGTTACAAGTTCAGCAATGTCAGGAACGATTAGATCAAACAAAGGAGAGCCCCTGCCCGGAGCTACAGTGGAAATAGTTCATAAACCTACCGGAACTAAATACTATTCGACAACAGGGTTTGATGGCGGATACGCAGCACAGGGTTTAAGACCGGGAGGCCCATATACTTTAAAGGTTACTTACATAGGTTACAAAACAACTGAAATTACAGATATTAATGTTGGTCTGGGGAACAATCTAACCGTAAACGTTAAAATCGACGAAGAGCCAAACGCTTTACAGGAAGTGGTAGTGACAACCAAATCCAATGGAAATTTTAATAAAGGAAAAACGGGCGCGTCACAGCAATTTACAAATAGGGAAATCGTAGCAGTTCCTGTATTAGGAGCACGTTCTGTAAACTCTATCACTAAATACAATGCAAACGCCGGTGCTAATGGTACTTTTGGTGGTCAGGATTCAAGATTGAATAATTTTACTATTGACGGATCCGTATTCAATAACGGCTTTGGTCTTGGGAGTGAATCTCAAGCAGGAGGAAGAACAGGATCAACAGCTATTTCGCTTGATGCTATAGAGCAGCTGCAGGTTAATATTGCCCCTTACGATATTCGTCAGTCGGGATTTCTTGGGTCCGGAATTAACGCCGTAACAAGAAGTGGAACAAACGAAATCGAAGGATCGGTTTACAACTCTTTCAGAAGCAATAAATCCAGTTTTATTGGAACACATCCCGGAAAAGATGTGACGATCAAACCTGGAAAATTTGATGAAAAAATATGGGGAGCACGTATTGGAGCACCCATTATTAAAGATAAATTATTTTTCTTTGGAAACTTCGAAACCATTGAAAATACAAGTCCGGCAACAACATGGACTTCAACAGGATCGCCACAAGGCGGGGCTCAGATATCAGAACCGACTTATCAGGAAATGCAGACTCTTTCTAATTATATGAGAGATAAGTTTGGTTATGAAACAGGTCCATGGGAAAATTATGACGCCACCAAAACCTCTAAAAAATTCTTAGCGAGAATAGACTGGAATATTAATGATAATCATAAACTTACAGCCCGTTATGTACATCATAATTCTTCGTCAGACGAGCTAACTTCAAATTCCAATTCATTAGGTTTTGGAAACAGAAGAACAAGTGCATTAGCAATGTCATTCAAAAACAGTGGTTATACGATCTTAGACAATACCAGATCTTTTGTATTGGAATTGAACAGTAAATTAGGCAATTCATGGTATAATAATTTTATCGCAGGTTACGATAAACAAATTGAAGACAGAGGACTTCAGGGAGGAGGATTGTTCCCTACAATTGATATTAAGAAGGGTACGGCAAATTATATATCTGTAGGTTTAGATCCGTTTACGCAAGGAAACAAACTTAGCTATTCAACGCTGCATTTCACAGATAATTTAACCAAAACTATTGGTAAACATTCCATTGTTTTAGGAGCAAATTTTGAATACTTTAAATCAAGCAATTTATTCTTCTCCGGATCAAATGGTGTTTATATATTCAACTCTTTAGCAGATTTTTACGCAGCAGCAGATCAATCAGCAGCAAATGGAGGAGCACCTTCTAATGCAACAGCTACTTCACCTGCTCGTTTTCAATACAGATATTCCGCTTTACCGGGCGGAGTTGAACCTTTACAGGTCCTGAAAACAAACAAACTGGATTTATACGCTCAGGACGAAATAAAACTAAGTGACAGATTTAAACTGTCAGTAGGACTTAGAGCGTCCAGAGTATGGTTTGCAGACACTGCGTTAGAGAACCCAACAGTAACGGCGATGACTTTTGCAAACGGAGAAAAATTCAATACAGGAGAAATGCCTGATGCACAATATTTATTTGAACCAAGAGTAGGTTTCAATTTAGATTTTAACGGAGACGCTTCAACTATATTAAGAGGAGGTTCAGGTGTATTTACCGGAAGAGCTCCTGCAGTATATCTGTCAAACCAAATTGGGAATAATGGTGTACTTACAGGTTTTATCGATGTAAGTGGTGCTGCTTTAGCCACAGGAGGTTATGGTTTCACGCCAAGACCTGCACAATATTTCACCCCGTCGACTCCAACGCTTCCTTCCACTTTTGACTTAGCCTTTACAGATAAAAAGTTTAAATATCCGCAAGTATGGAAAACCACGATGGCAATCGACCAAAAACTTCCATTTGGATTTGTAGGTTCGATTGAAGGAGTAATCCAAAAGAATATCAATGCAATCAATTATTATAATGCAAATTTTGATGCACCGGTAGGAACTTTTTCGGGAGCAGATAACCGACCAAGATATTCAAGAAATGACAACGGAACAAGAGTAAATGATAATGTTTCAAACGGGATTGTTTTGACCAATTCTGATAAAGGATATTTTTATTCTACAACCTTTAAATTAGAATATCCATACCAAAAAGGACTTTGGGGATCCTTCGCCTACACACATTCTGAAGCGGCAGATTTAATTTCTCCGGGATCTATTGCTTCAGGGTCATGGACAAGTGCCAGATCTGTTAACGGAAATAATGATTTGGATGTATCATTATCCAACAATAACACACCACATCGTTTAGTTGGTATCATTGGATACAAAATTGAATACGGAAAAGGTTTAGGAGGTGCTACTTCCATCAATCTTGGATATATCGGAGAAACAGCGAATCCTTTTACTTATGCTTACAGTGGTGATATGAATGGCGACAGAGTAAACGGAAACGATCTGTTATACGTACCAAACAGTGCATTCCAACTAAGTTTTGCTCCTTTAGTAGTATCAAGTACGGTAAATGGAATTACAACGACCAGAACTTATACAGAGGCAGAACAAAGAACAGCATTTGATGCCTACATTGATCAGGACAAATATCTTCGTACCAGAAGAGGTCAGTATGCAGAAAGAAATGCTGCTATTCTGCCGATGCTGCACAGATTAGATTTGTCTATTTCGCAAGACGTTTATATTAAAATTGCAGGTAAAAAGAACTCTTTCCAATTTAGAGCAGACATTCTGAATTTTACAAACATGATCAATAAAAACTGGGGAGTGACACAAAGAGCTACTAACCCGAACGTATTGGCTTATTCTTCTACAACCGCAGGAAACGTACCTGTTTATACCCTGGCTACACAAACAGATCCTGACGGGAATAGATATTTAATTAAAGATACATTCCAGAAAAACGCTTCCACATTTGATGTTTGGCAGGCTCAGTTTTCAATCAGATATATTTTTGGAAAATAAACGGATAGTTTCTTTTGAATACATTTTAAAAACGGCATTGAATTTTGTTTCAATGCCGTTTTTCTTTTTAATCTTCGGATTAAAAATAGAGAATCCGGGGTTCCTAATGTCATACTTCCGGAAAGCTCTTAAATGTAAGGCGATCTCACAAGAGTTTTAGTGCTGAACATACTTTGTACGATTCCTTTTTTAACTTATCTTCGCTGTCAACTCATTTAAAAATCTAATTTGTGAAAAATAATCAGGAAGTCGTAGAAGAGAATCAGCTTAAACGTGGGCTGACCAACCGTCACATTCAATTAATTGCTTTAGGAGGATCAATAGGAACCGGTCTTTTTCTTGGTATTGGCCCGGCGGCCGTACTGGCAGGACCATCAGTTATTTTAGGATATGCCGTTGCCGGAATTATTGCTTTTTTCATTATGAGACAGCTTGGTGAAATGGTTGTCGAAGAGCCAGTTTCGGGAAGCTTTAGTCACTTCGCGTATAAATATTGTGGTTCTTTTGCGGGTTTTGCCTCAGGTTGGAATTATTGGATTTTATACATTCTCGTGAGTATGGCCGAACTGACAGCTATTGGAGTTTATGTACAGTTTTGGTGGCCCGAAATTCCGCTGTGGGCGTCCAGTTTATTTTTCTTCCTGGTTATTAATGCATTGAATTTCGCTTCGGTAAAAGTTTACGGGGAAACCGAATTTTGGTTTTCAATCATAAAAGTGGTAGCTATTATTGCCATGATCCTTTTTGGTACTTATCTGTTGGTAAGCGGTACAGGAGGGGAGCAGGCGACCATTCATAATTTATACAATGATGGAGGTTTTTTCCCAAAAGGCTTCTTTGAAAAAACGCCATCAGGTAGTTTTCAGGGATTATTGTCTGCAATGGCACTGATTATGTTCTCCTTTGGCGGTTTAGAACTAATTGGAATTACCGCTGCTGAGGCAGAGAATCCGGAGAAAAACATTCCAAAAGCAACCAATCAGGTTATCTATAGAATCCTTATCTTTTATGTAGGAGCATTGGTTATTTTATTTGCTTTGTCACCATGGCAGCAAATTACCACAGACAGTAGTCCGTTTGTAATGGTTTTTCAAAATTTAAACGGAATGGAATTTGAATTGTTCGGTACCAAAATATATTTTACACGCCTGATTGCCAATGTGTTAAATCTAATTGTTTTAACCGCAGCTTTATCAGTGTACAACAGCAGTGTGTACAGTAACTCACGTATGTTGTATGGTTTAGCAGATCAGGGTAATGCGCCTAAGTTTCTAAAGAAGCTAAACAAAAAATTCGTGCCTATTAATGCGATTTTAATTTCTTCCTGCTTTGCAGCGATCTGTATTTTAATCAATAAAGTAATTCCCGAAGAAGCTTTTAGCATTTTAATGTCTTTAGTGGTATCTTCTTTAATTATCAACTGGGGAATGATTTCGTATACGCATTTACGATTCAGACGTACAAAAGAGCAGGAAAGTACCATAACAATGTTTCCGTCTATATTTTATCCGGTAAGTAATTATATCTGTCTGGTATTTTTAGTAGGTATTCTAGCTATTATGTGGATGACGGATATGAAGTTATCTGTAGAATTAATCCCTATTTGGCTGGGTATTCTTTTTATATTTTACAAAGTTTATAAAACAAAAAAATAAGTGACTTTTACGGGATTACTTTAATATTTCCGTTGGGAATTATTTTTAAACACATAGAAACATAGGCGCTGACTTCTCGAAAGGCGTTTCACTTCGTTAAAAAGCACAGAGTTCTTTACTATATGAAAGAAATATGTCTCTTTTTGTATCTTTTTTAGGTATAAAAACTATATTTCTGTGTGTTTAAATAAAAAACTTTGTAAGCAGCCTCCAAATACAATACTATGAGCAACACATTTTTGAACAACAACCAAATTGGAGTAACAGCTTCTTTTTCTGAATTGGTACAGACTCCTTTCAAAGGCGAAAGGAATGCGCTGTGCTGGCAGAGAAACCTGGATGGAGATTTTAGCGAAATTGTGGCCAAATTATCTTTAGAAGCAAATATCACAGAAGTTTACCCCGAAGATCTAATCGCACTTGAACTTACCGAAAAGGGGAGTATAGCCAGAGAAACAATCTTAAACGATCTACAACTATTAACGGATTATGGAGCTTTGCCTTCACTTAATTTACTAAAATGTTACGAACGTGATGACGAGTTTGATTACATATCGACAGATGTATATTCCTTCCATGTCGATCGTTCGCCCATTGCAACCGATACTTTTTTATGTACTTACCACGGGGCAGCAAGTGATATTGTTTCTAATTCGCAGGCAGAACAAAAAATCCTAATTCCGGAGATCAGGGCAAAGCTGCAAGAGCTACACGATGGACCGCCGGAAGAGTTTGAGAGTTTTTTAGAGGAAAATTATTTCGATTTGCATTATCAGTTACATCCCAATGCAGAACCTGTTAATTTAGGAGTAGGAAATCTTTGGCGTTTGGCGGTAGATCATCCGAAACAACAAGTACTGCCTTGCATTCACAGAGCACCCATAGAAAATGACGGAGAATATCGATTGCTGCTGATTTGTTGAGGAATGAAATAAAATTTGTTCCGGATCTTCTAAGAGGTAAATTACGAAGGCTTAAGGCAGTATAATTTTATCCATTATTTCCAGTTTGTGTTATTTTTTCGAATATTTCATTTAATGTATCTTCCATAACTTTGGCTGTGTTCGTGCCACTTTGATTCGTAATAATAAATGCACCCAGATCGTATTTTGGAATTATATAAATGTAACACTGAGAGCGTGGTACTCCACCATGATGAATGTAAAAAGTTCCCAGTTTTTTATCATCTGTGGCTATATTCCATAAATAACCAATACTAAACTCATCGTCAAATTTTACAATTGTTTTATGTGATTCAGCTGCGATTTTATTATTCTTCAACTGAAACTTAATATATTTCGCCATATCAGGTATTGTTGATTTCATATTACCGGATGCTCCCCATGGCAATTGCGGCATTGGTGAGGTGATTACATTATTATCACTGTGATAACCGACCGCAAGTCTTTTGGCTTCCTGATTAGAAAGACTAATTTTTGTGTTCTGCATTGCAATGTCTTTAGCAATGAAATTGGTTAATAGTTCTTCATACTTTGTTTTATAAACTTTCTCTAAAATAAAAGCTAAAAGTTGAGTACCTGCACTAGAATAAGAGTATTTATATCCCGGAACAGTATCAATTTTGACTTTATGAAGGTCTCTTAAAAAATCCTTTTGTCCATAATTTTTAAAGAGTTGATTAATTTTTGCGGGAGTATCGTGGTTTGTAAAATTCTGTAGAATTGTATTGGCTTCAAAGGGTAACATATTTGGAATTCCGCTTGTATGTGAAAGCAAGTGTTTGACAAGAAGAGGCTGCTTTCCATACTTTAGATTTGGATAATTTTGTGGTAAATACTTTTGCACTTCATCTTCAATATTCAATTTCTTCTCGCATACTGCTTTTGCAGCAAGTGTCCCTGCAAATGTTTTACTTAAAGAACCTATTTCATAGATCGTTTCATTATCAGGGCAGTTATTTTTTCCTTTTTCTAATTCTCCATAATGACCAATAAATTCCTTTCCTTGATAAACTAATACAATTGAAGTAGAATGAATTAAAGGTTTTTTTATCATTCTATTTGCAGCGCTATCGATTACTATTTTGATAGTAGTATTTTCTGGTTTTGAGTTTTGAGCCAAACAAAAGATTGAGGATAACAGAAGAATTAGAAGGAATCTATTTTTCATAGTTTTATAATGTTATATTTTTGATTCAGAGCTGGTTATGTTTTTAAACGCCTTTGTACACAATAGTTGGTTTCAAATATGCATATTAATCCATTAGAAAAGGAATAAATTTAGTGTTATTAAATTATTGTTTACTTTAAATTTTGCACCAAATTAGGGAAAGAATTGATAAAATTTTACATCATCTTTCATTTTTAAAGTTGCTTCTTACTTTATTTTTAGTAAATGAATTCTTAATAGTAATGTAAGGTAATTTTAAATCTGCCATAACTTTGGCTTTGAGATTAAATTGTTTTTTTGAAATAAAATTTTTTATGGAAAAGAACAAGGATTTAGGCAGAAGAAGGTTTCTTAGAAATTCTCTATTGGTTGCCGGAGGAGTTTTCATCGCCCCATTGATTGAAAGCTGTAGTAATGATGACAAAACAGACAATGATGGTGCTCCGGACGGAATGAAAAACGAAGGGTTTGAGACTGGTGTTGCCAGTTTTGATCCTACTGAAACCGGAGTGATTATCTGGACAAGATATTCAACTGGCTCAGATGCCGAAATTAATTGGGAAGTAAGTAAGAATGCCTCGTTTACTGAAATAACCAGAAAAGGACAGGCAGCAGCATCTTCTACAAACGATTTTACAATAGCGGTAGATGTTCAGAACATTCCATCGAATACAAAATACTATTATCGATTTTATAATGCCAAAACCAAGCAAGTAACGGTTACTGGTGAAACACGCACATTGCCGTCTAAAACAGACAGTGTAAATGAGGTAAAAATGGCGGTTGTTTCCTGTTCTAATTTTCCGGCAGGGCTTTTCAATGTGTACGGAGCGATCGCTTCTTCAGATGCCGATGTAGTGGTACATCTTGGAGATTATATTTACGAATATGCGCCGGGACAGTACGGAACAAACCCTTTTACCAATCCGCTGGGCAGAGAACACAAACCCGCCAGAGAAATTACAAGTCTTAGCGATTACAGGGAACGATACAGACAATACAGAGGAGATAAAAACCTGCAGTTGCTGCATCAGAAGAAACCTTTTATATGCGTTTGGGACGATCATGAATTTGCCAACGATACCTATAAATCCGGTGCCGAAAACCATCAGCCTTCCGAAGGAGATTTTCAGGTGAGAAAAATGGCCGCTTTCCAGGCTTATAGCGAGTATATTCCGCTTAAAACAGGAAAAGATTTTAGAATTTACAGAAGTTTTAATTTTGGTACTATTCTTTCTCTTTACATGATGGATACCCGAGTGATTGCGAGAGACAAGCAGTTGAGTTACGGTGATTATATCGATAATAGCGGAAATTTTGACCAGACAAAATTCAAAACCGATTTATTAAGCACCAACAGAAAATTAATCGGAAGCGAGCAAATGGCGTGGCTGGGATCGCAGATCAATGCAGATACCGCTAAATGGAAAGTATTAGGTCAGCAAATCCTGATGACCAAAATGCTGATTCCTGCGGAGCTATTAATGCTTCTGAATCAAATTTTAGGAGAAGTTTCTAAACTAGGAAGCGCAACACCGGCGACTATGAAAGCGCTTACCACTACAATCTCTCAACTTGTGGTGATTAAAATGAGATACAAACAAGGAGATCCTTCATTAACGGCTCAGGAAATTGCAAGAGTTACCACAACTTTACCTTATAATTTGGATGCCTGGGACGGTTATTTTGCCGAAAGAGAGCAATTATACGCGATGCTTTCCGGAAAAAATGTAGTGGTTTTGGCCGGAGATACTCACAATGCATGGATGGGTAAACTTACGGATATGCAGGGAAAACACATAGGAACTGAAATAGCGTGTAGTTCGGTTTCATCACCGGGATTGGAATCTTATTTCGGAATTACTTCAGACCCTACAAAAGCAATAGAATTAGCACAAGCCTTTACAGTCCTGATAGATGATTTAGAATATGCCAATTTGTACAAGCGAGGATATACCTACCTTAAATTTACAGCATCCGGTTCTGAAGCCGAATGGCGATTTGTAGACAGTGTAACAACCGAAACCACCAATACGGTTACAGAAAAAAAATATACGATAGCATAGGAATTTTATTCGACAGAGTTCCTTATGAAAAGCTGCTCAAATGTCTCTGACTTTGCGCATTTTTTGCACTTAAAAATTATTAAAGTTTATAAAACTAGTAGAGTCCCTTATGAAAAGCTGCGCAAATGTCTCTGACTTTGCGCAATTTTCTTATTAGTTATAAATCATAATCGTTTCAAGAGTCTCAGATTCTTTTTTTATCATTTAATAAGTATTTAAAAATAAGTTAAATCTTATATTTTTGTAAAAAAGATTTAAAAATGAAAGAGGGATACATAATAAGAGATCAAACGTTGCCACATTTTATAACTTCAACAGTTGTGGACTGGGTAGATATTTTTACACGTCAGGTTTATAGAGATATAGTCATTGAGAGTTTAGCATACTGTATTGAGAATAAAGGAATGATTTTATATGGTTATGTTATTATGAGCAATCATATACATCTAATTATTCAATCTAAACATGGAAAATTATCAGATTTATTAAGAGATTTTAAAAAATTTACCGCGAAAAATATACTTGGAAAAATTCAAAATATCCCTGAAAGTAGAAGAGAATGGATGTTAGAACGTTTTAAATTAGCAACCCACAGTCATTCAAGAAATAAAGAATACCAATTCTGGCAGTATGGAAATCATGCAGAAGAAATTTATAGTAATGAGTTTATGTGGTCAAAATTAGATTATATACATTTAAATCCAGTAAGCGGCGGAATTGTTGCTAAAGCATCAGATTATATTTATTCAAGTGCAAGTAATTATGTATGTGATTCAGGACTGCTAAAAGTTGAAAAAGCTGATAATCCAGTAATAAATGTTTTAGACCATAAATCGTTTGTTCGTTATAATAAATATTAATTTTTTAGTTAAAAGTCAGAGACTTATAGAGGCTTTTGTTCTTTCATGAAGACTTGAGTAGGTAGCGCAAAGTCGGAGACATTTGCGCAGCTTTGGAAAAGAACACTGCGGAGAGCTGAAGCAAAATGCGCTGAAAATTGCTGACGCCCTGATTGCCAACAAACAGCAAACCTATACCTGGCAGGAGGAACTTTTACCCAGTATAAAAAGCTCCGCCCAAAACGTCCTGAAGAAAAACAGTGTACTGATACAAGAGCAATATACCATAAAACTATTGGTATTACAGCAGGAAGAAGTAGTATTGAGAGAAAGACTAGCGGGTAAGTAGCTGCTTAAGATTTACAGGTATTGATTGATTTTATAGTAGGACTAGCGAATGGTTTTATTTTTTATTGAAAAACTTGAGTGGAGAACGCAGATTTTCTTGTTTTGCATTTGGAAATTTTCTCTTGTTATTTGAACCTTCTCCATTTTCAAAAATAAATTACCGGTTAAGTAAACTAGGAAAGTTTTAGAAAAAGTCCATTTCTTATGAAATAGACTTTTTAGTTTGAAAAAAGGAACAATCTGTAAAAATTGAGATAGGCAAGATTTTAGAAAATTTGCATATTTTTAATTGAATTTATTGATTTGTTACCTCTAAAGTGAAGCTTCCTATTCCAACTGGAGCACGGCCGTTGACTGCTTCAATAACTTTGGCTGCTCCAGATGCAGTGAATCCTCCGTAAAGTTCAATTAATCCAAAACCAGATTCTACAAGTTCTGCGGCAATCTTAGCTCCCATAGCTTCATCCGGTACCGGAATAAATGTGGTATGCTGCGGATGAAATGCTTGTTCGAAACGGTCTTGTATTGGGTCACTGCCACTTTCAAGAATAATGAAGGCTTCGCGAGGTGGATTACCTTCGTGAAAGGATAAACTAAAAGCAGCCGCCAAAGCCAGCGATTCGAATCCGAAAGTAACCGAACTCACTTTGGCTCGACTTCCAATTGCTTCACTAACCTTTGCTCTCCATACAGGTGAAATAGCACCACACAGTTCGATTAATTCTGCACCATCGTCTGCCAGTGTAATGGCAGCTGCCAGAGATTCAGAAGGGTCACCGATGGCTACAATTGTCAACTTACCAGATGCACTTTCACGAACAAACTTGGTTTTATTAGGTAGAGCTCCATAACCTTCATATATAATAGCCTTGTTTAGAGGACGTTGGTTTTCTTTTAAATCTACTTGTTTTACTGTTTTTTCCATGATTATTTTTTGTTTTATTATTTAGTAAGGCAAAGATCTGCGGAAATTTGAGCGCTTTTTTTGATGTAGATCAAAATCGTTTTTAGTATCGGAATACTACTTAATGCTTCTTGAGATATGTTCTAAAGACAAGCAATCAGAACAGGATAGAAATACAACAGGTTTTATTTATTGGTATTTTTTTAAGCAAAATTTAATTTAGTAAATTTGATTTTAAATCAAATGATGCACATCGGCAGGTGTTTATCTCAGAACTTATACAATCATTTCCCAAGAGCTATGAATAATACAAATCCATTAATTCAACAATTTAAGAAATATGGAGCGCTGAGTTCAAGCGTGGAAATGGCTATTGAGCAAAAAACTAAGGTATTTACAAAGAAAAAAAACGATCATTTTTTGAAGCAAGGACAGCTACTAACAAGTTATTTTGTGGTAAAGAAAGGTGTTTTCAGAGCTTATATTAATCGGAATGAGAAAGAAATAAACGTATGGTTTGGAGAAGAAAACCAAATTTTTGGGGCCATAATGCCGATGTATGCCAATAAACCTTCACCAGAGTACATACAATTTTTAGAAGATTCAGAAGTATATGCCATTGCAGTAGATGATTTAGAGATTTTATACGAACAGTACCCCGAGTTAAATCGTATTGGCAGAAAAATTGCCGAAGAGCTGTGTGTTATTCTCGAGGATAGAATTACTTCGTTGCATACCGAAAGCGCTACAGAGCGTTATCAATCACTTATGGAACAACAGCCTAGTTTAGTACAGCGTATTAATTTGGGGCATATTGCTTCTTTTTTGCGTGTAACACAGGAAACTTTAAGCAGAATACGCAAACGCTGACGATTTTGACCTACATCAAAAAATACAATCTTTTTGCTTGCGATCTTTGCAGAACTAAATAATTAAGACATGCAAAAAGATAAATTAAATTGGTTTAAGAATGTAGAACATCGTACGCATCCACATCCCGGACTGAACTGGTTAACCGTCACTCTAAGCGTACCGGACGTAGCCAGTGCAATAGATTTTTATACCGGAGTAATGGAAATGGTTTCCATTTCTGAGTTGGAAGATCAAAACAATGGAGAACTATTGTTTGCAAGAATTCGGTATCGCGGAAACAACTTTGTACTCAATAAAGAACATTGGGATTTTCAGGCAGTAGCTCCAATTACTTCAGGGCAGGTACCTCCTTTTGTTTTTTACCTGTATGTAGACGATGTAAAAACATTGGTTGCCGAAATTAGAAAAGATAAAGAGGCCAAAATTATTGCTGAACCGGAAATGCAGTTTTGGGGAGATTTAAAAGCAAGAATTCAGGATCCGTTTGGTTACATCTGGGATTTGGCAGAAAAAGCGAATTAAAGATGAAGTATTTATTTTTAGGTTTAGCCATTTGCGCAGAGCCAGGGCAAAACCAATGCAAATCGAACAATCCAAAAGCGGTAAATGTGGTGTTATTCAAATTCAAATCGGAAGCATCATTGGAGCAGGAGCAAAACTTTAAAAGTGAAATGCTGAAAAAGCACAGTACAGTTTCGGGACTTATCGATATTTCTTTTGGAGAAAACGTTACAGATATAGCAAAAGGATTTACCCGTGCGGAAGCAGCCCGGTTTAAGGACCAGAAATCGTTAAAAGTATTCAGTAAATCAGATCCTGTTGAAGAGCTAAATACCAGTTATATCAAACCGGTTTTACAAGAGATTCTGGTATTCAATTCTTTTTCTTAACTTAGTAAAAGCAATACTGACGCAAAATTGAATGGACAACGCAAAGTCGAAGATATGATTCAATGGCTTGCTGGGTACTTCACAGAGCAGGAGGGATGATAAAAAAATGTTAAAAACATTCTTAATTTTAAAGTGGCACAGTTCGTGCTTGAAAGGAAAACATTGAATAATCTGAATGCTTAATCGGTATTCTAAAAAATTAAAATAATGAAAAGATTTAAATGTATTTATGTTTTTGTAGCGGTATTATTATCAACAATTACATATGGCCAGGAAAGTTTAAAAATGTTTGTAAAAGAAAGTAAAGTGTCCTGTATGGGGGTTGGTCCTATGGAATGTCTGCAGGTAAAGTATGACAAGGACAAAGAATGGCAGTTATTTTACGATCATATTGAAGGTTTTAATTTTGAAAAAGGAAATCGATACGAGATCTTGGTAACGAGAACCAAAAGACAAGCGCCTATTCCTGCCGACGCTTCTGCCTACCAGTACAAACTGAAAAGCATTGTTTCGAAAACTCCTGTAAATGCCGAAAAAGGAATTTACAATACCAAAATGATCTTGACCCAGTTAAACGGAAAAAAGATAAATAGCGGGAAAGCATTTATTACCATTAATGATGAAACCGGAACAATAAACGGTAACAACGGATGTAATATCTTCAATGTAAAGTATACAAAGCTTTCTGCAAAAAATCAAATTAAGACCGATTCTCCTTTTGGAACTTTAATGGCTTGTGAGGGTGAAGGCATGAAATTGGAGCAAGATTTTAGTACTGCGATCACAAAGAAAAAGTTCAAAATTGTAAAGAAGAACAACAAAGTGCAGTTTAGAAATACTAAGAACAAAGTGGTGATGGAATTTTCGATACCCACTCAAAATCAACTGTGGAGTTTTATTGCAAAAAACAATTGGAAACTAATCGCACTTGAAAATGTTGGACAGGATTACGGAAAGGCTTCTATTAAGTTTAATCCTGCAGAAAAAAAAGTAAGCGGAAGTACAGGCTGCAACAACTTCGCTGGAACTTATGCAACTACTGGTGATCACATTTCTTTTGATAGGGTAGCGGCTACAGCTATGGCATGCATTGGTGAAGAAGGAAACAAAACAGAGCAAAAAATGCTATCTTATTTAAACAACAAAGACTTGCGTTTTGACGTAGCCGATCAAACTCTTAATTTTTATCTTAACGATAGACTAGTTATGATGTTTGGCACTATAAAATAAGTTTGTTCTATAAGTCATCTTAAAATAAAGGATGATTTATAAAAAATAATTGCAAAACCAGTGAATTAGCTTCACTGGTTTTTTTATGACTTAAAGTTTTAAATTACATATTTACAAATTGACGTAAAGTCAGAGACGTTTGCGCACTGTTTGTGAGGTACACTTTACAGATAAACTAAATAAAATTGACTATAAATTGAATATTTTTTTAACTGCGCAAAAACACTGCGTACTGCAAGAGTAGCTTTGTCCAATAACTAATTAAAACAAAAAAGATATGAGCGATTTTTTAGATTATGGTGTAATTAAACGTAAAATTGAAAGTGAAGTGTGTTCTGAACATAATGAATATTCCAAATTTATAAAAACCGCAAAGGGATTTCAAATTAACTCTTGTTGTGAAAGCTTCAAGATGAAACTCACTGAAAAAGTTAAAAAAATTATAACAAAACAAACAGAGATTGCTGTTCAGAAGATGTTTAAAAAAGTCTTCAAAAAATAAATTATTAATGAGCATTTATTGTTAAATTTTTTTAGACTTTTAATTGGTTCTTTTTTGGAAATATTGTGATTAAATAAATAATCTATTTGTGCGTGATGCACTTTAACTAAACTAAAAGAAATGGAAAATAACTTTGATAAATTAAAAGAGATTGCTGGAATTAATACAAAGCTGAGTCAGTTTGCTAAACTTGCTAACCCAATTCCAGAAAGTATAAGACAAATTATTGAAATGCAGGATAAATTAAAACTTGCAATTCCTACTTTCGATTTTCCAAAAGTTGATTTTCCAAAAGTTGATTTTCCAAATTTTGTTTTGCCTAAAATAGAAATACCAAAATTTGACAATTTATTTCATGATAAATTATTAGAAACTTTAAAAAAAATTTCTAATATAGGAGAAAACTTAAAAAACAATCCTGAATTACAATTTGGTTTTATTACCGATTTAGAAATCTTAAATTTAAAATCTGCCGAAGAGTTAAAAGAATCTTTAGTATCTGATCTTACTGACATTGATATTCAAGAAAAAGAAAAAATTTTGAATGATAATCTAATGCCATATTTAGAAAATCATAATCTTGAGAGTCTTTGGATTGGGGCCACCCAAGTCCTAGAATCAGAAAATAATCCTGATAGATTAAGACAATGTTTAATCTCTTTGAGAACTATCCTTGAGTATTTAATAGATCAAAAATTGGCGCCACTTGAAAAAATCAAAGACGAAGAGATGTTTAAAAATAATTTTAAAAAATATCATTTAGGAAAACAAAATATAGAATTGGTAAAAATTAAAAGAGCACAAAAAATAGAATATTTTACATCAAAGTTTGAATTTAGAACACTTGAAGATTTTACAAAAAACGAAATTCAATATGTTTGTAATTGTTACTCTATTTTATGTAATGTTCATCAACCAAATATTGGATTAACAGAAAATCAAGTTAGAAGTTTAAAAGTAAAAACAGGAATAACAATTTGGTTATTGATGTATTTGTATGATTTTTTAGAAAAATAAAGTGTTTTTGTCAGGGTATAAAATGAATAATTTTAGCACTACGTAAATTAGACTGCAAACTATAGGAATTTCTTAGCTAACTATAAAAATTAAGATAAATATTAAAACTATATGTTTAAGGTGATTAAACATATAGTTTTATAAAATAATAAAGAAGATAATGAATCAAGAAGATATAACTAAATATTTTGCGTTATTAGAAGAAGTTGAAACATCTAATAAATTAATTATGCTGGGGTTAGGAGAGATTCAAAACATTGGTTTAAGCAATAATTTTCATTTTTTACCTTTTCAACTTTTATCACAAGGGTTTGAGAGATTCATGAAATCATATATTTGCCTTGCTTATCAAAATGAAAAGAATCAATACCCAACTTTTAAATACCTTAAAAATCTGGGTCACGATTTAGAGTCATTATTAAAAGAAATTATCGATAATTATTATTTTGATTTTAAACAACCTCAATATAAAGATGATCTTGAATTTTTAAAAAATGATGTAGAATTAAAAGAATTACTTTTTATAATATCGGAGTTTGGCAAAAAGTCAAGATACTATAATTTTGATCTAATAACTGAAAATAAAGTGATTCCGTTAAACACAAAGGATTTATGGACAAAATTTGAAAACAAACATTTACTAAGAGATGAAAAATTATTATCAAAACTATTAAGCAGAGAAACTGAATATGAAGTTTTTTACAAATTAAATAGCACTGTAATAGTAATTTTTGAACGATTTGTTTCAGCCTTATCAAGACAAATTATTTTTAACTGTATTGGAAAAAAGGCGAAACAAATAGCTTATGTATCTTTTTGTGATTTTGGACTACTTTACGAAAAAGATTTTGGAAATAGAGATTATCGAAAAAATACAACCCGATATAAAGAAATACCAAAGAAAGTATATAAAAGAACTTTAAAAGATAATTTAGAGAGAAAATTAAATCCTAACATAAAATATAAGAAGATTTTAAAATCAGAGTTTGATGGAGATTGGCCATTTTATGCTGATGAAGTAGTCATTGAGTGCAGATATAAACATTGGTGTGTTATTGAAATTGAGGGGTATGATTATGCATTAAATGGATCTGCAAAAGCGCGATATAAACTTGAAAATCCGCTTGATGCTGGAATGGTAGTAATGGATAAAAATTCAAGTGATTTTATTAAAATGGCATTAGAATTATAAAAAAAATATTATCTAAAAATATTTCAAATAATAGGAAAAGTAATGTAAAAGTTGAATTTAAAACTATATGTAAGTGCCAAGCAATGTTTTCCTTTTCAAGAATCTTATGAAAAGTTGGGTGTATATCTCCTCCTGACTTCGAACTGATAAATATTAATCAGATTATAAATTGAATTAATAGTTTTAAACAGAAAAAGAGACTCTAAGGTCTCTTTTTTGCATTATATTTTCTATAAATAATCATTTACCAATCAACTTCTCAAGCCTCGCCATCATATCATCTTTCTCTTTCAACATACGCTCGTATAAAGCGATTTTTTCTTCGTGTATTCTTAAAACCTCTTGTATTGGATTAAATACTGGATGAAGATTAATTGCAGAGGCTCCATCTTTGAAATCTGAAAATGTATTCGAAATAATATTTATCGCTTGTTCTTCATCAAAGTTCTGAAAAGCTTCCACCGGAATTCTTAAGATGGCAGAAATTTGTTTCAGCAGCTTGTCTTCGATTACCTCTTTTTGTTCGAGCATCGAAATTTTCTTTTGGTTCCAGTCTTCTCCCAGATCATAAGCCAATGCTTCTTGTTTGATGTTAAGCATTTCTCTAAAACGTTTTACGTTTCTTCCCTGATGTATTTTCTGTTCCATAGCGATTGTCAATTTTTCTAAAGGCTCAAAGATAAAGCCATTTGGCTTAAAAACCCTGAGTTTCAAAGATAAAAAAATATCCGAGAAAACATCTTTTTTGTCAGATATTATACCAATTTTTATTTAGGGTATAATATCCACTTTTCGAATAGATTATCCTTTTTAAAGAACAGAAATTCGTTTGCGAATTTTAAATCACTTTAGCATGAACAAGAATACAATATCGTTCGAAACCAGCTCTTGGGCAGGGGAGGTGTCGGGAAATCCAATTAAGGCAGTCGAAGCCTTTTTTGCCTTTGCAGATCTTGATTATTACAAACAAAATCTAACCGAAGTGGTAGTTTACAGTTATAAGAGTGAAGTTTACGAAGCGAACAATCCCTCGAATGCTTTTGTTTTTTATACGGCTATGAACAATTTTCTTAAACTGTGTTACTGCCTGCAAGAAAAAAGCAAAAAATGGAAAGTTACAGCATCTTTGCCCAGTGAAATGTTTTCTCCTCTTTCTTCGCTGACAAAGGAAGAATACGACAATCCTTTTATAGTATTTCAAAAAGCATTTAACGAAAAGACTCTGGAAGAATTTGAATCATTTTTATGTCTAATGCTGGAGCTTTCAATGTCACCTAATCCTACAGATCCTTACTCAGACCTTACGACGCCCTACATTTATTTAATCAAAATGCTCGACGCAGTATATTTAATGAAAGAAAGAGGTATTGAGAAAATCAAGGAATGCAAATCGGCCTGATATTGTGGTGGGATAATTGTTTACGCTTTCTGCTTTTGCCCATTCAGGGCAATTTCATTTGTTTCATTTATATCATAGTGCGTTGCACTCTGCTTGCGCTATAGGACTTTCAGTCCTTAATTTCTTTGTGAATACCATTACATCAACTACAAATTATTTTAGGGGTGTACTTTGACGAAATACTAATCTTTCTAGTTTCTTTATTTGTATAGAATGGAAAATTGCTTTTACTTTAGTCAATGAATTTTATTTCATTATACTTAAAAGTAAAAGTTCAAGTTAATTGAAGTCAATTAAAAATTGAAGACCAATGAGAAACACTTTTTTTGCCCTTTTTAGTTTTGCACTGCTTTTTAGTTGTCAAAATAACCCTAAACCTGTAGAGAAAAAGGCTGTCAAAAAAGTAGAAAGAAAATCTCAGAATAAACTTCATGAAAATGATAATAAGGTATACAACTTTGGATCTGTTGGGGCTATACCTAAATATCCGGGCGGTATTCAAAAATTTCATATTTTCCTAACGAAGAATTATGTTGCACCTAAAGAAGTGGCTGAAGATGAACAACTGGCTGGTGCAGTTTTTGCCTCGATGATAATAGAAAAAGACGGAACCTTGTCTGATATAAAAATTCTTCGTGATTTTGGATATGGTTCAGGAGAAGAATTAGAAAGGGTTTTAAAATTATGTCCAAACTGGATTCCGGGAACTATAAACGGAGAACCGGTAAGATGTTTGTTTAGTATACCTTTTTATGTTCAATAATAATCAGCTATCAAAATATATGTGCGTAAACGGAAAAGAAATTAAACTTTGTACCTGTGTTCCAAATGGAATGAGTACTATTATTCACCACAAGAATTCTCGAAAAAACAGGCAAAAAAGACGTGTTGACTTTACCTGGACATTAGAAAAATGTATAGGCTACAGTAAAACTACTATGGATGGAATGGGATATATGCCTGAGAACGCTTTAACAGAAGATTTGACAAACGAGGCACTGCTTGTTTGTCTTAATACCAGAAACTGTTTTGATTTTGAGTACCAGCCCAGTGAAAAAGATAATCTTCAAATTTTTACTCCAGAAGGCTCTCTTAGAAGACACTTATCTTTTATTTTTAAAAATGGAGAATGGATAGCGGAATCGCATATGCCTTTTATGTATGAGATGGAAAAGATAAATTTTGGCAAAGTAACTTTTGAAGATAAAACGGAAAACCCCTTCTAAAAAAGTAATATTCCTTTAAACATTCTATTTTTCAGGACTTATACAAACAAAGCTTTTAACCATAATAGTTATAAAAATAAACTGCCCGATACAGGGCAGTTTACGGCTAAAGATTTTTACATTATTCTTTTATTGAAATCGCTAATACTAAGAGAACTGGAAAGACCAAATTCTTTAATACGATTTAAATACTCTTTTTTGAGCTCTCCACAATACTTTTCAATATTTTCTATGTCACCAAAAGCAAAGGATAGGGGGTCTAAATTAAGCCCGGCACCTTCATGATTATAAACAATTTTTACATTTTTTCTTGTTTTTATATCACAGTTTGTGACATTGTTGAAACCAATATCTACAACACATTCTTTCTCAATTCCAATAAAACTATCTTCCTTGATAACAGAAAACTTATTATTGCGTAAATCAATATATTCCAGATTTTTTAGATTTTTAATTCCCTCTATTTCTGATATTTTATTAGTAGCAAAATTCAACATGGTGAGATTACTTAATCCTTCTAATCCTTCTATTTTTGAAATCTCTGTTTCGCTTAAATCCAATACTCGTAAATTTTCCAGATATTCTAAGCACTCTATTTTTTCGATTTCGCTTGCGTTATGCAGCAAAAGCTGTTTCAAGCTGGTCATTTCTTTTAGACCTTGAAATGACTTTATAATACAAGAACTCAGATTTAATTTTTCTAAATTTTTCATTCTATCCAACCCTAATCTGTTGAAATCCAAGTCAAAACAAGAGGAGAGATCTATGTGGTTAATATTTTCCAGTTCTTCAATATCTTCAAAACTTTCGATTCTTGCATTTCTCAGACTTAACTTCCTCAATTTTTTTGCATGTTCTAATCCCTGAATAGATTTTACTTTAGTATAATCTAAGCTTAAAGACCTTAAGTTTTGAAGATTTTGAATGTTTTCAAATTTAGAATCAGAATCCACATCAGTAGCGGATAAATTCAGTTCCTGTAGATTTATTAAACCTTCAATACCTTCAATATTTGACAAGGGATTAATGCTTAAATCTAATTTTTTAAGCTGTTTAAAAACACCTATATCTTTAATATTTTTGATTTCACAATCTTGTACAATTAAGTCTTCTAAATTATCAGATACAGGTAATAAAAAGTCAAGGCTATTAATTGGGATTTCTTGTAAACGCAACGCTGTTATGTTATCATCTTTATCAACTGTATAAGTATTTTCGAAATCAATCGCTTCATCAGATTTGATCATTTTAATATCAAACTGATTCTCTATTTTTTTTATAAATGCTTTCATTATTTACATCCTAAACTCTTAAACCTTTCCAAATTAGTACTTCCTTTTACTGAAACATTAGGGTTTGCTTTCCCTATGATTGATTCAATATATCTAAAACAATCAAATTCATTAAGTTTATATTTTTTACCATTAAATCTTTGCGCTGATTTTGATATCGCATCATTCAAATTACGAGTTACTTCGATTGTTTTTTTGTCTGCTGCATCGATATCATCAAGAGATATTTTACTCGCTCCAGTTTTGATTTCGATTATATCATTTCTACCCATTGTCAAATGCGTCATTTGTTGAACTCCTTTTGAATCAGTAAAGATCAATCTATAATGATTTCCGCTGCCAATATTTACATCCTGCCTTATAATTGTAATTACATCAAGCGCAAAAAGATCAAATGTTGAATTACTATCTTCTACATAAGCATAAAAATTTGGGTTATTTCCATGTAACCCAATCGGATCCTGACTGATATATCCTCCAGTTTCAGGACTATAATATCTAAACCTGTTGTAATATAATCCTGTCTCAGCATCTTCGTACTGTCCCAACTGTCTAAAAGGAATAAAACTTCGATCACCTTTTAGATTGTGTAATTCACCATAAATATCATAATCGGTTTCCCAAACCAGCTTGCCCTTCTCATTATAAGCTTGTACAGGTCTGCCGATATAATCATTAATAATAGAAAACTTTTCCTCGCCAACAATTTTAGCGCTTGGTACAAAAGAACGGTCTTCGTAGACCAAAGTAATTAAATTCTCAATGGGTTCTGGCTTGTCGTATACCAAGTCATCTTCAGTAGCAATTAATTTAGGTCGATCTTTTAAATCATACTTCCATTCGTGAATAAGAACGTTGCCATCCCAAACATAGCGATTTATTTTTTCGTTTGCAATCTTTGCGGTGCGTCGGCCCAGGGCATCGTATTCAAAATGTACTTTCTTCCCATCAGGATTGGTGATGCTCTCGAGCATACCATTCGCCAGCCAGTTATACATGGTATCTCCGTCCTGCCACTGCTCGTGTTCTTGCTGTAATCTGGTTTCTTCGATTTTGTTACCCGCCAGTTTATCGATCCAGTTGGTTGGTTCTTCGAATTTTAATTCCTCATTGATGTTTCTGGAACTTTTGTGTATCAGGTTACCCAGTTCGTCGTATTTGTAATGGTACTTCTCATCCTGTAACAGTTTACCGCCTTTACCGTATTTACGATCGCTGCGATCGGGAGTTTTGTAAAGATTTCCTACTGCATCCGGGGTTTTGTACAGCTGTTCTTTTCCATTATAATCTGCCTTTGCCAGATTACCAAAATCATCATAATCAAAATAAGTGATATTGGAGGTCATTTGGTTTACTGTGCTGCGTAACTGCTGGTTGGTATCCCAGTTATAAAAACGAGATCCGGTGCGTTTGCCATTGGCAAATACTTCCTGTTCTTTTTGTTTTCCGCTGTTGTTGTAACTGGTTTTAATGTGGAGTCCACCAGTGGTAAAGCGTTCTATTTCTCTTCCCAGTTCGTCGCGTTTCAGGGTGGTTTCCCACTTCTGATGCTGTTCTTTGAGCTCGCTGCTTTGGGCTTCTATTCGTTCAAGTTGTCCTTTTGAGTCGTAATACGTACTGATCTCTGCTCCTAAACTAGTGCTTATATGGGTACGCTGTCCCAGTTTGTTGTAGGTCGCGGTAAGTACAATGGCATTTTCTGCTTTGTCGAGCTGCTGTTTTTGGGTTTCTTTTACGATACGATCCATTTCGTCTCGCTCTAAAAGAATGCTTACATTTTGATTTACGGCCTCCGTTAAAAGTCCATTTTTATTATAGCTATAGGTTTCCCAGCTGCCATCGTGGTAGTCGACTCTGGTGATACGTCCTAAAGCGTCCTGCTCATATTCGGTAAATCTGCCGTTGCCATGATCGATTCTGGTGACTTCACCTGCGAGATTCCGCTGGTATTTTTTGACCATACCATCAAATGCAGTTTCTTTTACAATTTGTCCGGCTTTGTTTCGGGTAAAATAGTAGACTTCGTTGTCTTCGTTTTTGATGGCTTGCAGCTGTTCCATCTTGTCGTAATCAAAACGCACTTTTACGCCATTTTGCTCGCGTGTAGAAAGACTTCCCATTGGGGTATAACTGAACTTAATACTGTTTTTATTGTCTTTTAAACCTATTACTTCATCATAATTGTTGTAGGTAAACTGTATGACATTGCTGTCTTTCTCTACAATTTGCCTTACCCTGTCCAATGCGTCATAACTAAAGTAATCAGCCATTTGCATTGGGGTGTAAATCGCCTGTACGCGTCCACGATGGTCGTACTCCCACGATTTTAATTTTTCACTATTCTCACGCCATTCGATAAGATTGTATCGATCATCATAAATCAATTCGAGTTTGTTGTTGTTTTTGGCCACTGTAGCCAGTAGCCCATTATTATAGTAACTAAAATGAGTAGTGGTTTTATCAGGTGCAATAATGGTTTTGAGCTGATCCGGTCTGTCTTCTTTGTACAGATAAACGGTTTTGTTCGCTTCGGGATCTATGGCTATCGATGGGCGGTTTTCCTCATCATAAATCATGATTTCTTCGGTGCCATCCGGATAAACGGTGCCGGTTTTGTTCCCTCTGTCATCATAATTAAAACCAAGAATGCGTCCTTCAGGATCAATCTCGCGATAAAGTTCCATAAACTCGGTATAATCGTAAAAGGTGCTATTGCCCATAGGGTCTTTAACCTGCGTAATCAGCTGACTTGGCTCGTAATAATAAGTGGTTACGGCATAGTTGGAGTCTGTTATCAGATTGTAACCTTCCTCAGGATGGTATTCCATCCAGCCTTCCTGCCAGCCGCCATCTCCCCAGGTATGGATACAACGGTTTTCATTATCGTATTCCCAATAAAAAGTTTGTCCGTTACGGTCGGTCTTTTTGACCATTAAATGATTTTCATATTCAATGGTTGTTGGTTTTTGAAGTGCATCGATAATCGCACTTATGTTGCCTTCCTGATCGTACTCGTAGGCTACCAAAAGTTCGTCCTGTTCCGGTCCGACAAGTTCCAACTTTTGAATGAATCCGCCTTTTGTGCTCACTTTGATCTCTCTGCCTGCAGCATCAATGATTTTTTTCAGACGATTGGCTGTAAATTCAAAAATGACACTAAGTCCGCTAACATTACTAATTTTGGTAAGCTGGTATTTTTTTCCGTCAAACAGAGTAAAATCATAAAAGAGTTTGCTATCGTGATCGTAAGCCTCATAACCATCCTGAGTTCTTTTTAAAGTTATTTTTTCTTCACGTAAGTAAAATTCTTCCTCAGGCAGTAGCATCGGAAAAGCCACAAGACGTCCGTCATCCATGCGAAGTCCAAGGGCATCGTCTTCGGGGTATAATTCAACTGCTCTGTCATACACACTATGGGTTCCATGACCAAGCCAACCCACATATGGAGAATCTGAATACCAACTGCGTTCCCAGTTTAAAGAAATTGGACTGGCAATACTAAAATCGCTTCCTTCATAAATTACTGCTCCATTGATTGCGTTTACGGGGTCATTAACACATTTTCGAAGTGCATCTTTGAGGCCATCAGGACCTTTTGATCCCTTAAGGTTAATCTTTTTAACAAGTCCTCTCACTTTTTTCATTAAGGTACTAAAACCAATACTTGCTAATAAGCCTGTAAGGACTCCTCCCCAATCAGGAGGATAGGGGCCGCCAACCATCACGGGTTTCCCGGTAGGGATAGGCAAGGAGAATGAGGTTGGAGCAAAAAGAGTTGGGGCAAAAGGTAACATTTTCTTGCCTATTTTGGTTTTCCCTAAAGACATCGAGAGGGGAATCCCAATATCATTACAAGTCATTAACATGTGTCCTTTGGGGCTCATTCTGGTACCGTCTGAGAAAACTGTTTTAGAAGCAAAAAAGTTCATACTTTCATGACCAATGATAGGAGTCATCAGCCAGGGCGGTGTAAAAAGCGGAATGTGCATCAAAGGTATTATGATACCGCTGGTGTCTGAGTTTCCACGTTTAAATCCGTTTACATGTACAGTGGCACCTAAAAACGGAATATAATCGAATGGATCGATGACAATACCTATATAAGGATGGAAAGGGTTAAAAGGGGGTAGGGTAGTGAAATGGATGTCAATCCCCACTACAATGGTTAAATGGTTATCGGTTAATAGCATAAGTAGGTGTTGCTTAATTATTTGGGGGTTCTCTTATATTTTGGGGCTTATTTATTTGGTATTAAAAAACATTATTTTATAAATGATTATCATCCTGATTAAAGTTATAGCTTTTTTATGGCGCATTATTTTTACTTTATTTCTTGTAGGAAGAAGAGGAAAATTGAAATACAGTTATGAACGAAAATACAACAGTATTTTGGATGTTCAAACTAATTTGTAAGATTTATTATAAAAAAATAATGGAAAATTGTTATGTGTTTTACTTTTCTAAAAACGACAAAATTGGATAATATCATATAGTTTAAGTTGTATCATATCAGCTGATTATGGCTAGTTTTTCAGGAAGATACTGTTTTCTAACGGTTACAACAATCTGGTTGGCTGTTCGAAATCTGTAGTCTATGACTTTACATTGGCTTTATAAATTTGGTTTAAATGCTCTGTTGGGATTAATCTAAAAAATGATTTGATTTTTTAAGTTAGCTTGAAAAGAATTACGTCTTAGCTTTCTGTTACACAATTGCAGGTAGTTCCGGAACGATATCTGAGCTCTCTAAAGAATAATTATCTGTTTTTTTTCTTATTGTAATTGCAAAAAGATTAATAATCTGATAAAATATATCTAAAAAGAATATTTCTCTGATTTTAGGTTTGAACTAAAATAAATCATCTTTTATTTCAAAATTTGCAAGGTAAAAAAACTAAACATTCCCATCAAATGAAAGCGAACATACAAGAAGATTTAAGAATAAGCGAAAAGCAAGATATTGAAAACGCCCAGAATACAATCAAAAATGATTTTGCATTCACATTGGAGAGTATTTATTTCAATGAAAACTATATTCCGTCCGAAAGTACGCGTACAACAACAAACTTTGCTAATTTGGCAAGAGGAGCGAGCCGTCAGGAAAATTTGCGCAACACTATTAACATGATTAACAATCGTTTTAATACCCTGGCGAACTGGGATAATCCTAATAACGATCGCTATACTGTTGAATTAGAAATTGTTTCTGTTTATATAGATATTGATGGCAGTGGCCAAACATTCCCAACGATTGAGGTTTTAAAGACGCATATTATCGATCATAAAACGGGTAAACGCATTGAAGGCATTGTTGGCAATAACTTTTCTTCTTATGTACGCGATTATGATTTTAGCGTATTGCTTTTAGAGCATAACAAGGATAAAGACAACTTTAGCATTCCTGATAATTTTGGCGAATTACACGGCAATATATTTAAGCACTTTGTAAATTCAGAAACGTACAAAGAAAACTTTATCAAACCACCCGTTATATGTTTGAGTGTGTCAGATAATAAAACGTATCATCGTACAGGAAACCATCACCCGATATTAGGTTTTGAATATCAGGTCAGCGATTCTTCTTTAACAGAGCAATACTTCAAAAAGATGGGCTTGCAGGTTCGTTATTTTATGCCCGCTAATTGCGCTGCACCTTTAACGTTTTTTTTCTTTGGTGATTTACTGGCTGATTATACAAACCTTGAACTAATCAGTACGATTAGTACTATGGAAACGTTCCAAAGGATTTATCGACCTGAAATTTATAATGCCAATTCTCTTGCAGGATTATCCTATAAGCCTAGTTTGAAAAATCAAGACCATTCTTTAACCAAAATTGTATACAACCGGGAAGAGCGCACCCAGTTAGCAATTGAGCAAGGTAAGTTTGCAGAAAAGCATTTCATTAAGCCTTACAAAAACATCCTGGAACAGTGGTCAGCCAGTTTCGGTCTTTAACTACAATACATTAAAATTATACTATATCATTATGAAGAAATTACTATTACCTACCTCAATTGTTGGGAGTTTACCCAAACCTGCCTGGCTTGCACCACCCGAAAAACTTTGGTCACCGTGGAAATTAGAGGGAGAGCAGTTACTTGAAGGGAAACAAGATGCTTTGCGTATTTCTTTGCAGGAACAACAATTGGCAGGTCTGGATATTATTTGTGATGGCGAGCAGACACGCCAGCATTTTGTAACGACTTTTATCGAGCATTTAAGCGGCGTAGATTTTGAAAATCGTAAAACAGTAAAAATCCGTAACCGTTATGATGCAAGTGTTCCGATGGTTGTAGGTGAGGTTGCACGTCAAAAAGCAGTTTTTGTTGAAGATGCCAAATTTTTACGTAAACAAACAAATAAGCCTATAAAATGGGCATTGCCTGGCCCGTTGACAATGGTAGATACCTTGTACGATGACCATTACAAAAGCAGAGAAAAACTGGCATGGGAATTTGCAAAAGCACTTAATGAAGAAGCCAGAGAACTGCAAGATGCAGGGGTAGATATTATCCAGTTTGATGAACCGGCATTTAATGTGTTCTTTGATGAAGTAAACGATTGGGGTATGGCAGCATTAGAAAGAGCCATTGAAGGTTTAAACTGTGAGACTGCGGTACATATTTGTTACGGTTATGGAATACAAGCCAATACTGACTGGAAAAAGACATTAGGCTCAGAGTGGCGTCAGTATGAAGAAATTTTTCCGAAAATTCAAAAATCTAAAATTGATGTGGTGTCATTAGAATGTCACAACTCCAATGTGCCTTTAAATTTAATGGAACTGGTACGTGGTAAAAAAGTAATGGTAGGTGCTATTGATGTGGCAGCCAATACTATCGAAACACCAGAAGAGGTAGCAAATACACTGCGTAAAGCTCTGGAGTTTGTAGATGCCGAAAATCTTTATCCTTCCACAAACTGCGGTATGGCTCCTTTGTCTCGAAGTGTAGCCAGAGGTAAGCTAAATGCTTTAAATGCAGGAGCAGAAATTATTCGCAGAGAACTTGGGATTTAGTTCCAATTTACCGATAAAAAAGGTATAAACAATACGCTCAAATAGCCATATGAAACTTTTAGAAAAAACACAGTTAGGTGATGTCAACCTAAAAAACAGAATGGTCATGGCGGCGATGACCAGAGGCCGTGCAGACATCAATGGGGTAGTGGGTGATATGGCAATAGAATACTATAGTCAAAGAGCAAGCGCAGGTCTGCTGCTTACTGAAGCCATTAGGATCACCGAAGAAGCAACCGGCAGTCCGAACACTCCGGGTATTTTCACGGATCAGCAAATAGAAGCATGGAGAAAGGTTACAACGGCGGTACACAATAAAGGGGGTATTATTATCGCTCAGCTTTGGCACACTGGTCGCATTGGGCATTCTACCGACAGGAACGGCAAGCTTCCCTTTGCACCATCACCGCTGTCTATTCGAGGTATGCAGCATTTCACGTCCCAGGGTATGAAAGATTATGAGATCCCTTTGGAAATGACAATCCCTCAGATCAAGCAAACTATAAAGGATTTTGGCCAAGCTGCAAGAAATGCCATAGCAGCAGGATTTGATGGAGTTCAGCTACACGCTGCTAATGGTTATTTACCCAACCAGTTTCTGGCTGAAAGTGCCAACCAAAGGACAGATGAATATGGCGGGAACATTCCTAACAATGCCCGATTTGTGTTAGAAGTAATGCAGGAACTAATCGGTTCTGTAGGGAGTGAAAAGGTGGGCATTAAAATAGCTCCTTCCCATACCTATGGTGATATAGTACTGGATGACGTTGCGGGTACCTACACTTATCTCATTGAAGAATTGAACAAACTCGATTTTTCCTATGTGGAACTCATGAGATCCGCATCCTACATCGCTTCACCTGAAGGTCATGGCAGTAACAACGAGATTGAATTCTTTGGCAGCAAAATTCGTCAGACGGTAATCGCTAATGCAGGGTATGACAGGACTTCTGCTGAGGCAGAACTTGAAAAAGGAATTGCAAAACTTATTTCCTTTGGCAGGTTATACATTGCAAACCCTGACTTGCCTGAACGGTTTGAAAAAAATGCAGCGCTCAATGCGCCGGACAGGACAACCATGTATGGAGGCGGGGAGCGTGGTTATATTGATTATCCGCTTTTGAACGAGTAAAATGCTGTACAGATAAAGGCAATTAAGGCCATAGTTTATTTGTGTAAAATATTTTTATAATCTTGCCTCTACGGGGGAATAATATTAAAAACAAATTGAAGAAATTATTAAAAGTATTAAAGAAAGCAGGTTTCGACGGTTTCCTGTTAATGATAGCCACCATGATTTTGCTGGCTTATTTTTTACCGCAGCCAGGAATGGTAAAAGAACCTGTTTCATTGGAGGAGATTGCCAATGCTGGTGTTTCCTTGATTTTCCTGTTTTATGGCTTACGGCTGAGTGTTGAGAAACTAAAAACCGGGCTTTCCAATTGGAAAATGCACATTGTCGTCCAGTTGACAACCTTTTTGTTTTTTCCGCTCATTGTTTTGGCATTTCGTCCTTTGTTTATAAACAACGGATTTGAGCTGCTTTGGCTGGGAGTTTTTTTTCTGGCGGCTTTACCGTCTACAGTATCTTCTTCTGTGGTCATGGTTTCTATCGCTAAGGGAAATATTCCTGCCGCTATTTTCAATGCGAGCATTTCCAGTTTGATCGGAGTAGTGGTTACGCCGCTCTGGGTTGGTCTGTACATCGCTTCGGCAACTGGCAATTTTGATGTTACTGATATCGTTATAAAGTTGATTCTTCAGGTTTTACTGCCTGTCATTATTGGCATTAGTCTTAATTCCCGTTTTGGGGCCTTTGCCGAAAAATACAAGAAACAGCTCAAATATTTCGATCAGGCAGTGATTCTCACTATTATTTATACCTCTTTTTGCAAATCATTCTCCCAGCATCTTTTTGAGGGTTTCACAGCCCTAGAACTTGTCGGACTTGCCGCAGGGATGATGGCTTTGTTTTTTGCCGTATTTTTTTGTGTCGGACTACTTAGCCGTATTTTTGGCTTTTCAGACGAAGACCGTATCACGGTATTATTCTGCGGATCTAAAAAGTCATTGGTACACGGTACCGTCATGTCAAAAGTACTCTTTCAGCACAGTACTATAACCGGCATCGTATTATTGCCGCTCATGCTTTACCACGCTTTGCAGTTAATTGCCGCTAGTATCATCGCTCAGGGTATGGCTCGACGAAAAGAAACATAGTTCTGACATTCAATTTGACGGATAAAGGATTTTTTCTTGAAACTGTACTTCAATGTCAGTTCCATTCTGTAAAAATTACTTTTTAGATTTTTATACTGTAAAGATGAGTTTTGCAGGTTAATATGTTCTTGGCTTGTTTAAAGTTAGATTTTTGTGTTGTTTTTGGTTATATTTGAAGAATTTTATTCTGATTTAAAATAACAAAACTTACTTAAAACAAAATAATTTATGGAGCAGATAGATGATATAGATCTTCAATTACTAAATATACTTCATAATAATTCTAAATACACGGTAAAAGAGCTTGCTAAAATGGTAAATCTTTCCCCGTCGCCTGTTTTTGAGCGAATTAAAAGACTAGAAAACAACGGTTATATTAAGAAATATATTGCATTGCTTGATGCTGAAAAATTAAACAGAGGGTTCATCGTTTTCTGCAATATCAAACTCAAACAGCACGACCGTAATATTGGAAATCAGTTTGTTAGTGATATTATGAAAATTGAAGAAGTTGTGGAATGCTATAATATCTCAGGAGATTATGACTTTTTAATGAAAGTCTCTGCCAAAGACATGAAGCATTATCAGGATTTTGTTTTTAATAAATTGGGATCCGTTGAAAGTATAGGAAGCACCCAGAGCACCTTTGTAATGTCGGAAATAAAAAATATGTATGGATAGTTTCGCGATGGTTAATTTATTTGGCGCAGACAAAGTTTTTTTTATCAGCTGTACAAAATCTGTAGAGGTTAAATAGTAAAAATTATTGATTAGACGTATATATGTTATTTTTTTATGATCTACGGAAGTAAATTTTAATGCTAATCTTTTGAAGAGAAAAAGCAATTAGTAATTCCATATATCTGTTAGTAAAATTCTTAAATTCATTTGTATTATAATTGCATAACTGAAATTTGCAAAAGAAAAGAGTGTAATAAATGACTTCAAAATTTGTTTTATTTTTTATTCTAACGTTATCAACCTGTTTTGGACAAAGTATTACAGATCCTTTGCCAACCGCTGAAAAAGGGCTTAACGAATGTATTAAAGCCAATAGCAAAGGAGAATTAAATTGCAGAAAAGAATACTACCATGAACTTCAATTCTGGGAAACTGAGGTTTTCAATGCTGTTTCAGAAATTATTAAACGAAATAAAACTGAAGAGGAAAGAGCCGCATTTGAAAAAGAACAAGTGGAATGGAAAGAGACAACATATTATTATTTTGCAAAGACTATGAAGGAGTTTCAGTTTAAGCATCGTGGTAAATTTGTGTGGGATAATGATCCTGGTTTAAAATCTGATGCCAGACTCTTTTATCAAAAAAATGCTAAATACTACACAGATAGGATTTCTTATTTATTAAGTTTAGTGCAAAAGTAAATGATTTATGAAGTTAAAAACTCTATTTACATAATTTAAAAATATCTATAGTGCTGTTTAAAAATAACTATTCACTGAAACACAATATTTATTCTATTGTTTTTGCATTTATTGTTCTGTCTTTTAGCAATGTAATACTAGCCCAAGATACAAAGAAGTATACATTGATTCCTGATGTTAATTTTGAATTAGCTTTACAGGCGTATAGATATGATCATGGGGAAGTTGATGGAAAAGTCCTGACATCTGATATTGCAAGGCTAACTGAACTTAATATCACAAATTTCGGTATAACCGATTTAACGGGATTACAGGATTTTGTTTCATTAAAAAAGCTTCTGTGCAATAGAAACAAAATAGGCGCTTTGGATTTATCAGGTAATTTGGCATTAACTACCTTATCCTGTGAAGAAAATAAGTTGAAGGTATTGAACTTAAGTAAAAATCAGGCACTAGTACATTTAAATTGTTCCGAAAACAAATTAACATCTTTAGATCTAACCGGTAACAAGGAATTAGTTAATTTGTTTTGCGAAAAAAATCAATTAGCAACCGTTGATTTGAGTCAAAATGCGAAATTGACATCCATAGCTATTAGCGGAAATCAATTGGAGAATTTAGATATTTCCAAAAATACAAATCTGGATAGATTGTTTTGTGGCGCAAATAGGCTTTCTGTCTTAAATACAAATGATAATATTGCTTTAACTGTCCTGGATTGCAGTGTAAACGGAATCAGACGATTGGATTTATCTCAGAATGTTAATTTGAAAAATCTCGGTTGTGTAGAAAATGAATTAGCAACTTTAGATCTGTCTCAAAATCTCCGTTTGTTTAATTTACATTGTGGAAAAAATCCGCTAACCGAATTGAATTTGACTCACAACCCAGACTTGAACTTTTTGTCTTGTACTAATACGCAAGTAACCAATTTAGATCTGAGTAAAAATATTGTTTTAACAAGAGCTTATTTGGACGAAAATCAGCTGAATGTTTTGGATGTCACGCAAAATTGCGAGTTAGAGTTTTTGAGCTGTTCTAAAAATAAACTGGAATCATTAAATATTTCTAATGCTCCATTAGTTGAGTTGATATGTCATAAAAATCGTTTGGTTGCAATTGATTTAAGCCAAAGCCCATTATTGTTAAGTGTGGAGTGTTCACAAAACCAATTAGTTAATTTGGATATTTCTAAAAATCCAAAACTTTATGCACTCAGTTGTCAATCAAATTCATTAACAAGTTTGAATATTAGCAATGGAAAAAATAAGCAACTGTCAAATTTCTATGCCTATTCTAATCCCAATCTGAAATGCATACAAACTGATAAAGATATTGTTCCTTTGTATAATTGGCGAAAAGACGACATTGCGGGTTATAATACAAATTGCAACTGAACATTTTTTTTAAAATTGACAACTATCTGCTGGTTATCACCTTTAGTGATCACTACAGAGCAAAACTTCAACATTTTTTATGCATGATTTGAAGAAGTTTTTTTGTTATTCTTGATAAGAAATACTCGAACTCATGTTTGGGATAATTACGCTCAACGGGTTAAATTAAATTCTGTCAATTAGTCTGTAATTAATTTGAATTTTACAGGTTGAAAAAATAGATTTGAGTTTTTCTCAAAATAAATTCCATTTTCTTTTCTATCAAATTTTACTTTGTAATTATGGATTATGGTAGTTTGTGCAATTACATTTACCTGGTAAGTATCTCCAATTTTATTTGCTTCGGATATATCCTGAACAATACCGTTAATCACAATCGATTTAGGAACAACAGCAGTGTCATTTAATTTAAAACTAACGATATATCCTCTTTCACTATTACGGTTATAACTTTTATAGGTTTGATTTTTAATATCTAAAAGTGGTCCGGAACAGGAAAAAAGAAAAAAAAGCCCAAAAGAAAGTAATAAAAAGACGGCTTTAGGAATACTATTTTTCATATTTTTAGCGTTTTACAACTACAAATTTAAATTAAATTAAACGATTCAAAAATAATGAAATTAAAACATATTATTAGAACACTACTTGTAGGATTGGTTTTTACAGCTTGCAGTAAAGATTCTGATTCTGACAGTAAAGGAGCTGCTACCACGCCAGACGAAATTAACAACTTTGTTTGGAAAGCTATGAATTCTTGGTACTACTGGCAGCCCAACGTTGCCAATTTGTCCGACGAAAAAATCACTAATACTGACGCATATAACAATTTAATCAACGGAAAAACACCCGATGCGCTTTTTTATTCACTCTTATATCAAAGAGGAACTGTCGATAGATTTTCCTGGATTGAAAATAATAATGAAATAGTGCGCGTTTCAAAAATTGCAGAAGTCGAGAAAAAAGGTGGTATTAATTACGCAATCTACCCTAAAGACGCATCCAATACCAATATGGTTGCATTAATTAACTATATTGTACCTAATTCACCAGCAGCTCTGGCAGGATTGAAAAGGGGTGACGTTATTACAAAAATAAATGGAAGCCAGCTGACTTCAGGTAATTATAATCAATTAGAAAATGCGCAATTCACCATTACCTTGGCGGCAAGCGTGCAATTTGCAAACAATAGTTTAGTAACTACAGATAAAACAGGAACTGTGACTGTAACAACAGCAGAAATTAATGAAAACCCGGTTGCTTATTACGAAAAGAAAGTATACGGAGCAAAGAATGTTGGTTATCTGGTTTTTAATGGTTTTAAATCCGATTATAATGATGAACTCAATTTGGCTTTCAGTAAAATGCAAGCGGATGGAATTAACGAATTGGTTTTAGATCTAAGATACAATGGAGGCGGTTCATTGGAAACGGCAGTTGCACTGGCTCAAATGATTAATGGCAGTTTTACCAATAAACCCTATATTTATTTAGACTTCAATAATAAACACAATAGTGAAGACGGCTATGAAAATCTTTCTGATAAGGTAAATATTTTTAATTTGGTTGACAATCAACCCACTTTTCAAAGGCAAGAAAATATAAACAGCCTTGCTTTGACAAAAATATATGTACTGATAAGTTTTCAAACTGCTTCTGCCAGCGAGCTCACGATACAATGTCTAAAAAAATACATTAACGTAATCACAATAGGAGAAGAAACCGTTGGTAAATTTGTTGGCTCAAACACATTATATGATTCTCCTGCTAATGATTATACGTCCTATGTCAATCGAAGCACTAAACACAAATGGCAGTTGCAACCCATTACTTTTTCATATTACAATAAGGATAAAGACGCAAATCCAACGAAAATTAAACCTGATTACGAAATCAATCCTTACAGCACTTTCTTAAATCTGGTGGAATTTGGAAACGTAAAAGATCCTTATCTGAATAAAGCTCTCGAATTAATTACAGGTCAAACTATGCGAACGACAGCAAAAACCGCCGATCCTTCTTTTTCATTAAAAATTGATAATCTTGCTGTATTCAATCCTACAAATACTGCCAAAGGTTTGTATATAGAGGATTTTGGAAGGTTAAGAAAAGAATAAATAGCAACGAAACTAAATTTAGAAATTAAAAACATCACTTTTAACTAAGACTATTTTAACTTAGATAAAAATGCATGTTTAAAGCATAAACCAGCTCTTTATAATTTCAATAAAAGAGCTTTTTTATGTACACAAACCTCTTTTGACTCAGTTGAGGGAATAATTAATAATTGAACGCATGGATTTGTTTTCGCTTAAACAGACCAGGCGATTTTCGAATTTTGTTTTCTGGAACCTTTTATAAGCTCTTCAGATAATTAATTAAGAAAGTATAATACTCCGGATAAAACGCACATAAATTTTTTCTTTGCACTAGTTTTACGCATTTTTCCCTTTTATTGTCCTGCATTATAAATCCATTTGCTTCGGTTATATAAGTTTCATCAGCCAGTAATTGTTCCAGATCTGATAAAGAAATGACAAATATGCCCTGAACTTCTTCCAGCTGAAGATTAAAGTCGTGCATGTTAAATTTACGTTCCAGCAAGTATACATTGGTGAATTCTCTGTCAATTATTGAAGGAAGCGTGATACTCATTGGTACAAAGCCTGCGTATTGCAACTGCGAGATTTCTACATCAATTCCAAGCTCTTCTTTTATTTCCCGGACTCCGTCAAGAGGAGTTTCTGTGTGAAGAAGATGTCCGGCTACTGTAGTGTCCAACAGGTCAGGATAATCCTTTTTTAATTTTGAACGCTGTTGAAAATAAAGATTTATTTCTGAACCTTCTCTGTAATACATCCAGCAGTGAAAAGTTTCATGCCACAATCCTTGTTTATGAACTTCATTTCTTGACGCTATTCCTGTCTTAGTATAAAATTTATCAAATACATTAAATATTTCGTCCATCTCTTCTTGTCATTAGTATCCGGATTAGAGAAATTCTTTTCTGGTAATCAGTAAATACTTTTATGTTCCTTATTTCAAATCAATACGTAAATGTAAAGGAAATACAAACAAATACCAGAAATTGAGAAGGAGAAATAAATCAATTTTTGAACTAAGTTGAACAGCAATATTTAATATCAAAAAAATACGATAAACCAAAAGAGAAAAAAATCCTATATCCTTAACGCAATTTCGAACCGTAGTTCAGCTCCAATTAATTCTCTGATAGCACCACTTTAAGACTGTTTATTTCAAACAGACTAAGAGTTTATTGTGAAAAAATCGAACCACAAATATTAGGCCGTGAAGGCTTGAAAAATCTAGATGTTTGTGTATAAAAAAAGAGACAACTATTATATAGTTGTCTCTTTAAGTGACCTCTACGGGACAAATTACAATAAATTTTTTGGAAGATTTGAAGCGATTGGCGTACTACAGGTAGACGCTGTCTTTCATTGGCTTTCTAATTTTGGTTTAGATGTACCGTTGGGGATTGATACAAAAAATATAAAAAACTCAATTGATTTATCGATTTAGCTAATATATAAATTTACATATTTTAGGGCGAATTTGAAAAGATTGCCGTATTTAAGGCAAAAGTGTCTTTGTTTGGCTCTGTGAATTACTGTCTAGGATTTTGGTTTTGTGGAACAAAGTTAATCCCTTTCAATAATGTTTTAAGGGGATTTGTTGTCATGGGAAAATTCTTGTTTGGTTATTTTTTAAAATATTGGTTTAATCCTGAAATGCTGAATTAAGTAAAGAAAGTTCTAAAAAGACAGTAAAGCTTTTAAAAAAAAGTGGATAATCTATTTCTATTTCATTATCATCGATGATTTTCAGTAGATTTCCAGGATAGATATACAAAAGATGAAAAGACGATAAACTTTCCATTTTGCCAATCATGGCATTATAGAGAATAAGTTTTATGTTCTTTCTTATATCTTCTTTAGAAAAAAGTTTAAAAATTTCCGAATCTGCAAGTGCGGAATAATTTTGATTAGCAAAGCCAGCGACATCATACGACTTCAGGGCTTTTTCCTTAATTAGTGCTTTATCTTCCTGTTTCAGGATTCCCTCTTTGAAACGTGAAGCGCTGTCTGACTTCATTCTTGCAGAGTTCTTGTCCTGCGGAAAAGTCACAAAATCAACAGCTTTGTTTTTCAGTATTTTTAGCTCAGGTGATTCTTCTTCAACGTTGATCCTGTATCCAAACATTGCCATAACTGACTTTAGTTCGTTTTCACGAGACGAACCCAGTACATTTGAAACATCTATGTAATCAATCTTCTTATCATAACTGTGAGTTCGTAAAATTCCATTGAGCGCGCGTTGAAAGATATTGTTTGGCAAAAGATTAATATAGTCAGTGGGCAGATCCAGCCATGAAATGGAGAGATCAGCAGCATCAAAATTTTCATTTATAAAATGGATTATGTCCGCCGGATGCTGTTTAATGTATGAAGCTAGCAGCTCACGGTAACCTTTTTCTGAAATATTCTGTATTTGATTAATGAGTTCTATGGAACGCAATGGATTTATAAAATCTTTGTCTTGAAATATTTTTAAGGTTACGTCAAGACTGTACATTGAGTAGTCTTTACGGTTGTAATACTTGCACCAGAAATGGCTGATTTCAGCTATGTTGATTTTTCTTTCCTCATGCAGGGACAGCCTTATGTAATTATGCACCATATCCCTCAGGGCGAAACTTCCCCTGTATTTGTTTTTTTTGATAAAATATTCAAGTGTAAGGCACTTGTAATCATTATGCTGCGGATGTAATCCATAAGCATACAGATATTTTTTTGTGGCTTTCAGCATCCAGAGCGCTTTAAAACTTTCTATATGATATAAAGCAATAAAGTCCTGCAGAATTTTATTGCCAAGGGTAGCATTCCCATTCATATAGTGATCAATTGCACTGAATAGATTTTTATACTTGCCTTGCTTTATCTGGTGTATATACAGATTTTGCAGGATATAAGGAATTACATCCTGTAAATCGAATTCATCACTTTTAGCCAAAAGCTCAGTGATTGCTGGTGCTGTAAGTGCTTTGGCATGTTTGCTGAAAAATGATTTCTCTTCTCTGATGTCCTTATCAAGTTCACGATAAAAATACCTGGTGTCGTAATGCTGAGAAGCCATAAGATTTAAAATTAACGATGCGTTATTGGTCGTGATGTAATACAGCATTGCAAATAGATAGCCGTCGCTTGTAATATCTTCTTCTGTATATCCATTATGGATCAAAGCTTTGAGGTAGGTAAATATAACCTGGTCCTGTGTGGAGATATGGTCCCTTTGAACCATGTTAATAATCAGAGATAGGTCATAAAAGTCTATGATTTCCAGTGCTTCAGGATCTATCGAGCAGAGATTTTCCCTAATCTGAAAATAAAAGGATTGGATGGCTTCAAAATCAATGACATTTTCCATAAGTTGACGGAACTGTGCGATTGAAATGTATTTTTTAGTGATGTTGTTTTTCTTTGTTTCAGAAAGTTCGTAAAAATTTAATCTCGACAGGAACCTTTTTTCGCCTGCCATTATTGAAGTGTAAACCTTGTTGCTTACCTTCTCAAGAGTCTTTGAGTAGTTTATATTTAATTTTCTGAGATAGGTCACAAGACTATCATGAAAGAGCGCTACACGGTTGAGACGGATTTCAAATAGATAGGGGTGTTCCTCTATAAATTCTTTTACGATATCACCTAGATCTGAGTCAAGAAAAAAATCAATTTCAGAATGCATGGTATAGGTGTGGGAACAGAGGAACAGAGCCAGTGCCTGTTTGCCTTTTTCATTGGTAATTATCTGCTGGTAATAATTATCAATGCTTTCTAACTGATCATACTGAGGTAGTTTTTTTTCTTTTTTGTAATGCTCTGCAACGTATTTCACCAAAATGGGATATCCCTGGGTGATAGTGAAAATTTTGCTTGCAATGCTGTATTTCGAAATGTGGTACAGTTCATTTAGCACTTTGGCCGTCTGCTCCAGATTCCAATTTCCTAAAGTATATTTTTCCCAGGATAACACTCGCTGCAAAGGACGGCTGAGAACGATGGTTTTAGTGCCTTTGTGCAGTTTATCAATGAAGGTGATAAATTTTTCTAAGTCACTTCTGTTGTAGTTCTCGACATGATCCAGTCCATCTATTATTATTGTTTTATTATTGGTTATAAGATGGTTTAGGATCACCTTTTCATCGCGTTCGCGATAATCACCGAAGATATTTTTAGATAGTTCACTTAGGAAGTTCTCGTATTTCAACCGTTTGTCATAGTCTTTGTCCTGACTTGAAGTCCAAAAACGGTATAGGATATTATTGGGGTACTGATCTGTAATTGTATTGACAAAATGGCTTTTTCCGACTCCAGGTTTTCCTTCGATAAGCAGGATATTTTCCACTAAAAGACGCTCACGAGCCACATTGACGGTCGTTTCCAGAAGCTCAGTACTGAAGAGTGCTATTGATGGGAGCTGTTCTCTTGATATTTTTAATATTCTCTGGTCAAGTCGGCCATTAAAAAAGTACTCAATGATATTCTTCCTGTTTTCATCCAGTGCATATAGCTCATGAATTTTTTCTATCATTTCTTTACGGCTCATGGAGATTATAAATACTCCTGAAAAATTATAGGCTGGCATGCCAAGTACTTCGCTATCTGGTATAATGTCGATCTCCTTAAAAATGATGATATTGCTGTGACCCGAGAGTTTATGGGATTTTCCTTTTATTGAAATCTCATTTCCGGAAACGGCCAGTTTATCAAGGGTCATTGCATCCATATCCTTGATTTGAAAAAAATAATGCTCAAGACCGCAACGTATTTTTACATCATCAAAATTGTTTTGAATGGCTGCCTCGATTTCCATTTCATCTATATTTCTTTCAGCATCCATTTTAGCTAGCAGCAGTGATGAGGCAAGCCATTGGTAAGAGTATCCGATAAAGGCGTATTTCATATTTTTTAAGTGTAATATTTTCAAAAAGGACAAATAGTTATCCAAACCATTTTTTATTCAATGGATCAACAATTATTTTGGAAGAAATAAAGATGGCAATTTCAACTCTTATTTATTCTGGAAACTCGTTTTCGCTACCTTGGAACAAGGTATGTTTGGTAAACCATCCCATTCTTTTAACATCCTGCCTGATCATTTCCTCATGATCTGGCTCATACTTCTCAATTTTGTCTATATGGGCGAACAAAAATCTATGGCTTCGGTTGGATGATATTAAGATTAAGGATTTGCTTTTATATCCTGTAAATAGATTAACACTTTCTATTGCCAGAGTATTTAGGGTATTTATCATTTCCATATCCATCTGGTCCGTGTAAAAAGTGAACAGCACACCCACGCCGTCATAATCGCCGAACCGCCTTCCGAAATTTAGTCCAGAAACGTCTTTGTAACGGTTGTGGAACTCGAAATAGCTTTTGGCGATGGATCGTCTGGTAAGCCTGTCGAATGACAGCATTGCTTTGGCAAGGTTTAACCGCATTGGTGTCAGATTTTGAAGATATTCATTTTTTAGGATTTCATTCTGCACAAAATCGTCGATGAAATAGCTGGCTTTATCTGCTTCTGCCTTATTTTTTACTTGCTGAATATCGGAAAACGAATCCCAGTCACCATCGATTTGCAGAAAGATGCCGTTAGAATCATCGTTGAGAAACGGCGGGAAATTTCTAGCATTTTTGAAGAAGTGGGAAAGAAGATCCTTTTCCGTACCCGAGATCAGAATGTAGTTTTGTGTCAGCTGCTTTTGGAGCGCAAAAAATTCCTTCTGCGTTTCGAGAGGAAAGTCGTACTCGTCGCCTGGCATGATTATGGTGATCCTCCCCTTAAATAGTTTCTCCCTTTTTTCAAGATAATCTATAAAATCAGGAAGCGTATCAAGCTGGCTGATAATAGTTTCGAAGGAATCTTTATCAAATAAGGTTACATAATCATCGTTTTTCGTGGAATGGTTAAAGGGATAAAATTTTACTCCTTCTCCCAAATTGATTACAATTCGAAATACTTTGGTGATTTGTTCTCTTGGAAAAATCTCCATTTCCCTGTCGGGATGCTTGATCTGCACTTCTGCAGCTCCGAATAAAGTACGGCAGGCACCATGGATCTGTTTTACAGCCTTTTCAATAGTGTTGTTGAAATACCTGAAATGATTTCCCTTAAATTCGTAGTTCTTAACTGAGATGACGATTAGCACCGAATTGAAAATAATCAAGAGGTCGCAGATTTCCTTTTTATCGCCATTTTCATATTTTGGTCCAGGAAAACACCAGTACTTCAAGAACGATCTGTAAGCAAGAGTGTTTACAAAATCTTCACCTAATTTGCCTTTGTCTTCAATTATCATAATTTTTTGCTTTTCGAGAACGAAATTTAGTAAAAAAATTAATGGATTTGAATTTAAGTTTGCGCGGGCTATTCCTATGCTCATGGTAATTCTGATAATTAAAGTAATTCCAATCAACAAGCTAACTGATATTTGGGAAGTATATAGAAACTATACCGTTGTACTTCGTGGGTCTTCTAACCGAAGTTTTAATTAATTTGTATATTTGATAAACTTAAAATCAAGCAGTTATGAAAGGATTTATATTTGTGCTGGATGAAGAAAACGTGCCGCACTTTATTAATGTCAATTCTATTGTCACTATTAACGGAACTAACAAAGGAAGGAATGCAGAACTTCATTTAAGCAATTGCTCCATGTTCACAGCGAAAAAAACGGTAGAGGAAGTAGCCAAATTAATCGAAGCTTCCCTTGAAGACTAGTTATATTTTCCATTTATTTTCTGGTTATAGTTGCTTGGACTTTCTGTTTTGGACATTGTCACTATTTCCTGTATCTATTGTCAGTTTTGCTGACCCTGCTAGCCCTGAATAGATAATTGTCATTCAATAGGTCTTCAAGTTCTTGGTCAAACACCCACTCATGATGGATGTAATTCCAGAAAATCTGAAAATATTCCTTATCATTTGGATCTCTAAACACAACAGCGCCTATGCATCTGCTGGCTTTGGAATCATACTTCAGGGCAAATGCATAATTGTCCAGGGCATTTGCCCAATTAGCCGCATTTTTCGAGTGCAGAGGAATAAAAACAAAAGCGCAGTCGGTTCTTGGAACGTACATTCTATAGGGAGTCGTAAAGTCCTGGTTTTCGGATTCCTGCACACACAATGAGTATTTCTGCTTGAAGGCGGCCAGCTCAAACCTATTCAGCAGGGCAAGTTCGGCCAAAATTGGATAATATTCGGTTTCATAGTTGGCCATTTTAATATTTTTTGCAAAGTTTTCCATTATACCCGAAATATCAAATTCTGAAGTTGTCTGGTCGAAATGCAATAGCGAATTGATGTATTTTGCATTGAAATGGTCAGCGTCGGGCGTCTCGAGAAAATGCGAAAGGAAATATTGTTCGGGAAGGGCTGCAGATGCCCTTTTGTCAAACAGGAACAGGCGTTCCCTGAAGGACAGATATTCATTGATTTCACAAGGTGTTAGGAGCAGTCTGCAGATCCATGTGTAATCCTCTTCATGAAATAGATGAATCAATCCAATTTCAGTGCTTTCGTAAAACTTGATCTGTCGCAGTTGTTCTGAAAAATCCTTTGCCTGATAGATTATGATTTTCCTGCTTGGATTGTCCTTGGCCTGGGCAATGTTAATTTTATGCCCTTTCTCGTTTTCTATGTGGATATCTGAGTATTCGCTGAGATATTTCGTGGTGGCTTTTATCTGTTTTACCGCCTTATTCAAAATCTTGCTTTGGAACAATTTTCTATCGTCGCTTGCATCGAGTTCCTTTTCCTTGATCTGGAAAATAAAAAAAATGTCCTCTATCCAAACCACATTGTCGGCAAACTCCAGCTGCTGTTTGCTGTTTAGCCCCTTGAAATCATTCTTGCTGAATGTGAATTCCCTAAAAAAGATATTTTGATTTATAAATGAAATTTGATTTTCCGACTGCGTTTTCATGTGTAATATTTTTTTTTGATGATGGAATTTTGAACGGGGAAAGCAAGTTTTTCTTTTAATTATTTCAGCAAGATTTGATGGATGGCGTGCCCAGTAATGAGGTTAGTTTAATATATCCTTTTCGCCCTCATTTTCATGGGGCATAATCGAAAAATCAAATGCTGGAAAATCCCTGATGGACCAGCGGGGCCTAAAAGCAAGCTCCTCTCTTGAAAGCATCCTGTAGCAGTCTATTCCCTCTTGCACAGCAAGATCCTGAATTCTGTTCATGTGTGAGGTGTATTTCGCAACGAAGTTTTCATGCGACGTTCCTTGATTGAAAATCGGTTCATATTCTTTTCGCAAACCCTCGAATTCAAATGCGTCTATAACTTCAAGTATTTTTTCTTTTGCATCGCAGGCTGCATTCACATTTCCGGAAAATTGCAGGATTTCATATTTAAGGATCATGCAGCATAGCATGTTTTCCCTGTATTCATTCTGTTCAAATGCTTCTGCAAGCTTGTCGAGATGATCGCAGTTCCTTCTTAGCTTCTCGAGCACTGACGGATCAACAGGCTGGAGCAGATCAAAGCTTCTGTATTTCCAGCATGAGAGATAATGAAGGTGAAACGCTTTCTGGTATTCCCATTTTATGCCCGCCAGGGTCAAGATGCCGATCGAGATGAAATATCCGCAATTCTCGGCATAATCCACTATGCTGTTAAGACGCCAGCGGAATATTTTTTCAAGTTCAAGCCATTGCTTAAAGACAGTGGTGTGAAGAAGATTCTGGACTCGTCCCGCAACGTAGACGGAATTCTTTGCCAGATCGCTGAAAAGGATGCTGGATTCGGCATCAATGATCTTATTGAAGGCAATGATTCGCAGTCCAATTTTTTTTTCATTTTCAATAACCTTCTGCATGGATTCGTAGAACTTCAGTATTGAAGAAGCTGGTTCTCCGCTATTGGAAGACAATTCTTCAAAAGCATTCTCAATCTGGAAAAAGGAGCCTGAATCCTCCAGATGGCCGATCTTTTTTACAGCCCGGTCGTACTGCTCTTTGGATATTATGTCCAAAAGATATCTGGTATTGAGTATAGTATGTTCGATTATCGCCCGACCCTCCGGGTCAAATTCGTCGGAATATTTCTTGGCGCTTTTCAGAAGGTCCATCGCCTTGTAGAGATCCCCGCGCTGAAAATAGGCAATGCCGCAAAAAAGGTAGAATCGGGGAGTTGCTGTGTTTCTTGGCCAGCTCCTTTTCTCCATTTCAATTACGGTGTCAAAACGGTGTGCATTTACAAGATCCGCGCCAAACTTGTCTATATATTCTATATTTTCCGATACGCTGTATACTATGTTGTCGGAATCAATGAGAAGGCTGCTGGAATTTGGGCTGTTTGACGGAAATCTGTAGCTGTTGATCCTTCTGAGAAGAACTCCGCTTGCATACGTTTCCTCGTAGATTTCCTGCACTGCCTGTTCAGAAAGAATTTTGGTGAAATAAATCTTCTGCTTTGCTTTTTGCTGCCATTTCCCATTTCTGCCCTTGATCTGATCCAGAATATTTTTGACGTTTTCGAAGTAGAAACAAGCTGAAGGATGGTGATAAAAAACATAGTAGGCGGGCATGCCGTTATTGAGCAGGTAGCTTATATTGGATGTTGAGATCTGAAGTCCGAAACTTCCATCGGTTCCCTGTTTGATTTTATTTGTCGCCTTCAGCTGGACAGCAAACCTGTAATTGGTGTATACGCTACCTCCTGATGCAGATTCTTTTTTCAGTTCGATATGAAAATCTATCCCTTTGTCACGCATCGTTTCAGATCGTATCTCAAATTTTTGTACAGGGAACCGCTTCCTGAACAAAACACTTGAAATAGTTTCAAGACTTTCATTTGGATTCACTTTTGGAAGATTTTCGTCGTCGAAGTCCTTGACTGCCATTTTAAAAAGCTTTATCTGTAAAATTAAATAAAAACTCTCATAATTTCATTAGGCGTGAAAAATCATGAAAAAAAACATTATCTGTATTTAGTGTGGGGATGTCCGTTAAAATCAAACAAAAAACTCAATCCAGGAATTGGATTGAGTTTGATAATTTGTAGTAGAGTGATTGTCTGGTGGCGATATCAATATAAAAAGCCTGTTGCGGACCAAGCACATTTTTTAATATGCTCTGCGAGAAAGGTATAAGTGCGCACCCTTTTTTAAAGTTTCAGCTATTTTTCTCGTATGTAAGCTGCGCTAATCCCGTTTCAAATGTTTGCGCGGATATAAACTCTAGTCTCTGTTCAGGTCTGCCGTCCTGAAAAAGCCTGGTGCCAGCACCTAAAAGAATAGGAATTACAGATATTACAAACCCGTCTATAAGGCTGTGCATCATCAGTTCATTTATGAGTTCGGCACCGCCGTCGCAATAAATATTTTTACCATTTTCATTTTTTAGATGTTTAATTAATCCGGGGATATCGCCATTATAAAAAATTGTTCTTCCAATTTGGGGCCTTTCGGTTCTTGTAATGACATAAACATCCCGATTCCCATTGTCATAATGTGATGGGCCTATTTCTTTGAGAACATAATCATATGTTTTTCGTCCAACTATCACGGTATCGATTTCAGAAATAAAGTCTGCATAGCCGTAATCCTCGCCCTGCTTTTCCACAAGCTTTAGAAAGCTTAGGTCATCATTTGGCTTTGCAATGTAACCATCTAAACTCATGGCAATGAAAAGTTTTATTTTTCGCATCTGTTTTAAATTTTTGTTGTTCTGCCAAATGTAGCGGCAGAAATTTAACCGCGCTTTGTAAAAATGCGACAAATTAAAGCAATGACGGTGAAAAGCCTGTATATCGCTTGATTTCATTGGTGAGATGGGCATGGTCATAGTAACCGCATTCAAAAGCAATATCTGACAGGCTTCGATTGTGATCTGATTTTCTGATAATATTCAGAGCATTCTGAAAGCGGATTATATTTGAGTATTCTTTCGGGGACAAGCCGATATAATTTTTGAAATTGCGTTCCAGCTGCCTAACTGTTGTGCAGTGCTTCTGGGACAATTCGTGGATGCCCATATATCCCTTAGCAGCATCAATGTCATTGATAACCGGCTGCAGGGGGTTGTAGCTGCTTTTCATCCGATCAGTGAAAAAGCATTCGAAATAATTAAAGGGGTCTGCTATTACCCTGTCGATATCAAATGATTTGGATTTTTCGAATTCGACAGTATTATTACTGAGTGCGCTTTGAGGATCATAGCAGTAGAAGTTGGAAAATGCTGCGGGCTTCAGGCATGCTCCCAATAAATGGGTATCGGTTTCAATTATGCTGTCTTTAAAAGAATTCATTGCTCCGACAACATAAGTTTTTCCACTGTCCATAGAAAGAGAACCGTTGTCTGTCATGCACTTGCTTCCAATATTAATCAGTATTCCCGAACATCCGTCCGGATATACGCGTTCCAATTCTGCTTTGGATTGGCTTCCTCTAAGTTCCCAAAAAAAGCTAATGAAAGGTTCCAGTTCTTTGCTGACTCTAATTATTTTGTATTCCATTTATTGCTGGTTTTAAGTTATAGGAAATGAATATAATAGGAATGCTTTGCGCAATTTTTATGTAAAGTTATGTATAAATCTGAAACACCAAGCATCATTGCACTGCAGGAAAAGAAAAAACGCAATGCTTATAGGACCGGCTGGAATTCCGAAGTGTTTTTCACTGTTCAATCAGGTAATTCTACCTGCGTTTTTTTCTGTTTTATTTTAATAAATTTGGCTAGCTGCATTTTTTATTCTGCGCCTTCTAAACTTAAATAATGCTTTAATTATAATTTGTAATAATGAAAGACTACTTTCAAAATGATGTGCCCATACTGCTAAAGCTGTCAGAGCATAAAGAACTGCTGGACGGCTTTCCTGGTGAAAGCGGAGATTCCCAGTTTGATGCGAGACTGATTTATAACCAGAGAAGACCTGAAGAGGCGCAGCTGATTATTTATTATAAGCCCTCTGATCATCTGTACCAGAAATTCAGAGCACTTGCAGAAGCAGGAACCAGCATCCTGGACTTGGTAAATCCTGCATTATCGCCATATGAATGGGTGAACCCGGAGTTTTTTGAGTTTTCTGAAAGCTCTCTGATAGATTTTCATGAAACTAATTATTTCGATCATGACAAGAAATCCGTCATACTGGTTCTTCGAAATTTCTGTCTTTTCCAGAATGGAAGGTATGCCGCTGCCGCAAGATTCAGCCTGGCAGACAATGCCCTTTCCCATCTCACAGGATATATCCAGTACGGCCAGCTTGGAACTTATGATTCAGATGACAAATTCATTGAACGGAATCATAACAGATGGACCAGGTTTGGTCCTGTCGAATTTATGCTGTCATTAAGCCATTCCTATAAACAGGGCGAACCAAAAAAGGATTTTGTAATAACCAGAGATGCACAGCTGGTTCTAAGGGATGACAGCGAGAAAGTAAAAGATCTGGATCTGCTTTCCCTCGGAGAAGACTTATGCCTGCTGATGTCCCTGTACTGGGAGAAGAACATTGATTTTTTCAATGCCCTGCTCAGGGTGAATGATAGGGATAATTATGGCACCAGGGAAGTCTTTAAGCTTTCCGGCGATAACTTTGATTCCTCGCAGGAATTTCATTTGAAGGACAAATATCAGAATATTTACGATTTTGCAGATTCGGTAAATTTTGAGAAATTCCAAACTTTCAGGGAGCTTATACAGGAGGCTGTTCCCAGACTGTTAAGGATAAAGCACCTTGATGATATTTCAGCTTTCATGGTCCTTTACAACATCGTTGAAAAGTTCAGGAATTATTTTTTAAATGAGCCCTTGGACGGCAGTGCTTTCACTGTAAAGGAAGAATATGTATTTACGGGATCAGAAGGCTCTATTAACAGGTTCATAAAAAAGAAGATAAAAGAAATCGGTGAAATAGTCGCGGACGCAGATAAACAGGAATTTGATTCTAAAGCTTTTGAGAAAGTATCCTTTATTAAAAAGACCGGCCTTATCGATCAGTTTGAGGGTTTTATAAAATATCTCAATCTGGATCCGGACGATTATGATGTGGAATTTGGCCAGCTTATTAAAGCCAGAAACCTCATTTATCATGGAAATCCGCCCGACAGGGATTTATCGCTGTGTAATAAGGAGCTTAAAGCGCTTGTCTATGATATCACACTTGCCATTATTGCCTGATACTTTTTAGCATTCAGCTTGTGGTGTCTTGGGAGCTTATTTTAAAAATCGGAGCATCCAAAATGGACGGGAAAACGATTATTGATCATCAAAACCATTCGCCTGCGCTTTATGTCAGCAGGAAAAGAGACAATTATTAGTTAATTGTCTCTTTAATAAGTGTGAAGATTTTCAGCGAAAGAATATCGCCTAGTATGTTGTTATTTAGTTCCTTGCAACTGAGAATACCGGAAGGCTTTCAATCTGTATGGTCTGCGTTGGATATGCAAGCTCAATTCCTTTTTCTGTAAAGGCACTGAAAATCTCAAGATAGACGGCCTGCTGGGCGTCCATATAGAAATTGTAATCCGGGTCATCGACGTAGTAGACGAATTCAAAGTTAAGGCTGAAATCCCCAAAACCTGAAAAATGCCCCCTGTCATAGCTCAGTTTATCTTTCGAGGCTATTATGTCTCCGACAATACCGGGAATGTCCCTAAGCTGTCTGTCAGTGGTCTGGTAGGTGACACGGATTGCGAAAACAATCCTTCTTCTTTCCATCCGTTTGAAGTTGCGCAGCCTGGAGTTGGTCAGGTCTGTATTGGAACAGACAAGCTGTTCTCCGTTCAGGGTTCTGATTCGGGTGGTCTTTATCCCGATATATTCGATAACGCCGCTGTCTGTGCCCACCGTCACAAAATCTCCGATTTCAAATGGACGGTCAAAGAAGATGACAAAATAGCTGAAGAGATCTCCAAGCACGGTCTGTGCCGCAAGCGCGATAGCAATACCTCCGACACCCAGACCCGCTACAATGGTTGTCACATTGTAGCCCATATTATCAATCAGAAATACGGCGCCTAATAGCCAGATGATGATATTGACGATAGCGATAAGCCCGCCTGCCTGCTTTTCTTTGCTTTCGCTGTCCTGGTCGCGTTTGATAAAGGACAGCACGAATTTTTTGAAAGCGGCAATTATAATTTTGATTATAAAAAAAGTGATGGCAATCATATATGCCGTATGAAGAATATTTTTTGCCCTTAGGCCCAAGGCCAAAGTCTGCAGGGCAAAATAAACGGTGCTTATGTACAGCAGGGGAAGAATGTTCTTCTCAATGACTTCCATTGCGAATTCATCCCAGGATGTGGCGGTTGCAGCCGCCCATTTTTTGAGCCGCTTGAAAATGTACACTTTGAATATTTTTATAATCGCGAAAAGGACAATTATAATTATCAGTGCTGTGAGCCATTTATATATTGTGTTTCCCCAAAGCGGGGTGGTTAAAATCTCATTCATGATCTTTGATTTAATTGTGTTAAAGAAATGGATACAGGCATGCAGTGCGCAGCGTAGTTATCTGTCTTGGCAGAAACTGCTCCAAATCGAAATCCAGCAGCTATTTCTGCTATTGGATCCTGTATCCGATGCAGATTACAGTTTCGTCAGCATTTACAGCATCTGCATCTGTTTTGTAAAGTACGGTGCCCGACTCGGGGGCTCTGAGAGTTTTTTTCCTGTTGCCGAAAATATCGGTCAGATTGCCTATCTTCTGGCTTTCTTTGATTTTATCCCCTGGCTTAATGGAGCTGCAGAATATGCCCTGAAATGGAACCTTTATGCAGGCCTTTCTGTTATACCTGAATTTCTTTGCGCGGGAAGGCTTTGTTGTGCCATTATTGTAGATTTCCAATTCTGCCATAATCCTGTAAAGCGCTTCTTCAGCCGATGGCTGGCTGGAGGATCCCTGTTTTTCATATCCGCCTAATGTCATGCTCAATGACGGAATTCCCAGCCTGACCGCCTGCTTCACGGCGCATTTTGAAGGCTCTCCTGATGAGAGCGGGTACGGATGGCTCAGGATGGTGCCGAGCCCGCTTGCTTCACTCAGGCGGTACGCCAGCATTGTCTGCTGCATGAATTCCGCATTGTCGTAGTAGCACATAAAAGCTATCGGATCACTGCCGGAATCGCAGCCGTTCAGCTCCAGAAATACATCAGTGGCATCAAAGACAGCTGTCGAAATAAAATCGGCGATCAATTCTGCCGCGGTTCCCTTGGCGCTGCCCGGAAAAGCATCGGAAAGATGGGACATTCGTATGTTGTCGGATTGGGAGCTGCGGCCGCTGTAGCGCTGCACATCAGCGTCGGGAATAATAATGAGGTTTCCCTTGAGCTTTTCAGGCATTATCTCACGGCGAAGCTGCAGCAGGGAAGCGGCGGCGGAAAATCCGCCTTCGCGGATTCCGGCGGCTAGGGTAAGGGTTGGACCTTTTTCACGCCCCCTGATTAGGGTCACAGGAAGATCAGCCCAGACCGAATCCGAGGATTTCAAACAGATGACCGTATCGGTTATGGAAGCATCCTGTTTTTCGAGGTATCTCTTAAGCGAGTTTTTTTGTGACTGGGCGCTATGGACTGCCAAAAGCGATATAAAAGAAAGAATTAAATTTTTCATTGCATTAAATGATCGATGATTATTCCGTCTGAATACAGAATAGCCATAGTGATTTGCAGACCGTCGGCGGGTCTGGTTTTAATTGGTTTAAACAGGTTTTCAGCTGTATTGGAAAGCGCCGCGGGAGTGCGGGCTGCCATAGTTTTACAGGGCATATCAGACTCTTGAAGCCGAATGTTAAAAACGGGCTTTTCTCGTAAGCCGTCACTTTTTATGTTTGGTTTTGCATCTGGATAGCGCGCTGTTATACAGGCTGGCAATCGCAGATGGCAGCAGAGAACATAAAAAACGGCCTTCTTTTACGTTATGCTGAGCTGACTATTGATAGTTATGCCATCGAATAGGTAAATTCGGAATTTAATTTTGAGTCTAGAAAAAATGGAGTCTGTGCAGTGAGTTTTTTAAAGCGTCTGCAAATGCAGTGTCCAGCTTAAAATAAGCGGTGCTTTTGCTGTGAGGAAGCGAAAGCGCGTCATCAGTAAATTTTTCTGTTAGGGATTTTAAAAGCGCAGCGGTTTTATGCTTCTCTTTCTTGTCTTGGGAAGAAGCGTTTATGCGGATTTTCTTTTTGCTATGGGGCGCATCAACGGCGCACTGGTGGGCTTTCCTGCCTGAAATATTCTGCATTTCGGCGCAATCGGCAAGCACGGAAGAGACGCTGTGGATTTCAACGCCGTAAAGCATCCGCATGGCAAGGAGCGCCATTATCAATATGCCTTTAAAATGCTTCATGCTAAAGAGAAAATGCTGATTTTATTGTTTGTTCCGGCCAAATATAAGGCATTTTAAACAAAATCAGCCGGCATAAAACAAATATAGCAAAGATTTAACTTCATGCCTTTATGCAGTCTTGCCCATCCAAAAGTGTAAATGCCGGTTCCGCATCAGAGTGCAAAAAATAATGCTGCGAACCGATAAAGGAAAATGCTATTTCGGCCTTTTCTATTCTATGGCTAAAATGGCGCGCTCTTCGGGTTTGCTTGACCATTGCACCTGCCAGACGCGTCCGTCGATCTGGTCCAGCAGAATGAAATTGTATATATTGGTGGTGGGGCTGAGGACAAATCTGTTGTTTTTTTCCTGATCGGGTGCTGCAAGCGCCTTGAGCGAAAGGGGAGACTCGAACCTGTTTTTTCCAGTGTCCCACTGAACCTGCCACATCTGTCCGTTTCGGGTGTTGAGTTTGATATAGGTCCACATATTATTAGTGGGGTATAGCCTGTATCCAGTGTCAATGCAGGGAAATGCATTTGCATTCGAAGCGGACTGGCTCTGGGCGGATGCGCTTATAGACATTGCGAATACCAGAAGAGAAAATAAAGTTTTTTTCATAATTTTCAGATAAGTTAGTTAGCAGTAAATTAATGTTTTATCAAGAAAAGCACCAAATAATGTGCCGTAAATTGCTAGATTTCCACATGTAAAAGATTCATGCACACTTTATTGTCTGAAACGTCAAGTACGGGCACCATATGGCTGGGACAGCAGAGATGCTAAGAAAAATTTCTTAAATTCGCCTTAAGTTGCAGGATATCGTGTCCTGTGGTTCTGCTGGACTAATAGCGAACAAAATTTTAAATAGTAACCTAAAGGACATAATATTGACAACAAAAGAATTCTTAGTGTTTCTACAGCAGGAACATCATTTGATAATAAATCATAAAGACGACTACGGCGAAGCCCAGACAGGCAAAATTATTTCAATTGATGGAGATTCTGTGAGGTTTTATTGGACCTGTGACGATGAAAAGACAAAAGCACGAGGCTTGGTAACTTATAACATGGACGAATTTAAACAGCAGGTCGATCCATTTGTGATTGTAGACAGAACGTGTACTTTTAGCGATGAAAAGTATGGTAGGCTCCAGAGCATGATAAAAAACAACTGGCACAAGGTAATCAATACGATGCATTCCTCCTCCCAGAAAAGGTTAAAGGTTGATGGCTGCATTGATCTATTAGTCAGCGAAATCGGAGTGTCTAAATTACAGGCTTCAGGGATTATAAAATCTCGCTTGGCCGCGGGCACATTTAAATATGTTAAATTAAAATTAGGCACATATATTGCGCTTGGCATTAACGAAATCGCACTAGAAAATAAAAAAAGATATCTTTCTTCGATTTCAAATGAAATCAGAAGCCAGAGCGAGCGTATCAATTATGTCATCAGCCACGGCCAGACTGTCGGAAATTACAGGGAGAGGCTTTTCATTTCCGTCCTGCGGAAATTTGTGCCCAAAAAATTTCACGTCGCAACAGGATTTATAGAGGGTAGCAGCAAGCAGATTGATATCATAATTTATGACCAGCACAATTATATTCCAGTTTTTAGGGAAGATGATCTTGTAGTGGTAAAAAAGGAAGCCGTGATTGCCGTAATTGAAATCAAAACGACATTAAGTTCGTCCACACTTAAAGATTCTCTTGAAGGTATTGACAGAATATGCGAAGGCCCGATGAGTTCTGTTCCTTTTTTCAAGGGAATTTTCGCTTTTGAAACAGAATGGAACAATAAAACGGCCGCCGATAACATTGCCATATTTTACGATGAGAATAAAATTGACGCCATTCATGAGCATCTAGATGTGGTATGCGTTCCTGGCAAGATCTGCGCTTTTATAGATTATAATAATCTGGATAATGATGAGTATTCCTGTCCTTCATTGTATACCTTGGAAGATGCTAAGGGCATAAGTATAGGGGAGTCCTTTTTCTTTCAAAGGCTATTTTCCTTCATGGAGGTTGAAGTTTCAGCGCGGAAAATTAATGGATTGTATTTTGACGTATTGCGTGAAACTGCACATAGACCGCTGCATAAGATATTGACCGATGAAGACTGGACACCATTTCATATATTTTTTACGGAACTCGGCAGCACGGCAGATTTCGACGCGGATGAATTTGACCAAGCAATGGAAATCAAAAAAAACAACGTCAAGCAGCGCGTGAAAGATGTCAGGGATTGGATGGCTGGTGAAATGGACAGAAACCAGCTGATAGAAAAGTATAACAGCATATTTTAAAATTTAAATCGTTCTCTTTTCTTTAAAGTGCTAGTCTAAATGGCTTAAGGAATATGAAAGGGAGAAAGCGGCATACCCAAAAAACATTGATATGAATTTAATTTTTAGAACTGCAGCAGCAGATGATCTGCCCGAAATCATCAGGCTTCTTTCTGATGATGCCCTTGGGCAGGGCAGGGAGGATTTCCAGCTTCCTTTGCCACATGCCTACATTAAGGCGTTCGAGAAAATCGATGCCGATCCCTCGCAGGAACTTATCGCCGTGACTAATGAGGCCGGAGATCTGGTGGGAACCATGCAGCTGAGCTTCATCCAGTATCTAACCTATCAGGGCGGAGTAAGGGCGCAGATAGAGGCGGTCAGGATAAGGAGGGAAGACCGCGGAAAGGGATTCGGAAGGCTTATGTTCGAGTGGGCCATAGAGAGGTCAAGACAGCGCGGGGCACATCTGGTCCAGCTTACCACAGACAAAAAAAGGCCTGAGGCTGTGAAGTTTTACGAGAGCCTGGGCTTTATGCCGACCCATGAAGGCATGAAGCTTCATCTATAATTGCTGCATGTGAGGCCTGCGCAGTTATTTCGTCATTAATTGGATGCAGAGAAAAAAAAACATTTTTTTTCAGCTGATCGCGCAAAAATTCAGAATGTCTACAAAATCAGGTTGTTACTTTGCGTAGCATAAAAATAGGAAGGAAGTAACCGCCTGCCTGCAATCCCGCTTTACTGCGGAGGGCAGGTTTCTAATTTTACAATGCAGGATGCCACTTTGCAATCGGATTGCATAAACTATTTTTTACATTTGTCCCATGAGATGGAAAACAACAATATTATTACTTTACATTCTAGGGCTGCTTGCGGTTCCGTGCAGTGACGTATACAATAGCTGTATTTCCTCTAAAACTGCGCAGAAAGAGCTGTCCCATAACCACAGCAGTGATAATGACGACCACTGCTCGCCATTCTGCCAGTGCTCCTGCTGCAGCGTTTCGGTAATAAAGTTCAGCTTTAAGATGCCGGACCTTAATCTTCCCCAGCAGCCTATCAGTTCCAAGAATACTGTCATTAAGGACTGCCAGGTAAATTCAACCTACACGGGCAGCATCTGGCAGCCCCCTAAATTTTTCGTTTAGATTTTTCGGATTGCGCTTATCACGTGAAGTGATTTTTGTCAGGACTTAACGGTCCTGCCCAGCATGCATTTGATTTTCCGTATCCATTCGGGATGCCTGCGCGCGCTTTTCATTGTCCCCATTTCTGCATGGGAGGACAGACTATTTTCTAAACGTTAAAATTAAATGCATAGTGTTAGATAGTATAATTAAATTCAGCATAAAAAACAAAATCATTATTGGGTTAATGACTTTGGTTCTCATATTATGGGGCGCCTGGAGCGCAACGAAACTGCCCATAGATGCCGTTCCTGACATCACAAACAATCAGGTTCAGATTTTTACGACCTGCCCTACGCTTGCAGGACAGGAAGTGGAGCAGCTGGTAACCTTTCCCATTGAACAGAGCATTGCCACTGTGCCGAAGATCCAGGAAATCCGAAGCATATCGCGATTCGGGCTTTCTGTTATCACAGTTGTGTTCGATGAAGAAACGGACATCTATTTTGCCAGACAGCTCATCAGCGAAAGGCTGAAGGAGGCAACAGACCGAATCCCGCAGGGGATCGGAACTCCTGAAATGGCTCCTGTGAGCACCGGTCTTGGCGAGGTGTACCAGTACATTATCCATCCTAAAAAAGGAAGCGAAAATAAATACAATGCCAAAGACCTGCGAACCATGCAGGACTGGATTGTGGCAAGGCAGCTCTACGGAACTCCCGGGATTGCCGAAGTGAACAGTTTTGGAGGGGAGCTCAAGCAGTATGAGGTTGCCGTGAACCCTGACAGGCTGAAAGCTATGGGGGTTAGCATCCCGGACATCTTTACGGCACTTCAGAAAAACAACCAGAATACCGGAGGAGCTTATATTGACAAGAAGCCAAACGCATATTTCATCAGGGGAATCGGTCTTGTGACCTCACTTGATGATGTAAGAAAGATCGTGGTTAAGAATACGGGAGCCGCGCCAATTTATGTAAGCGATGTTGCCGAGGTGCGCTTCGGAAAAGCTGTGAGATACGGTGCCCTGACCTATAACGGGCAGGTAGATGCAGTCGGAGGCGTGGTGATGATGCTTAAGGGTGAAAACAGCAACGAGGTGGTGAAGCGCATCAAAGAGAAGCTGCCGACCATCCAGAAATCGCTTCCAGACGACGTCGTTATCGAGCCATACCTTGACCGTACGGATCTTGTGGGACGCGCCATCAGCACCGTAGAGAAGAACCTTGTAGAAGGTGCATTGATCGTGATATTCGTGCTGGTGCTGTTTCTGGGGAATTTCCGCGCAGGGCTAATTGTGGCATCAGCAATTCCTCTTGCCATGCTTTTCGCGCTTGGACTGATGAATGTCTTTGGCGTAAGCGCCAACCTGATGTCACTGGGTGCCATTGATTTTGGCCTTATTGTCGACGGTGCGGTAATTGTGGTGGAGGCAACGCTCCATCATCTTGCTATGCGCAAGTCGCTCAATAATCTTACCCAGGATGAGATGGACGAGGAAGTTTTCGAGTCGGCATCCAAAATACGTACCAGTGCGGCCTTTGGAGAAATTATCATTTTAATTGTATATATCCCGATTCTTACCCTTGTGGGCGTTGAAGGGAAAATGTTCCGTCCGATGGCGCAGACCGTAGGATTCGCAATCTTTGGAGCCCTGATACTGTCTCTAACCTACATCCCGATGATGTGCGCACTGTTCTTGTCTAAAAAGCCGCAGCACAAGGAGACTTTCAGCGATAAGATGATGAACAGAATACAGAATATCTACCAGCCGCTGCTTGCTAAAGTGATCGAGATCAAGTATGCCGTGGTCGGCGTAACGGTAGCCATATTCCTTATTGCCGTATTCTGCTTTACAAGAATGGGAGGAGAATTCATCCCGCAGCTGCAGGAGGGCGATTATGCTTTCCACTGCATCCTGCCTCAGGGAAGTTCGCTGAACCAGAGCATTGAGACCTCGATGCAGGCCTCAAGAATCATCAAGCAGTTTGACGAGGTTAAAATGGTGGTTGGAAAGACGGGAGCCGCAGAGGTCCCTACAGATCCTATGCCTCCTGAGGCCACCGATCTTATGGTGGTTCTAAAGCCGCAGAAGGAATGGAAGTCGGGAAGGAGCTACACGGAACTTGCAGAGGCCATAATGGAGAAGCTCGAAGTGATTCCAGGAGTGTTCTTTGAGAAGAACCAGCCAATCCAGATGCGTTTCAATGAGCTTATGACAGGAATCAGACAGGACGTTGCCGTGAAAATTTTCGGTGAGAACCTGGACACGCTTTCGCAGTACGCCAAAGAAGTGGGGCAGGTGATCCAGAGCGTTCCCGGAGCGACTTCTCCGCAGATTGAACGAGTGAGCGGCCTTCCGCAGATCAATATCGAATATGACAGGACCAGAATTGCCAATTACGGGCTTACCATAGAGGATGTGAATGACGTTGTCAGCACGGCATTTGCAGGAAAGAGCACCGGACAGGTTTATGAAAATGAGCGACGTTTCGACCTTGTGGTGCGCCTTGACAGCGTTCACAGAAGCAGCATAGACGATGTGAGCAACCTTATGATCCCTACCAGCACAGGGGTTCAGGTGCCTCTGTCCCAGGTGGCAAAAATCGACTATAAGCTTGGACCTGCGCAGATCAGCAGGGAAGCAGGGAAAAGAAGGATTGTAATCGGATTTAATGTGGCTGGACGCGATGTCCAGAGCGTAGTGCAGGACATCCAGAAAAAGCTGGCTGAAAAAGTGAAGCTGCCGCCGGGATACTATTTCACCTATGGAGGACAGTTTGAAAATCTTCAGGCAGCCAGCGCAAGGCTTATGATTGCCGTGCCGGTGTCGCTTCTTCTGATTTTCGGTCTGCTTTATTTTACGTTCCGTTCCTTCAAGCAGGCTACGCTGATCTTCACTGCGATTCCAATGAGCGCCATTGGGGGCATATTTGCCCTTATGCTTAGGGGCATGCCTTTCAGCATCAGTGCCGGAATCGGATTTATCGCATTATTCGGGGTGGCGGTTCTAAATGGAATCGTGCTCATCGGAACATTCAACCAGCTTGAAAAAGAGGGTATGGACAACATTTTTGAAAGGGTGAAAGAAGGAACCATCACAAGGCTTCGTCCGGTGCTTATGACCGCGATGGTGGCTTCATTGGGATTCCTGCCGATGGCCATCAGCAGCAGCGCTGGTGCCGAGGTGCAGAAGCCGCTTGCCACCGTTGTAATCGGAGGTCTTGTAACCGCAACGTTCCTTACGCTTTTCGTTCTTCCCCTTCTTTATATCATTTTTAATACAAAGTTTGACTTTAAAGGAAAATTTAAATTGAGAAATACAACTGCCATCATTGTCCTTTTCATTGCAGGTCTGGGATCAGCAAATGCGCAGCAGCGCATCCCGATCGAGAAGGCTGTGGAAACTGCCCTGCAGAGCAATCAGCAGCTGGATATCAATAAATCCGAAATCCAGGCGGCCGGGCTGAATGTGAAGACAGCCTTAGACATCCCTAAAACGGGAGTCTTCGCGGAGAACGAGGATTTGAGGCCGTCTGACAGGACAGGGATTCTGAAAATCGGTATCTCGCAGAGTTTTGCATGGCCGGGGCTTTATGCCGCAAGAAAAAGCTATTTCAAAAACCAGCTCCAGTACAGCCAGCTCAATACGGTGCTTTTAAACGCCACAATCAAAAGGGATGTGCGAACGGCCTACTACAAGCTGTGGTACCTTCAGGACAAGCAGCTTCTGTACCAGCGTCTGGACAGCATCTATACCCAGCTAGCAAAAACTGCCGAAGTGCGCCTGAAGGCCGGTGATGTGGCGCAGCTGGACAGGATTGCCGCAGAGGCCAAACTTCTGGAATTGAAAGCTTTTTCAGAGCAGAACAAGAAAGACATGACCGTGCAGCAGCAACAGCTGATGATGCTTATGAACCTGAATGAGTGGCTGCTTCCTGTGGAAGCCCCGCTTGGAAAGGCGGAAGTGAGCTTTACCGAAAGCGGCGGGAAGCATCCCCTGCTTACCCTGCAGGAGCAGAATGTGAAGATTGCGTCGTCAAATGTTTCAGTAATGAGAAACAGCAATATGCCTGAGCTGTCCGGAAGGGTTTTCAGCCAGAAGCTTTATGGGCTTAATGATCCATACACGGGGTTTTCTGCCACTGCATCTTTCCCGCTTTTCGGGGCCGTATCGGCGCATAATAAGGTAAAGGCGGCTAAGGCCGAGAAGGAAGTGCAGGAAAAGAATCTTGCCTATCAGACCCAGCTGCTGGCGACCCAGAAGAATTCATCGGCGGCTGAAATTGAGAAAAACCTTTCCCTGCTGAACTTCTATGAGACTTCAGGGCTTAAGCAGGCGGAGGATATCATCAAAGCTTCCACGCTGAGCTACCGCTCAGGGGAAATCAGCTTTGCCGAGCTTGGACAGTTTCTGACCCAGGCGGTAGGCATACGCCAGAATTATCTTGATGTGCTGAACCAGTACAACCTGTCTGCGGTGCAGTTTGATTATTTCAACAATAAATAAATAATATAACAGCCTGCGGGAGCGGCAGAGCCCTTCCGCAGGATAAATCTAAATATAGAGCATTCATGAAAGTCAAAATTCAATTATTAATCGCGGCGGCCGCAATTTTCTCACTGGCAGGCTGCGGACAAAAAAGCGGCGAAAGCGAAAGCGGAGCCAAAACCGAAAAGGCCGAGGGAGCGAAAGAGGAGGGACACAGCGAAGGGGAAGCTGCCACAATTGCGGTGCTGACCCAGGAGCAGATGAAATCGGTGGGGGTTCAGCTCGGAACCATTGAGAACAAGAACCTGACTGCATCGATTAAAGTAAACGGCGCCTTAAGGGTTCCAAACAATAACAAGGCCAATGCAACCTCTCTGTACGGAGGTGTTATCCAGACCCTTAGAGTGCAGCTGGGCGACCAGGTGCGCAAGGGCCAGGTGATCGCAACAATCGAGAATCCCCAGTTCGTGCAGCAGCAGGAGGAGTACATCACCATCAACAGCCGCATCACCAATGCGGAGCAGGAGCTGCAGCGCCAGAAAGACCTTCAGGCGGGTAATGCCGGAGCCCTGAAGAATCTTCAGAATGCCACTGCGGAGGTAAATGCGCTGCGCGCACGCAAGGCCTCGCTTGCCAAACAGATCCAGCTTATGGGAATAAACCCCGGAAGCATCACCCCGGCGAACCTAAGGGCGGCATTAACGGTTACCAGTCCGGTTACCGGCACGGTAAGCGCCGAATTTGCGAAGATCGGAAGCTATGTTGACGTCTCATCTCCTGTTGTGGAGATAGTGGACAACCAGCTGATCCACCTTGACCTTCAGGTTTTCGAGAAGGATCTTCCCAAGGTAAAGGTGGGGCAGAGCGTAAGCTTCACCCTGACCAATAACCCTGAGGCAACCTACACGGCAAAGGTGTTCAATATCGGCTCTTCTTTTGAGAATCAGAGCAAGAGCGTTGCGGTTCACTGTACCGTGACGGGAAATAAGGCAGGACTTATCGACGGAATGAACATTACAGCGCTGGTAGGCGTAGGCACCGCTCTTACGGCTGCAGTGCCAAATGGTGCCATTGCCGAGGCGGACGGGAAGTTCTACATCTTTGTGAAAACGGACAAGAAACCTGAGGAGCATGAGGAGGCGGAAGCTGAGGGAGGCACCGAAGAGGGCGAAAAGCACAGTCCTGCAGAGGAAAAGAAAATCGATGCGGCAAGCATGAACTTTGAAAAAGTGGAAGTGACAAAAGGAGTTTCGGAAGTGGGATATACAGCCGTTACGCCTGTGAAGGAAATACCTGCGGGAAGCAGGATTGTGACCAAGGGAACCTTTTTCGTAAATGCCAAACTGAGCAATTCCGGAGGCCACGAACATTAAGAGACACTAAGGATTTAATGCAGATTCCTGTCCGACAGTAAGTGTTTGCCTGTGATTAAGCCAGGGAATAGGGATTCACCCCCTTTAATCTCTATTTCATGGTCTCGGACAGGAAAACCTGCATTAATTTAAAATATGCCGGCAATAAAGGCCGATTATGAAGTATCTGCCTGCTAAAAAAGTAAGCTGCGAACGCGGAAATTAAGAATAAGCTTCGTAAATTTACTGTAACTGCCTAACAGATAGGTCTTGTTGCCGGTTTTATTTTTAATGTAAAAATTATATGAAGAAAACGACAGAAGAAGCCTTTAACGGCAAAAGCATACGGCCTACCACGATGCGCATTCTGATCTACGAGTATATGGAAACCCTCACGGCGGCATTATCGCTTGCGGAGATCGAGAAGTATTTCCACAAGGCCGATAAGGTGACCATCTACAGGACGCTTCAGACATTTCTGGAAAAAGGGCTCGTGCATAAGATTATGGACGACAGCCAGGCCAGGTACCGCTTATGCGCCGATTCATGCGAAGAGGAAGAGCATAATGACAGGCATCTCCATTTCTACTGCAGGAGGTGCGGGCAGACTACCTGCCGCGAAGAGATCATGCTTCCGGAAAGCCTCTCGGGCAGCCTTCAGATCGATGAGATCCAGATTCTGGCCAAAGGAATCTGCGAGAAATGCCTAACTGCGAAATAATTCAGATCATATAATGGGAATAAAGGATAAATGTAAAATCTTAATTTTAAAATATGCTTCTAAACCGTAAAATATCAGTGCTGTACTTTGTCAGGGAAATCAGATCCCAGATCATTCTCATTGTCATTTTTGCCGCGGCTATCGGGATGCTGGATATGCTTCCGGTGTTCAGGAAAGTCTCGCTTCCCCTGAGCATCCCCGCACTGGTAGGAACCGCAGTTTCGCTGCTGCTGGCCTTCAGGACGGCGCAGTCCTATGAGAGATGGTGGGAAGCCAGAATGGTATGGGGGGCGATCGTAAACGATTCGCGCACCCTTATCAGACAGGTCATGCAGTCCGCTTCGAAAGAAAACAGGCATTTTTCAGAGCAGTTTGCCGAAAGGCAGATCATCTGGGTATATGCCCTTGGGGAGGCGCTGCGCCGCCAGCCCTTCAGCCCAAAGGTGGAAGCCTACCTGAAATTCCATAACGTGGCGGGGGCAAACATTCCCAACGCGCTGCTGGACAGGCACTCGCAGGATGTAGCCGAAATGGAGCATAAGGGCATTATAACGGATTTCAAGACCGTGCAGCTCAATGAGACCATATCGCGCCTCTGCGACCACATGGGAAAATGCGAACGGATCAAAAATACTGTTTTTCCAAAGTCATACAGCCTGCTGGTGCACACGCTGATCTATGTCTTTGCCGCGATACTTCCCTTCGGTCTTGAGGACTCGCAGCTGGCTGTTGAACTGCTGCTGACCATTCTGATTCCGCTGCTGTTCATTGCAATTGAATCAACTGCCATCATCATGCAGGATCCCTTTGAGAACACGCCGGTGGATACCCCTATGACCTCGCTTGCACTGACCATCGAGATCAACCTCCTTGAGATGACCGGTGCGAAGGATATTCCTGAGAAGCCTAAAAATAGGCTGTACTACGAGATGTAGGCCGCTCAGCCGCCAAAAATCTTATCTGATGGATATCCAAGTTGAACTATATATGTCTGCCAAACTGGTTCTGGCCGCTTTCCTGGGCGGGATTATCGGTCTGGAAAGGGAAAGGGAGCAGCAGAACACGGGACTGAGGACCTTTGCCTGCATCTGCGCGGCTTCCTGCCTGTTTGTTTCCATTGCGGGCCATCTTACGGAAGATGTCTCGGCTGTAGCCAGGATGCTTGCCGCCATTGCGACCGGGCTTGGATTCATAGGTGCGGGAATAATCTTCAGGGACCAGCGGAATCTTCCTAAAGGCATCACAACCGCCGCGGGCCTTTGGACCACATCGGCGGTGGGAATGGCCGTAGCACTGGATATGCTGGTAATAGCCGTTTCGGCAACATTCATCATACTACTGATTTTCAGCATAAACCATTTTTCATGGTACAGAAGACTGGTCGATAGATTAATTAAGAGTAAAAAAAGGACTAACTAAACCAATGGACTGCCTTTTATCGGCACTTGGACGCTGACAGCAGAATGGTGCCGAATTTTTTAACCTTATAAATTATATATCATGGAACACAAACATAAATACGATAAAGACGGTAAACAGATCTGCTGCACGCAGACCGAGAAGGTGTATGTGAACGCGGGCGCAAAGGAGCTCCTGAAGGGGCACGCTCCCGATGACGGCCACAATCATGCGCACAGCAGGGACGACGGGCACAGCCATACCCACAGCGATGATGACGGCCATGACCACAGCACTGCGGAAGGCGGAGCATTCAAGATGTTCCTTCCCTCGATAATTTCCCTGGCGCTGCTGCTTCTTGCCATTTCTTTTGACAACTGGATCAAACTGCCGTGGTTTACCGGCACCCTGCGCTTCGTGTGGTACCTGGTAGCCTATCTGATTGTCGGGTTTCCGGTTATCAGGGATGCCTTTAAAAGCATCACCAAAGGGGAGGTATTTTCCGAATTCCTTCTGATGAGCATAGCCACAGTCGGCGCCTTCATCATTAAGGAATATCCTGAGGGGGTTGCGGTAATGCTTTTTTACGCCGTGGGGGAAGTTTTCCAGACCCTTGCAGTATCAAGGGCACAGCGCAACATCAAAAGCCTTCTGGACCAGAGGCCCGATGAAGTGACGATCATTTCAGACGGAAAGGCGAAAACCATCAAAGCCGAACAGGCCCAGATAGGGGATATCATCCAGCTGAAACCTGGGGAAAAGCTTGGCCTTGACGGCGAGCTTTTAACCGACAGCGCTTCATTCAATACGGCGGCCCTTACAGGAGAAAGCAAGCCGGACACCAAATCCAAAGGCGAGGCGGTCCTGGCGGGAATGATCAATCTCAACGTGGCGGCACAGGTGAAAGTCACCGCGGCCTTTACCGACAGCAAGCTCAGCAGAATACTGGAACTTGTACAGAATGCGACCTCGCAGAAGGCTCCGACAGAACTGTTCATCCGCAGGTTTGCCAAGATCTATACGCCTATTGTGGTTTTTCTGGCTATCGGAATCTGCCTTCTGCCTTATTTCTTTGCGGACAATTATGATTTCAGCAGCTGGCTTTACAGGGCTCTTGTCTTTCTGGTAATTTCCTGTCCGTGCGCGCTTGTCATTTCCATACCGCTGGGCTATTTCGGCGGAATCGGTGCGGCGAGCCGCAACGGGATACTGTTCAAAGGGAGCAATTTCCTTGACGTGATGGCCTCGATCCAGAACGTGGTGATGGACAAGACCGGAACGATGACAGAAGGGGTATTCAAAGTGCAGGAGACTGTCTTCAAGCCTGAGTTTGACAAGGATGAGATCCTGAAAATGGTCAATGCGGTGGAGAGCCAGAGCTCGCATCCTGTTGCTACGGCAATCCATGAATACGTGGGTGAGGTTGACAGCTCGATAAAACTGGAAAGCACCGAGGAAATTGCGGGCCACGGACTGAAGGCGGTGATCGGCGGCAAGGAGCTGCTTGCGGGTAACTTCAAGCTGATGGACAAGTTCGGGATTTCCTATGATGTTGATCCGGCTTCGATAGTATACACGACAATCGCGGTAAGCTACGACAAAAAGTATGTCGGGTATATCACAATTGCGGACACCATCAAGGAAGACTCGCAGCTGACCATAGACCTGCTGCACAAGCTGAATATCAAAGCGACGATGCTCAGCGGGGACAAGGGAAGCGTTGTGAAATTTGTAGCCGACAAACTGGGCATCGATAATGCCTACGGCGACCTTCTGCCGGAAGACAAGGTTAACAAGGTGAAGGAGATCAAGGCGCAGTATGGAACGGTTGCCTTTGTCGGTGACGGGGTGAACGATGCGCCTGTGGTTGCGCTCAGCGATGCGGGCATCGCAATGGGCGGGCTGGGAAGCGATGCGACCATCGAAACGGCCGATGTCGTGATACAGGACGACAAGCCTTCAAAAATTCCCATGGCCATCAATATCGGCAGACAGACCAAGAAAATCGTATGGCAGAACATCACTCTGGCTTTCGTAGTGAAGGGCGTAGTGCTCGTTCTCGGAGCAGGCGGACTGGCCACGATGTGGGAAGCCGTATTTGCCGATGTGGGCGTATCGCTGATTGCGATTCTGAATGCCGTGCGCATCCAGAAAATGAAATTCTAAATTGGATAATGCAGAAATCCTAAAGACTTAAATCCAAAAGATTTAATGCCATCATTCAGCTGCCGGCCAAATGATATCCGCTTACGGATAATCATCTGGCTCTGACGGCAGGGATTCTTTGTGCCCTTATCCAATCGTAATATCCATCAGAAATGCCTGCCGCAAACGCACAGGCAGAAATATCAAACGTGCAGTTTTACCGGCAGTTCATGGTAATGCAATGCCGTATCTGCAGGTATAGCGCATTGAATCGAATTTTATGCGAAATGAAAAAACGAAAGAAGAAATACTATCCAAATATACAGAAGACATCGAGGGGACAGAAGGGCAGGCCGGTTAGAAAGAAGAACAGGTATTCTGCTGTCAATATCGGAAAAACGATCATACTGGCAATTCTGGGAATTGTGATTGTTCTTGGAATTTTTGCCAGGGCAAGACATTTTATCCTGTACCATGTGCAGGACAGGCCGCATGAGCAGGCCAACGGGAAATTGACCAATGAAGGCGCCGGACGCCTGCCCGCGTCCCCGAAATAAAAAATCTGAAAAAAACTTTATAGAAGGTGAATTGTTAATTCAAAACCGCAGGCTTTTTCGAAGGTTCTGCGGTTTATTCTATAAAAAAAAATAAACCGGGCATTAAAACCAAATGATTTGCAGAATATGAAAAAGTATGCCAATATTTCCAATGTAATCCTTACCATTCTAAGGGACAATCCTGATCGTGATTTTGCTCTGGAGGAGCTTTCGGGCTTAATTTTTCCGACAGATCCGATACAAGAGGAGAAGCATAACCAGGCAGCCGTTCTGGATGTGCTGATTTTTCTGGACGACCAGAAAATGATTTTTCTGGATTTTGAGACGGATCGCTCTAGGCTTGCCAAATAAAACTGATAAGATCAAGGGCGGCAGCCCGTATTTCCGGAGAGCCTTCCCCGAAGGGAAGGCAGTTCCGGAAAAGCCTAATTAAGCTTTCAGACCAGCACGCTGAGTACGGCAGGCTCTGCCGAAATTCTGCAGGTGTTGGTCCTTAATTTATAATGCTCCCCGTCGATCTGCGCGTCGGTGAAGATCTTCATGGGCATTTCGATCTGCAGGCTCTTCACCAGATGGTGCTGTGCCTTTTTGAATCTGCTGACCGATCGGGTCAGTATGCGGTATCCAAGGGCTATTTTTTCGAAAAAGGAAAGCTCCGGAATGAGGACCAGGTCAAGCTTTCCGTCGGTCAGCATCGCATCGGGGGTAAGGGTCATATTATATCCCATTTCATTGGAATTGGAAACAAAGACCATAAAGGGCTTTATTGGTATGACCCTGTCATCAAAGGATACGATGGCCGGCTGCGCGCTGTACTCGAAAGTTGAGGCAACCGCGGCCCTGACATAGGAAAAAAGCATCCTTTTTCCCGAATGCTCATACTTTCTGATGATCATTGCGTCGATGCCGATGCCGGTGTTGCTGAAAAAATAATGCTGGTTGATTCTTCCCGCATCGATTCTTATCTTTCTTCCTTCCCTGATCACTTCAAGCGATTTTCCGATATCATGAGGTATGTTGAGATGCGACGCAAGGCCGTTTCCAGACCCCAGCGGGATGATTCCCAGCTTCACATCGGTGCCGATCAGGCAGGAAGCCACCTCATTTATGGTTCCGTCGCCTCCGCAGGCCACGATGATGTCGGGATTCTGCTGCAGCGCCTTCTGGGTGAGGACAAGCGCGTGCTTTCTGCTCATGGTGTAATCAGTGCTGATCTTATACCGGTCAGAGGGAAAAAACTGCCTGATGTAAAAATCGGGCAGGCTGTGGCGTCCTCCGCCGGAGACGGGGTTTATGATGAAATGTATATAGATCATTGCTTATTTTAAAAGTTTGTTTGTAAAAAGGTAATCAGCGGTCTGGTACCAGGCGATGGTCTCTTCAAGAAAGGGCCTGTCCATCGGAAGGGGGCTCAGGCTGTTGTCCGATTTTTTCCAGCTGTAGAAGGCCTGCCTCTTCTGGTCGGAGAGTATCATCACCCGGCTGCCCTTCATGAGCGCGAGCTTGCGGTATGTTCCCAGGAATGCGCGCTGCTCGAAATCGGGGTCAAGGATGTCCCTGCCGAAGAAATCGGATTCGTAGTGCCATTTGAACATCGAAAATACGGTAGGCCAGAGATCGATCTGCGAGCACTGCTTATCCACCTTGCGGCTTGCCGTTTCGGGCATATTCACAATAAAGGCGGGGATATGGTAGTTGGCAATGTCTATCTCATCCTTTCCTGCGCTGCTGGCGCAGTGGTCGGCAACGACAATGAAGACGGTATTCCTGTACCAGGGCTTTTTGGACGCCTGGGCAAAGAGCCTTTTCAGGGCATAGTCGGCATACTTGACAGCCCCCTCGCGTCCCGTTCCGGACGGGATGTCAATGCGGCCCGAAGGATAGGTGTAGGGCCTGTGGTTGGAGGTGGTCATCACGAAATTCAGGAACGGTTTTCCCTGCTTATGCTTCTGGTCGGCAGTGCTGATCATTTTATTGAAAATATCTTCATCGCAGATTCCCCATGCATTTTCAAAGGTGACCTCGCTGTCTGCGATATTATGCCTCACTGTGCTGATGCGGTCGCTGAGCACGCTTCCGCGCCCGCGGTCATAAATGCTGAAGCCGTTGCCTCCGAAATAGGAGTTCATGTTGTCGAAATAGCCGTCGCCGCCGTAAAAAAAGCTGCAGTCATAGTTCTTGGACCTGAAGACATTGCTGATGGTGTACAGGTCTTGGTTTTCCGGCCTTTTGACGATCGACTGGCCCGGAGTGGGAGGAATGCAGAGCGTCAATGCTTCCATGCCCCTTACCGTTCTGGTGCCCGTGGCATACATGCCGGTGAAGAAAACGCTCTTCTGGGCAAGGCTGTCCAGGAAAGGGGTCAGGTTCTGCCTGTTTCCGAATTCGGCCATAAAATCCGCACTGAAGCTTTCCATGAGGATAAAGACCACGTTGCTGCGCTGCAGCGGAGACTGGGCGTCCTTTATGCTGCGGTGGATCGAATACCCTGTGGAGGCAAAGGATACCGTGCTGTCTGCCAGTTTTGATTTGACTATGCTGAACGCGCGGTCATTGCCGATGGAGGTGTAAAACTGCTCATACTTCATCTGGTTATTGCGGAAAGCGGCAAAAAAGGAATAGATCCCCGATTTGGAAATTTCGGAATTGTAGCGGTTTGGCGACCATTCGGCCTGGCTGCTGGAGATAAAAGTGATATAAAATGATGCCGCCGCCGTGAAGAGCAGCAATATGGAAACCCTCTTCACTATGTCCGTGTTGCGGGCGAATGCGGCGGCAAAGGCCTTTGATCTGTGGAAAAACAAAAGCACCATAGCCGTTACTGCCGCCACTGATACAATCAGAAGGGGAAGCGGATAGGACTCCTGTATATTGGCAATGACCTCGTAGGTGTAGATCAGATAGTCCACCGCAATGAAATTGAAGCGGGTCCTGAATTCCTCCCAGAAGGTGATTTCGGCCAGAAAGGTGAAAACCAGTATGAAGACATTCAGCGCCGTAAAGAACCAGATTATAATCCTGTCGGCCAGCGAGCCGGTCCATCTGCCCGCAAAAACGGTATAGTACAGAACGGCAGGGTAAGAAATCAGCGCAATGGTTCCGATATCAAAAAAAAGCCCTGTCAGCAGCGTGCGGATGACATCAAAAATGCTTAGCGAAACCTGGCCATGCTGCCAGATGAAAAGGATGATGCGCAGCAGCTGCGAAAACAGCAGAAACCATAAAATAAAATGAACCAGCAGCGCGTATCTGCCGGTTCTCAAAGACAATTTACCCATAACTCAATAATAACTCAGCAAAGTTTACATTGCAATGTTGTAGTCATTCTGAATTTTTGGTTTTTATTAAGAAATATTAACCCTGTTTATGAAAAAAAGCGCATTGCAGCCTGCAGCGCCGACCTGTTAAGACCCCAGCGGAAACGGCCTGCACAAGCAGATGCAGACTCTAGAACTTGACGCTGAAGCAGTGGAAATCGTTGTAATAGGAGTAGGAGATCTTCCATCCGCTTATCTCGGTTATCTTCCTGATGATGGCCAGACCCAGCCCGCTGCCGTTTGCCGAGGCGCCGCCGCTGAAAAAACGTCCGAAGAGCTTCTCAATGGGAAGCGGTTCGGCTTTTCCGGTGTTGAGGACCATCAGCTCGCGGTCCAGAGTCCTGATTATGATATTTCCCTCGGTGCGGTTATGGCGGATGGCATTAAGCACCAAATTGTTGATCAGGATTTCGGCAAGGACCGGGTTTGCTTCTATTTCGAGCCTCTGGGACAGCTGCACATTGACGGCGACCCATTTCTGGCCGGCCTGTTCCGTAAAGAAGTCCAGATGCTTTTCTATATGCTCATTGACGGAAAGGCTGGTTTTTTCCAAATAGATCTCATGCTCTATTTTGGAGAGCAGCAGCAGATTTTTATTGAGCCTGTTGAGCTTTGCCACATCCCTGCTCAATGCTCCCAGCACGCGTGTCTGGTCCCTGTCGAGCCGCATCTGGAAAAGGGTGTCGATCTTGTTCTGGAACAGCGCCAGGGGAGTCTGCAGCTCATGGGCGGCATTTTCGACAAACTCCCGCTGGCTTTTGTAGATGGCCGTATTTTTTTCGATCAGCGCCTCAAGGCTTCTGTTCAGGCGTTCAAATTCGTCGATGTCAGTCTCCAGGAAATGAGGGGGCTTGTTCTTGTCGATCTCAAATTCATGGATCTGGTCCAGGGTGTCATAGAAGGGCTTCCACCGCTTGGAGGCCGTCTTTTTGGAGAGCCATACAATGCCGAGGAAAAGCACCAGAAGGATAAAGGTGAACATGCCTGCGATGGTGAAAACCATCCTTTCCATTTCCAGAAGGTGGATCTTTTCGGTATACGTGTATTTTTTGCCGGCAATTTCCACAGGGGCGTATATGATTCGGAACGGCTCTTTCTCTTCTGCCGTCGAGTCTTCGATCATGGTGCCCACAATGGAATCTCTGGTGACTCCCATATCGGGCATAATGGTGAAATGCAGGTTGTACCTGTTCCAGGTTTTGATGTCTTCGGGAGTGAAGTTGCGGCTTGACTGGTTAATGAATGCGTTTTTATGCTGCACGAGAACCTCCTCGGTTTCGTAGATGAAAAGCCACTGGCTGACATAGTAGAAGATTGGAGCGCAGATTATCAGAATGACGGCGGCAAGCACGAGAAAATCCCTCGTGGTTTTGCCCAGAAGTTTTTTACGGTTCATTTTTCCCATTTGTATCCTTCTCCGTAAACGGTTTTAATATAGTCGCCCGAGCCGGCTTTGGAGAGTTTCTTTTTGAGGTTTTTGATGTGGGCGTAGATGAAGTCATGGCTGTCGAGCATATCGGCCATGTCGCCTGAAAGGTGTTCGGCGATGGCTGCCTTTGACAGGACCTTGTCATTGTTGCCGATCAGGAACAGAAGAAGGTTGAGCTCCTTTCTGGTCAGTTCTAGCTTTCGGTCATTGACCAGCACGGTTTTGGTGAACACCTCGATCCTGATCTCATGGAACACCACGCTGTTGCTTCCCTTGAAGTTCCTGCGCCGAACCAGCGCCTGCATCCTTACCAGCAGTTCGGCAAGATGGAAGGGTTTGGTGAGGTAGTCGTCGGCGCCCAGACTGAAGCTTTCCAGCCTTGTCTCCAAGGTCTCTTTTGCCGATATGATTATTACCCCGTCGGTCTTGTCTTTGCTTCGAAGCTCCCTGAGGATATCAAAACCATCTCCGTCGGGAAGGCCCAGGTCAAGCAGTATGCAGTCGTAGTCATAATTGTCAATCTTATGGATGGCCTGCGCATAATTGTGCGCCGTTTCGCATTTTACGCCGTTGTCCTTGAAATAGCTCTGTATGCTTTGAGCGATATCCTGTTCGTCTTCTATGATTAAAATTTTCATGATGCCTTTTTCTTACCTCCCCATGACAGTGCATATACCTACTAAATTTAAGAATTTATGGCCAAATATGCGCTGCGGGGGATCATTTTTTTAAATACGGCACTGCCGTGCATATTACAGGATGTAATAATACGGCTCAATTTTGAATTAATTCTGAATTTTTACCTCCAGAGTTTTTTTTTGCGCAAAAACTTCCTTTAGCTTTCCGGTCTCTGATAAAGATTCCCCCAGCAATGAAAACTGGATGCCGGGAGAATCAAATCAAAAAAAACAGAGTTTGGGTACATGCAAATGTTCCTGTTGGGCTATATTTTTCAGCGCTGGACCATGCTTGAAATTATGTTGATGCTCAATGCCAGTATGGTAGTGTTGAACATAAAGGAGAGCACCCCGTGCACCAGTGCGGTCCTTCTTATCTTCCTGTCCAGTATGGCAACATCGGACACCTGAAAGGTTGTGCCGATCACAAATGAGAAATAGACAAAGTCGAGATAGTCAGGTTCGCCTTTTCCGGGAAAATCAAGGCCATTGAGCGAATAATGCAGATTGGCGTATTTGAAGGCAAATGTGGTATGGACCACCGCCCAGGCCGTTCCCACCGATGAGAGTGTCATCACCACATGCAGCGCCAGCTCGGAGCCTGACTTCTGCTCGGCCGAAACATACAGCAGCACGATCCCCAGAAGGCTGACGGCCGTTGTAAGGAGCATGAACAGGGAAAGCACAGCGCGTCCCGAGTCCTGGTCTTTGGCATTCTTCTTGAGCTCGGCCACACGGCAGGTGAATATGGTGAACCAGGAGAAAAACAGCTGGGTGAGCGAAAAAGCCAGCCATACCGCCATGATGTGCACCGAAGGCCTGCTGGTTCCTATTTCAAGGACAACGGCTGTGAGCAGCCCCGCCGAAGCGGATATTGCCAGCCTTGACCTGTTGCTGAGCCGGTTGATAAATACTGTTCCATTCATATGAAATTATTTTTATGGCTTGTGCCGGTTGTTTGAATCCTATTGGTAAATGTTCATGTTTTCATCGTATACGGGGCTTTCCACATCCAGAAAGTTCAGCACGCTGTGAAAGACATGGTACTGCGACACCGTTTTATTGGTTTTCAGCTTTTTTGAGCCGGGAGATACCCAGACGACAAAGGGTATCTCGAACTGCTCTTTTGGAGCAATGCTCATCGGCAGGCCGTGCATGTAGAGATTATTTTCCCCGAGGGACTCTCCGTGGTCCGATACAAAAATCATCGTGCTGTCAAATTCCTTGAGCTCTTTCAGGTTCTGGATCACGCGGCTCAAAAGGTAATCCGTATAGACTATCGTATTGTCGTAGGCGTTCATCAGCTCCTCCTTTGAGCAGTCGGCAAGCTCGACGCTGGTGCAGACCGGATTGAAATACTGGAACGCCGGAGGATACTTTTTGCTGTAGCTGGGGCCGTGGCTTGTGCTGGTATGCAGCACCAGAAGTATCTTGTCGCTGCTGCTGGCCAGGATCTGCTCCCGGAAAAGGTTCAGCAGGATCTCGTCGTATGCGCATTCGCTGCCCGGACATGCAGCGCCCAGGTATTTCCGGTCCTGGTAATTTTTGATATGAAGCGGCGGCTCTCCCCAGTTGGCGGTCCTCCAGATGACCTCGACACCGTTACGGTACAGGTAGTTGGGCAGAATCTCATAGAGATCGCCGGTCTTTTTATGGTCCAGAATAGCCTTCACGCCGCCGGTGGTATAGGTTGCCGAGGAGACAGCATTGAAGATATGCAGGTTTTCAGTTTTGGAAAGCAGCGGATTGGTGTTCTTCGGATAGCCGTACAGCGAGAAATTGGCCCTTCTTGCCGATTCCCCGATGACCAGCACCACAATGGATTTCTTCCTGTTCCCGATGCGGGCATCGGGAAGCAGGATTTCCTTCTGGTTTTTCTTGTACTGGTGCACGTAAAACAGGGAAGTGTTGACCGCATAGGACCATGGCATTGCCAGCCCTCCCAATTTTTTGGAATTCTTGTCGATCCAAAGCCAGCCTGCCGAATTGATAAATACCAGCGCAAGGGCAATAAACAGGCTGCCTGAGCAGAGCAGCGCGAACCTTTTGAGGGGCTCCTTTATTATCTTTATCCTCAATAGCGCCGCCGCGGGAAGTATCCCGAGCGCGAGCACATAAAGCACCAGCCTGATCGAAAAGTAGGCGCTTGATTCCGCATAATTGGTGTTGAGGATATTCCCGATCATGCTTTCATCTATGATCACGCTGTAGGAATTGATGAAATACAGGGCTGCGGCGCTGAGCGCAAAAAAGAGCGAAATGAGCAGTCTGCCGAAAATTCCGGTAAGGTAAAGCAGCAGGTAAAAGACCAGGAAATCCAGCACCAGCATCAGCGCGATGAGGCTGGCAATGGTCATAATGCCGCTGAATCCCGCGTAATTCAGGTTCCCGAGCACAAAAGAGAAGAAGGGGATATGGAAGAACAGGCAGTTGGCCAGGCTGATTAAGGCTGCCATGCGGGCTGCCGGGAGTTTACCTTTTAACATACGCGGCGGTGATTTTATATAGTGATATGGTCAAAACGAACAAAGACAGGCAGAATATGAAAAGGTGCTCCTGCATGATCCTGAAGGCCAGCGCAAGCCAGCATCCCGTGAAGGCAATGATGAAGAAGGGGTGGTATTTCCTGTTTCCGATCCATTTCCAAATGCGGTACCTTGTTGAGATAAATATGCCGGCAAGGGCGCAGCTGTAGCCTATGATTCCCCCGACAAGAACATCAATGGGGTAATGCGCTCCCAGGGCAACCCTTGTGAGTACAAGCGCGAGACCTGCTGAAACAAAAAGTGCGCACCAGATGATCCTGTTTCGCAGCCTGGCAGGCATAAAGGCAAACATAAGGATGGAAAGCGCCGTAAAAATAGTGATCGAATGCCCAGAAGGCAGGCTGTTGTGCCCTGAGAGGGTCCTTCCGATTATGGTAAAGCTGCCGGTATCATAAAAAGCTGCCGGCCTTGGGACATGAAAGAGCTTTTTCAGCACGCTGGAAAACAGGCAGGAAACCAAAAGGGCAGAGGCAAGAGACTCCCATATCTTAGGCGCGTGCAGCACAAAAATGCTCAGCAGTGATGCCACCACCAGCGTATTTCCGGTTTCGGTGAGATTGTACTGCATTTCAGGATATTGGGACAGGGCGGCATTCAGCATAAAGAAATATTCCCGCTGGATCAGGATATACGATTCGGCGCGCAGCGCATCGAGCATGAAAAGGAATGCGGCGATGAGCAGCAGCAGCACCGCAGGCAGGAAAAAAAGCGAAGGCCGCAGCCTTGAGAAGTTGAATGAAACATAAAGATCCAAAAGGGGATTGGCCTTTTCGGACGTGATTTTTTCGATGGGCCCATCGGCATTTTCGAGGAATAACTGGCGCATTGTCTGGGACTTTGTTAATGATGGCTTTACATTGGCTTAACCAGGGCAAAACATATCGGATTATTTTTGCCGAAAGTTTACAATCCAATTTTGTAATCATCCTGAATTTCCGGACCATCATAAGCGGCGTAAGGAATTTTTTATGCTTCAATGCGCTTACATACAGCGCTTTACGGGTTTCGTTTTTTCTTCAAAATAATCTCCGGAGCGGCGGGAAAGGCGATAGGGGCAATGGAGGGATGGAGGCCAGGAATTTTACAATTGAAAATTAAAATTATATAATGGTGCGCATGTCATAATTTGCTAATTTTAGTCCGTGAAATTCATCTGCATCATACTGGCTCTGATCATAGTTGCCCTTTCCAGCATTCCATGCGAGAGGGGCGCAGGCCCGGCGCGCGGGGCGAACGCCGCTTTGAGCAGCCCTTCGGGCACTTTCCAGCCAGCAGATGCATGCTGTCCGTTCTGCACCTGCGTGTGCTGCCGCAATATCCCGGCTCTTGCGCCTGCTTTTGTGCTGCAGTCCCCTGCGGCGCCTTCAGCCGCTTTCTTATGTCCGGGCTATATGAAGCGCAATGCCTATTCCGCCTTTCGCTGCTCCATCTGGCAGCCTCCCCAGTCAGGCCGCTTTTTTTTCACCTAGGGTTCCGGAGAACCCTTAGGGTCGGATCTGCGCAGACCTGCTGCAGCTTCCGCTTTTCCATTCACGTCCAGACCGCTGCAGACGGGGCCCGGCCAATAGCGCCTGAGCCCCCGGCCGCCATTTCTGCGCTGTCCGCACCCTGCCCGCCGCCATGCTGATGGCGCGGTCCATGGCCGCAGGCTGCGGCGTGCGCGTCCGGCTTTTAAAAAACTACAGAATTACATTATGCAGAAAATATCCAAAGCGCTCTATGCGGCGGCAATGCTGCTGCTGGCGGCTGCGCTGGCTTCGAATGCCGCGCTCTATTTTTCAAAAAGGGGAATCCCGGAAACGGCGAAGGCCCTTAATATCATGACTCCCATTGTAACCCTGGCGTATCTGCTGTCGGTTATGATCATCTATAGAAGATCTAAAAAAAACGGCAGAAATGGGAAGCGCTAAAATAATATCAGCAATAAAAGAAAGGGCCAGAGTGCTTGGTCCGGGCCTCATTACGGGAGCCAGCGATGATGACCCTTCGGGAATCGCAACCTATTCCCAGGCGGGCGCCCAGACGGGTCTTGCCACCTTATGGACCGCGCTTCTGACTTTCCCCCTGATGGCCGCCATCCAGGGAATGTGCGCAAGGATCGGACTGGTCACCGGCAGGGGCCTCACCCTGACCATCAGGGAGCATTATCCCAAGGGGCTGCTGTACGGCGTGCTGCTGATGAGCTTTCCCGCCATTACCCTGAACATCGGAGCCAACATAGAGGGCATGGCTGCGGTTGCAAACATGATTTTCCCCGCTGTGCCGGTTCCGGCCTTCTGCCTATGCATCACGGCGGCGCTGATGTTTGCAATCATCACCTTTCCGTATCGGAAGATCGCCAGCATCCTAAAATGGCTCTGCCTTTCGCTGCTGCTGTACATGGCGGTGCCCTTTATGATGGACCAGGACTGGGCGGCTGTCGCGCGCAATGCCTTTATTCCCACTATTGCCCTGAATAAGGATTTTGTCCTGATACTGGTGGCCATATTCGGCACGACGATTTCGCCCTACCTTTTCTTCTGGCAGGCCACCATGGAAGCGGAGGATGCGGCCCACGGCAGGCAGGATCCCGCTTTGGGCAGACGCAGTCTGGCGGATATGAGAAAGGATGTAAATGCGGGGATGCTGCTTTCCAATCTGGTGATGTTTTTTATCATACTGACTGCGGGAAGCGTCCTTTATCCTGCGGGCATACGCCGGATCGATACTGTGGCCCAGGCGGCTGCGGCTCTGGAGCCCCTGACCGGCAGGCTGACCTATCTTATTTTCGCGGCGGGCGTGCTGGGGACGGGATTTCTGTCCATACCGGTTCTTGCGGGCTCGCAGTCCTATATGCTGGCCGAGACCTTCGGCTGGAAAACGGGCCTTGATAAGAAATTCCATAAGGCCAAGCTGTTTTACATTTCCATAATTTTCTCGCTGGCGGTCAGCGTAGGGCTTGACTTTTTTGGAATCAGCGCCATACAGGCGCTGCTCTACACGGCGGTCTGCTATGGGCTGACCGCGCCGGTGATGGTTGCGGTGGTCCTGCATATCGGCAACAACAGGAAGATAATGGGCGGGCACACCAATTCGAGGCTTTCAAACGCATTGGGCGCCATTGCCCTTATCATCATGTCGGCTGCGGCTGCTGCGCTGCTCTACTTCCTGTTTTTCTAGGGGATGCGCCAGGCGCGGCCCAGCGGATCGGGACAGCCCGATGCCCCAATGGGGCATCGGGTTTTTTTTGCCCCTGCCCGGCAGAACCCTTATATAAGTTTTAACACCGCATAGGCTGGAAATGTGCGGGCAAATGGCTATTTTTGGCAGGCAATCTGCCACCTAAAAAAAAAGAGATTTCTGCAATGGAAAAAACGATACGGCTCAAAGTGAGGAAAGATCTGGATGCACAGCAGCAGTCCGGGGTCATAAAGCTGAAAGGCACCCTCATTTCAAAAGGATATACCCAGATCATCCATATACTGGACCTGAATGAAGAGTTCCATGTCAATACCTTTGAAACGCCATCGGAGAAGACAGCCGAAGCGATGCAGTACATTGCGGCTTTCATCAGCGCGGAGAAGCTGCTTGATGCCGTGATGACAGACTAGCAGGGAGAAGATGATCTCGCGCGTCACGACGCGTCAGAGGCTCAGCCGATGGGTGAAACCGCCCGCTTTTCTGGCTTTTCGGACCACGTGACCTGCCAGGTTCGGCCATCGAGCTGGTCTACGAGGATAAACGTGTATGCATCGGCGGTAGGATAGAGGAAGAACCTTCCGTTTTTTTCCTGCGAGGCAGGAACAAGGCTCTGCAATGAAAGGGGCTGCAGGGACTTCTTTTTAACAGTGCCCCGCTGGAGATGCCACAGCTGTCCATTTCTATGGCTGTCTTCTGCTTTCCTGGGAAAGCAGGGTGTTGACGGACAGCGCTAAAAGGAATATGCAAATTTTTTTCAAATCCATAAAAATTAAATTGGGACGAAATTTTCCTCCTGTCTGAAGTTAAATGTGAAGTCCTGTAGGGGATATGCCCTGCATGGCAGCGCCCAGTGTGCCTGTCAATATTCCAGGCGGTCACGTTCTGCCTGGTCGTCATGATGTCCTGCAGTATTTAAATAATTCTCTGAAATCTGGATAAAAATTTCCGATAGGCTGGGATGGCTGTATTTGTGCAGACCGGCCAGTTTCTGGAAATAGGCGGCATTGTTCTTTTCAATTGTTCCCCCTTCAAAGACCCCTCTGCCTGTAGATCCCCTCTTATTTATAAGTGTCACAGCGAAGTTATCTTTTAGAGCCGGAGTGTTGATGCGTTCGATTGCAGCGCTGATTTCATCCGGCGGCCAGCTGCCGGTGCCTTCTTCGGGAAAATAAGCCAGAAGCATTCCGATATGGCTGTCAGCCGCCTCAAGGCGGCCTCTCTTTTGAGCCAGTTCCCTTACCTGTGCGATCCAATGGTCCATCACATCATTGTCAATTGTATTGTCAGAGCGCACACCCGGAATCATCATAAAATTGTCCAGCAGCTCGTAAGACTTTTGCGCGAGCTGCTCCAGATTTTCTTTAGGTATATTTTTCCTTTCAGGCTCAATATTTTCGGGATCAGCGGGCGTATAGTGCCATGAGAGCACATCCACAAAGAAATGGGGGTTATCTGCCAGTTCGCCGTACAGCTGGCTGGGACGGTAGTCTGAATGGTAGGAATTGAGCACTGAAAGATAAAGCCATTCGAGATTGAGCATTTCGTCTTTGGTTATGTCTTCCCTTTGTGCAGCTTCCTTGAAAAGGCTGGTGACTTCATGCAGCTCCAGCAAAAAATTATCTATGCTTTCTTCTGTTGCGGTCTTATGCAGCACCTGAGCGATTATCTGGGTAGACAGTTGTCTTTTAATGTGCCTTGCTGCCCTGAGAGCGCTTTTAAACCTTTTGTGCTCCATCAGCTTCTTTACGGCCGAAATGCTTTCCTCGGCCGTTGTGCGGTAGAAATAAGGGGGTATGGTTAGCCAATAGGTACTGTTTAGGCTTTCGCCCTTTGATTCGATATAATCCCATAGTTCCTGCGAGTGGTCCACCTGGCTGAAAAGCGCATATTGCTGCTTGTCGTCCAGATTAAGATATTCCAAGTCGGAACAGAGGACAAAAAGCCACTGCAGTCCTTTGGCCGCTGTTTTAGCCGCTATATAGAGGCTTACGAAATTGGCATTTGCATCTGCATTTTTTAAGGTAGAGACGATATAAGCAGTCTCTTCCTTTGTCTGTTCGATTCTGGATAGGGTAAATGCAAGGATGCCGGTTATTTCGGGCGAATCCGCCATAGCGGCAATGCCCTGAATTCCTATTTCTGCCGATAAAATATGAATGGCTTTAGTGCGGGCTTTGAGCACTCTGGCATTGTAGTCGAGCTCATCCTTTTCATCATCGTCGGTCTCCCGGGCGCCCTGCGGGAAATTCACCTGCGAGGATTCAAAGAGCCATCGGTATTTTGCCGTGATGTCTTCGGGTTCCAGCGCGTCGTAAAGAGGCTGGTAGCGGGAAAGGATCTCTTCATCCAATGCCCATGGGGCTTCGGAAGCTGAGCGGTGCAGGTGCAGGATCCTTCTTGCCTCATCTCTGGACAGGGTGCTGTCTTTGGGAATGCGTGCATAATTTTTCTCAATAAAAACCAGAAGCTTTTCACGCTCATCGGCAGAGCTCATTTCAGACGAATGTCTGATGATATCGGCAAGCCTTCCATCGCTGCCGTCAAACATTTCCAGCATGAGGTCCGAAACGGCCCTGAATCCTTCATTTGTCTGTTCAGGGGAATTGGAAGGTGCTGCGCTTTTATCAAAAAGGCGCCATCTCATCCTGCTGTTTGCAGTCCAGTTATCATGATGCTTGGGCATGAGCTTTCTTAGCAGCTCCCATCCTGATTTGGGATTTCTGCTGATGGCCGCTTTCAGTATTTCCATGCGCTCGCCAAGAGCAGCGGCTGTCTGTGGATGCGCGGGCCTGTAGATGTCAGCGAGGCTTCTTGCGGGCCTGTTGCTCAGATTTCCTCCGGGATCCAGTTCAGCGAGTTTTAACAGTATATCTGTTGCCTGAAAAAGATATTCAGGAAGCCATGCCAGACCTTCCAGCGCCCATAGCAGTCCTGTATGGCTGCTGGACTCGCCAAAATAACTGCTGTTTGTCCTGAACATGCCCATAATCTCGGGCTCGTCTTTCTGCAGGGAGCTCTGGACTGCCTTGAAGAAGCTTTTCGGTGATGCCTCGGCAATCAGGGGAAGCTTCCGGTTGGTTTTTCTCCACAGTTCGGCATCGGCATCCAGCAGCAGGCTGCCAACCAGCACGTCCACCCATTTTTCAGGCGCGGAAATTACGGCAGGATTTATGGCTTCGCCATACAGGCTGAGCAGTATCAGTGTCTGGACAAGCCCCTCGCGCGCCCATGGGGAGTACTTTTTCGGAGGGGTAAACGAAAAGGTTATCTGTATAAGATGCGTCTCGCCGCTGTTACCGGGATCGGTAAAGACAGACGGAAAATATTCTGCGAGAACCGAAAGGTCATCTGCTGTGATATGTTTCGAAAGGCTGTTCCAGAGATCGAGCGGGGAAGTCAGCCTCCATGTGCCGCCGATCTGCAGTATGGGGGAGTCCTCAAAGTCCCTCCACCGGTATAAAACTGCCAGATAATCGTTAAAAGGCATTTTAGAAAGCTTTTCCAGAATCTCGCGGTCGCCGGGATTATTGATATTCCATCGTCCGAGAATAAGGGCAGGGATGATTTCGCGTATGTTCTCCGATTTATGCCACGCAGCTTTATTGTCAATATATTTCAGCAGCCTTCGCAGCTTATTGATATCCCTGCCGGCTTCCCTGCTGAAGCGTTCGGCATCTTCTCTGGAAAGGCCCATTTCACGGAGCCCTTCGATCTGGCCCTCCCTGCCGATAGTAGGCAGGATAATGCGTTTGTGCGTTAGCTCGTCATCCGCCCCTGCAGGGATAATCACGTGGTGTCCCTGCGAGACAGCGGCCCCTACTAGGCTTTTATCATCAAATTTGGCAATAAGGTTCAATGAAGTCTTTACGTAGTTCAGCGAAAGGGTTCTGAAGCTTTCCTGATTTTCCACGACCATTGTTTTTGAAAAAAAACGCTGTTTCTCGTCTTGATCAAAACTGTCCGCCGCAGCAATTATAAAGGCAGCTGCCTCCGTTTTGGTTTTGGCCTGTACAGTGATGATGCCGGGATCCCCGCTGAGGAATCCGCTTAGCTTGGCGGTTTCAGCGTCCCTGCCTGAGGTTACGATTTTTGGCACGAGATGTCCCGCTTCTCCGCTTGACCATTCTGCCCAGAACTGTTCGGCGTCCAGAGCGCCTTCCGCCGGCGCCTTTCCGATTTCCCTGGCAAACCATAGTGCGGCGGGTCCGGACTGGTCCAGCCACTGCGTCATATCCACTGCATCATACACGCAGATATCCTTCCAGAGATTCAGCTTCAGCTTTTCGAGCCTCCAAGCCTCTTTGTCTTTCCAGATCCTAGGCGTGACAAATACGTAGGTGCAGTCTGAGGCATCATATCCCAATGGGTTTTCGGCCCTTTTATCAAAATCCCTATCGGCTTTCGCCCTGAAACCCTTATCGGTCCCGAATTCCCACAGCGATCGGCCTGCAGGGACATACGGCCTCTGCTGCTCGGAATATATCAGCCCATCCCAGCCGGGCAGATAGACAGCGCTGCCGTAGGGTATGCTGATCTGCGCTCCGGGAAGGGTGGAGAAATAAACCAGTTTTGAAACCAGATAGGGAAAAAATCCTTTTCCCTGATGTTTTTCCGCCCAGTGCTCTATATCGGTTCTGTCAATTAATTTCATGGGAATGCGATTAAAAATTTGGTTAGCAGTAAAGTTTTTTGATCAATTCAAATTTATGCAATATCCGAAAATCGAGCATATTTTTAAGTTGAAAATTCTTAATATTCTGCCAGTTAAAATACTGTGCCATCGCTGCTGAATCTCCGAGGGGCTTCTCGGTTTAGCGGCGGCGTACTAAACGGCTGATATTGAGCGGTCTGATGAAATTGAAGTGCAGATCATTTTTTAGGAGTCTGGAATTAAAAAATTAGCTAACTTTAGTCATAACAACTAATACAGTACAGTATGGATATTGATTATCAGGACCGCAATATTTTTGAAACGGATTATATTTTCAGGATACAGACCTTTGAGAAGTATCTGGAAAGCCCCGCCGCATCACAGCATCATTATGCGGAGTATAAGGCCGGACTCATTCCCAACATCTTTTACGCGCATAATATGAAGGATGTGCTGAGCATCTTCAAAGAAGAGTACGATGGCATAAAGTCGGGACTAGAGCGCTATGAAACGGATAACAATAATGATTTCCCAATGCTCAAGTCCTTTGTAAACACGGAAAGGGATCTGCGAAAAATATTGGACAGTGACCAGCTTAGAGACTATACTGAACTGCTGGAACGCTCCTTTGACAGCCAGAAGACCGATGCAAAGGCCGCTGCAGTGAGCAGGTTCTTCCTGCCGACGCCTCTGCTGGAAAACTATATCTATCAGGTGGAGAAGATATTCGGAAAAGGCATTCTGGACTGATCTTCTTTTCTCTGAGACATTCTCCCTAAATACCAATCTGCCATCTTAATTATCGATCTATGGAACTGCATTTTGAGGATTTAGCGGTGACCGTCAGAGCCGGAGAGCTGGATGTGCCGTACGGCTTGAGCGATGAGGCGCTGTTTTTATCGGTGCGCAGCCATCTGGCGGGACTGCTTTGCGGGGGCGCGGAGATTTTCCATTTTGGACCGGCGCCGGACAATACGGCCGACGGGCAGGATGAGCTGCTGGAGAACGGCATCTTCTACCGGATCATCGCATATGAAAAGAATCTTGGCATCGATAGGGAGAGTGCGACGGATGAAATACTGAGTGCCTTCAGTTTCCTGGTCGAAAATTTCGAGCCGCGATGGGCCACAATCTTCGTGGAGGAGGGATCCGCAAAAAGAGAGGTGACAATCGAGCTTCTGTATCAGGAGGTGTTCTGAAAATCGTTCCTCACTGCTCTTCTTTGCGCAAAAGGATCAAGCTGGCCAATTATAAATTTAAAATAGAGGAGCAATGAATACAGAAGACGGCATTGAAAGATTTATCAGGGCGCAGCAGGATGCCTATCCCCGAGCATTGGAAGAAATCAGAAGCGGACGCAAGCAGAGCCACTGGATGTGGTTTGTCTTCCCGCAGATCAGGGGTCTGGGTTTTACGGACTATAATGTATATTTTGGGCTAAAGGACCTGGACGAAGCCAGGGAATATCTTAACGATCCGGTACTGGGGAAACGTCTAGTCGAGATTTCACAGGCGGTCCTGGGACTGAACGGAAAAACCGCGCTGGAGATTTTCGGAAAGCCTGACCAGCGGAAGCTCAGGTCCTGCATGACGCTGTTCAGCAGGATTGCCGATGCGGATCCGGTCTTCGGAAAAGTGCTTCAGAAATACTATGGCGGAATTTTGGATGAGAAAACAATTTCCATTCTCGGGACTCAAAATTAGGCTCTAATGATTCTATCCAAACCTCACAGGTCGACGTAGATAATTTTTACCTTCTCGCGGTGCCCGTCGATCAGGCAATTTATCTCATCGCTCAGCTCCCTGTATTTGGCTGCCGACTCTTCCTTTTCCTGATTCTTTTCCATTTCCAGCCTATTGGTTTTTTCCTCGGGAGTTTCCTTGACCATCTGCCCCAATTCCATTTCGGTGCCTGGCGCGCCATCATTTTCCAGAGCCTCTCTCTGCTGCCGCCTTAAGGCAGCTTTTGCCTCCCTGTGGCAGACGATGATGTAGTCTTTCAGCAGCCCGACACATCTTTGCACATGCTCGCCGAAGCCGCCGTCTTCGTCAAGGAGTTCATGGGGATAAGTGTAATTGATGATCTCCATTCGGGAATGCAGGTCAATTTTAAAGTATTCTATAAAATCTGAGTCTGTGACTCCGTTAAACTTATCGATTTCCATAGCAGTATCTGTTAGATTTGAAAGCCGACCAGATTTCCCTGATAGGGAAAGGCGAAATCCTCGATTTTCACCGACTGGTCCAGCCATGCGGATTCGTCCTGCCGCTTCAGCATAATGGGCATTCTGAGCTTATGGTTATGGATGTACTGCATCAGGCCGTTTGCTTTTGTGGTCACCATGGTGTAGGTGTTTTTAATTTCATCGGTTAGGGGATCCGTCCAGGAGGAATACAGGCCGGCAAACGTAAAGATTTCATCATCCTGCGAGTTGATCTGGTACTTATCCTTGCTTTTTCCCTTCTCATCATTCCAATGCCATTCGTAGTAGGCAGATGCTATTATCAGGCATCGGTTATGGGTGATGTTTTTGAAGGAGGCCTTTTCGTCTATGCTCTCTATCCTTGCATTGAGCGTATTTTTTCTGAATTCTATATCCTTCGCCCATGACGGGAGAAGCCCCCAGGTGTAATCCGTTGTGATCAGGTGCGGAGAGGAATTAAGTATCACAGGGATATTTGGATGGGAGAACCCGTTTATAAAATCCGACTGCAGATAGGTTTCCTCATTGTCGAGTTCCGCATTAAAGCGTCTTTTGAGATCTTCTATTGAGGCATTCTGCTGGGTATAATAACACATAATATTCCGTTTTAAAGGCTGTTTTAAAAATGTCTTATCCTGATACTAATCTGCCCTTTTAAGGGCTTTTGTCTTTTTCATACGGCTTAAGTTTGAATAAACGATCTTATGGAATCTTACCCAATAGACATCAAACGCATCGAAAGGCTTATTAAAGAAAATGAAAAGCGAAAACAAAAGCTTAGAAAAAGAAACAGCAGAAAACTGATGTACGGCATGCTTGTTTTCCTCTTTCTGTTTCTGCTTTTCTATCAAATTTAGTTCATTCTTAGGACATTGCATAACTAAATATTCAAAATTTCATTCTGTGGCGCGGCAGATTGATTTCGTGATCCTGCGGATAAGGCTGGCGGTGGGTGCTGCTGACATCCTGTTTGATATTGTGCTGTGTGGTATACCTTTTTTCCGAGTCCGAATATCTTGGATCAGGGATAAATGGCATTTTCGCCATTCTGGAAATGGTGATCGTAGGGAAATGATAGTCAATTTCCACTGTGCCCAGAAGCAGGTAGCATCCGCCTCCCTGAAAAGGATTATTTACAAGACTGTCCGGGAAATGCGCCGTATCAAAATAGGCTCCCTCATGATCGATCCATGTCCCGAAATACATATTGCCCCTCTTTGTAGGCACCTGTTTTGTCGAGATGAGATAGGCAAGCATGCGAACTTCCTTCTTATGGTATTTTAACAAATCCCGAACCATCACATCCCCTCGGTATCTGGTTTTGAGCAGATCAAAAACGGTGCAGGAAACCGGGAAATTCAGCAGTTCGATTTCATCAAAGGCATCCTCAAAAATCGAGCGCTCCAGAACAGGCAGCTTAAATTCCTTTGCAGGCTGCTCGATGAGCATAAGCCCGCGATTTGCTGGCTTGAAATTATTCATCAAAAGGCTTACCTGCACCAGAAGCTGGTTTTTGGTTTTTCCCGTAAAACGGAAAGCGCCGATAAAAATAAGCGTCTTTACATTCTCAATTCCCATCGGCACCCTGTTTATGAAATCTTCCAGCGATTTGTAGATGCCGTTTCTCTCGCGCTCAGCAGCGATGAACTGCGAGAGTTTGGAATCCAGGCCCTGCAGGTGCATAAAGCCCAGATAGATATCGGTGCCGTAAAGAGCGGTTTCAAATCCGCTTCTGTTCACGCAGGGGGTATGGATGACAGCGCCGGCCATCCGCGCTTCGTGCACATAGATTTCAGTTCTGTAGAACCCTCCCTGATTATTGATTACGGCAACCATAAATTCAATAGGGTAGTGCACCTTCAGATAAAGGCTCTGGTAGCTTTCCACGGCGTAGGATGCGGAGTGCGCCTTGCAGAAAGAATAGCCCGCAAAGGATTCGATCTGGCGGTAGATTTCCTGGCTCAGCGCTTCGGGATGCCCATTTGCGGCCGCTGAAATAAAGAAATCGTCCTTCACTTTCTGGAGCGCCGCTTTAGAGCGTCCCTTGCCCGACATGGCACGCCTTAGTATATCGCCGTCTGCAGCCGACAGCCCGCCGTAATGCAGGGCAATTTTGATCACGTCTTCCTGATACACCATAATGCCGTAGGTTTCTCCTAGCTCCTTTTCAAAGACCGGGTGAAAGTATTCAAATTTTGACGGGTTGTTATGGCGGAATATGTATTCCTTCATCATTCCAGACTGCGCGACTCCAGGACGGATGATCGAAGAGGCAGCAACAAGGGTTTTATAATTATCGCATTTCAGACGGCGCAAAAGCCCCCGCATCGCAGGGCTTTCGATGTAGAAGCATCCTATGGTTCTTCCTTCCGCAAGATAGACGTTTGCGGAGGGTTCGTTTTTTGAGATACTCGTGTCGCGGATATTGATCCGGATTCCTCTGTTCTTCTCAATTATCTTCACGGTATCATCAATATGCCCAATGCCTCTCTGGCTGAGAATGTCAAACTTGTCAAAACCGATATCCTCTGCCGTATGCATGTCAAAGAGCACTATCGGGAATCCTTTCGGGGGCATTTCCAGCGGCGTGTAATTGGTCAGCGGCTCTTCGGAGATCAATATCCCGCAGGAATGCATGCTGCGCATATTGGGATATTTTTCCAGCATCATGCCGTATTCCTGCACCAGTTTGACTATGGAGTTGGTCTGATGGAGCTTCATGGGATTTTTGGCCAGCATGTCCAGCTCGTCTTTTGGAAGTCCGAATACTTTGCCTACCTCGCGGAAAATCGAGCGGTATTTGAACTCTACATTAGTCCCGCAGAAAGCTACATACTCACTGCCGTATCGGTTGGAGATGTATCTCAAGATTACATCCCGCTCTTTCCAGCTCCAGTCGATATCAAAATCGGGAGGGCTCTTGCGGTTTTCATTCAGAAAGCGCTCGAAATACAGGTCAAGCTCCAAAGGGCAGATGTCGGTTATTCCAAGACAGTAGGCAATTATGCTGTTGGCGCCCGAGCCCCTTCCGATATGAAGGAAACCGCAGAAGGTGCTGTAGCGTATGATATCCCAGGTAATGAGGAAGTAGCCGCTGAATTCAAGGTCATTGATGACTTTGAGCTCTTTCTCCACACGCGCTTTTGCTTCTGCATTATGGCTTCCGTATCTCCATACCAGACCTTCTTCGGCCAAAGTGGTCAAAAGGGCAATATCCCCTTTTTTACTTTTGGTATAATGCCTTTTGTTTTTCGGGCTTTCAAAATCATACTTAAAATTACAGCGTTCGATGATGTATCTTGTATTCTGGATTATTTCGGGATAATCTTTATACATGGCGGTAAGTTCCGCTTCAGGAATCATGACATCCGATTTGCTGCACCAGTCATCAGGTTCGAGTTTGGAGAGAAGCTCGTTTAGGTCGACTGCACGAAGAATCCTGTGCAGGTTGTATTCCCTTTTGGTGCGGAATACAACTGGCTGAAGAATAACCATCTCAGCTCGTCGTTTTCTCCACTGTGAGACTACAAGTTTTTGCAGCTGGTCGGGACGGATGCCTATGTATTCATTATGCCGAAGCTCTTCGGGCACATTTTCTAAAGGATAAATGATGAAAACATCCGAGAAGAACGGTGCGGTTTCTGGCAACGGTTTCTTTTCAAAGTTATGCTCGGTCAGAAAGCGGTTCATCTGGGCGAGCCCCACGGCATTCTGCGCAAGGCCGATATAGCGCAATTTATGGCTGCAGCGGAATTCTATGCCGACAAGCGGTTTTATGCCTAGAGCCTGGCAGCCTTTTATAAAATCATAAATGCCCGTAACGGTATTGATATCGGTCAGGGCTGCCGCCGTGACACCGCAATCCGCTGCCTGCCTGATCAGATCATCCAGCGGTATGGTGCCGTAGCGCAGGGAATGGAATGAGTGGCAGTTGAGAAACATGATTTATTTTTTTCGTTTTAAAATTTCGTCTTTATTGTTGGGCTTGAAAGATGCGCCTGCGCATCTCATCACGGCATCAAAGCCGTAGCGGTTCTTCATTCGGTCCATGGCCTGATACAGGGCAAGCATCTCCTCGGTGTCATTGAACAGGTCGATCTGGTAGGTTCCCCTGACCAGTCCGCTGAATCGCACACCGATAAGGCGGAGCCTCATGCGGCGCTGGTAGAGCCTGTTGAAGAGATCCACCACCGTCTGGTTCAGGATATGGTCGGCCGAGGTATACTGCACACGGGACTGCTTGGTTTCGGTATCAAAATTGGCGTACCTGATCTTGACGGTCACAGTCGAGGCGAGCCACTCTTCGGCGCGCAGCTCGTAGGCCAGCTTTTCAACCATTCCCTGCAGGATCCTGCTGAGTTTCAATATATCAATGGTATCCTGGGAGAAGGTGTGCTCGGTGGAAATGGACTTTCTTTCCGTGTATGGCTCCACAGGCGTGTTGTCGATGCCGTTGGCTTTCTTCCAGAGTTCTGTTCCGTTTTTTCCGATCATCTGCTGCAGGGACTCGGCTGGCATTTCGGAGAGCGTGCGGATGGTGCGGATGCCGATTCTCGAAAGGAGCTCAAAGGTTTTCTGTCCGACCATCGGAATTTTTCTAATGGAGAGCGGGTTCAGGAAGGACTGCACCAGATGCTCCGGGATTTCAAGGTTCTGCTTCTGCTTGCCTTCGCCCGTGCCGATTTTCGATACGGTCTTGTTGACCGAAAGGGCAAAGGTGAGGGGCAGGCCCGTTTCCTTTGTGATTCGCTGCGCCAGCTCATCTGTCCATTTGTAGCTTCCGTAGAAACGGTCCATGCCGGTGATGTCGAGATAGAACTCGTCGATGCTGGCCTTTTCCACCACGGGCGCCTTTTCCTGGATGATTTCGGTGATGTCATGGGAGAGCCTCGAGTAGAGCTCCATGTCGCCCTTCATGATTTTGGCCTGAGGGCAGAGCTTCATGGCCATGTGTATGGGCATGGCCGAACGCACGCCGAATTTACGGGCTTCGTAGGAGCAGGACGCCACAACGCCCCTGTCCCCGCCGCCTATGATCAGCGGAATGCCGTTAAGTTCTGAATTGGAAAGCCTTTCGCACGATACGAAAAAGGTGTTCATGTCGATATGCACAATTGCCCTGCTCATGGTCTGTTCATTTTTATACAGACCAAAATTAGTACAGATAATAACATTTTGTAAAAGTTATTATGTTACAAATAGCAACAATTTTAAAAAAGCCTTATTTTTCAGCAGGTATTCATAAAAGAAAAAAGAAGCCGGAAAGGCTTTATTCAGAATTTACGGCATAGGGAATTCTGAAAAGAATGCTGTTTTTATTTTTAAAAAGGATTAAATGAATTTTAAAAAAAAATGTTATAAAGTGTTATTGTTTCTATAATTTTCAATCTTTTGCTTCAATTGCTGAAAATTATGCAGGTAAATTCCGTATATTTAAGGTCTGTTAACCGCTAAACGGATATAATTCGATTATTTATCGATCTTCAATTCTTACTTATCTGATATGTATTTTTTGCAGATTCTTAGATTCTTGTCTTCTGCAGCAGCATAAAGCATGAGGCCATGTCGCAAATATATAATTCCAAAAAGATTATCTATCTGGCAGATGATGATGAGGACGACAGGCTGCTGTTTCTCGATGCCGTTCAGGAGCTCAGCCTTCCGGTGACTGTCAATACAGCCGAAGACGGGCAGCAGCTTCTGAGTGCTCTTAATAAGGCCGCCGGGAGCCTGCCTGAAATCATTTTTCTGGACATCAACATGCCTGTCAAAAACGGTTTTGAATGCCTTGAGGAAATACGGCGGGGAACGCTGCCGTTGAGCGGCGTAAAAGTGATTATGCTTTCCACGAGCAGCAATGCTGAAAACATAAAGCGCTCCTATGATCTGGGAGCCGATTATTATGCCGTCAAGCCCAGCACATTCAAGGCCCTTAAAGATCTTCTGCAGAGCATAATGGAAATGGACTGGAGCATTGCGGGAAGAAACAAGGCAGAATTCCTTCTGGTTTGAGACGGCGTCCATCATAAAAAAGTACAGCCCTGCAGTGTGAACTGCAGGGCTGTTATTTTATAAATGAAAGCCGGTTTTAAACATCGGCTTCTTCTGAAAGCGATTGATCAGAGGCATCTTCCTGCATATTTTCCGCAGCTGCTTCCCGTGCCGAAGCCTGCGGTGCGGGAGTCTTTTTCATTAGGATATAAAAATCCCTGAGATGCCACCATGCCGGACAGCGGTCCACAGGTCCGCTGAAGTTTCTGATGGTGCTGTAGCAGCTCCTGAGAAAAACCTGCGTATCGGTAATATTTGCCCATTCCGTCAGTCTTACTTCCTTGGGCGGGGGATTGCTTTCAAAATAGCGTTTTATTTCTTCGTGGTTCATTCCGCAAATTTAGGCAAAATGCCCCGCACTTACAAGGGAAGAACGGGAGCATAGCATTTGATTTGCTTCGGATTCATCCGCTTTTCCAGCAACGTTTTGAAGACCAACAGCATGCAGCTTGCTAAAAATCTGCCCACTTTTTGGGTATCGAGAATATTTCTTTAAGCCCTCAGCGAATAGGAAGATAATTGCTTATAGGAAAAATAGACCGTTTTTTATAAATAATGGATGAATTTTCATAATAATCACTCAATGCAATTGATCTAATTTGGCACTTTGAAATTGTGCTATAATTCAAATGATTTTTTAACAAGTGGAAAATATTATCTACTGACTATTGGCAAAGATGATAATCCTACACCTTAAAATTAAACCAATGAAAATACCGGAATCATTTAAAAAAGTGATACTTGAAGTAATCTGCCTGTTATATATACTTCTATTTGTTTATGCTTCAGTAAGCAAAATGATAGATTTTGAAAACTTCCAAATCCAGCTCGGGCAATCACCGCTAATAAGTGCATTTGCTGGCTTGGCAGCACCAAGTGTACTGTTTCTTGAGCTTTTAACAGCTCTGTTGCTTATGGTACCCAAATTAAGAATGGCAGCATTATTTCTAGCACTGGGCATGATGAGCTTATTTACTACCTATATTATAATTATTTTAAATTATAGTTCTTTTATACCTTGTTCATGCGGAGGCATTTTAGAAAAAATGAGCTGGCGAAGCCATCTCATCTTCAATATTGCATTTGTGTTACTGGCAATGACAGCTATTTTGCTGCACCATAATATAGAAAAGCCATATCATTCAAGAAAAAAAAGCTATTTAATTTTGGTGAAAATGATTTCCACAATTATCTGTACTACCGCCATTATAATAATTCTATTTCGACGCTCAGAGAGTATTATGCACTTTGAAAATCCTTTTATAAGACGTTATCCTCAACATCCAGCAGCGTTTGAAAACCAGCTGGACTTAAAATATAATTCCTACTACTTTGCTGGGGAGTCAGGAGGCAGAATCTATCTGGGTAACTATACCGCTCCCTTAAATATTAAGTCAGCAGATCAAGGACTGAAAAGTCTGAAAGCGGAGAGAATTACTTTTAGGACTAACGAAATTCCATTTAAGAAACCAATTGTATCTGTACAGGGATTTTACTTTTTTCTAAAAGAGGGATCCGTACCTGCAGTCTACCGGGGAAAAACTTCGGACTGGAAAATCAATTATAATTTAAAAGGAATACCCTATTTCACACAGTCGGTTCAAATCGACAGTACAACTACTGGATTCAGATCCAATAATGGAGAAAATCTAGGGAACATTTTAGGAGTCTTTAACCAATACTCTAGACCTTCAATTAAATATAATGGACGTCTACTCCAGAGACAGATCGATGGAGTTTTTGACACTGATGGAATATTGCTCTACAGTGAAAAGATACAACGGTTGGTATATGTCTACTTTTATAGAAATGAGTTTATTATAGCAAATAATAGCGGACATCTCGTAAGGAGAGGCAATACGATCGATACTGTTTCAAAAGCGAAGATAGGAGTGGCCTATCTTAAAGGAAATAAGGAGCGTACTATGAATGCCCCGCCGTTAATTGTAAACGCTAACGCCGCAGTATATGATAATCTACTTTTTATACATTCTAGAATCAAGGGAAAGTTTGAGGATAACAAACTGTGGGAGCAGGCGTCAATAATAGATGTTTACGATATCTCAAAAAATATATACCTGATGAGTTTCCCAATCTATAATTTAGAGGATAATAAGATGAGAAGCTTTTATATAACGAAAGAAAATTGCTTTGCTCTGATTGGAAATAGTATTGTAGTTTATAAATTCCGGGATATATTGAAAAAAGAGTTTAAAAATAATGGTTTTGTAAAAAAATGATATTAAAAATATACTGGCCAGTATCAGGAAACAGATCGAAAACCTGTAGAAAAAAGTAGATCAGAGTTTAATTTAATATTTATATTATGAAAACGCTATTATTTAAAAATGGAATTGCAGCAGCAACAGTTGTCGTTGCAATTACAGGAGCCTTTGCGTCCTCGATGCAGAGCAGTTCAAAAAGTTTGGCCCCTAGAGTCGGCTACACGCTGAATGCTAAGGACGATTGCAATATCCAAGTGGCTTGTGACGATAATCCGACACCATTTGTCTGCCGACTAAATGGTACCTCAGGACCACAGGCCTACGGTAAGAATGCACAAGGACAATGTGTTGAAATACTATATCGTCCGATGCAGTGAAAATTGAGTAATTAGCTTTACCGCTCCAGTGATATGGAGCGGTATTGTTAAATATAAAATCTGATTTTTTTAAGTAAACGAAGAGGCATATTTTGTATGCTGTCCAATGATAATAAACAATTATGAAGAGAATTATTCTTAAAAACCGTTTATCTATTCTAGCCGTAATCCTTGCAGCGTCCAGCGCGTTTGCCAATTCGTTCAAGCCGCAGCTTGAAAAACGTCGAGGTCCTGCTGTGGGTTACACTTTGAATGCTCAGCAACAATGTGATATTGCAGTCGCTTGTGATGATAATCCCAGTCCATTTATCTGCCGTTTAGGCGGAACAACCGGACCAATAGCCTATGGAAAGAATGCGCAGGGGCAATGTGTAATAACGCTCTGGCGTCCATTTTAAAAGCTTATTTAAAGATAAGCCGTTCAGACACATGAACGGCTTTGTTTATTGTATGAATTAATTCATAGCATTGTCTATCCAACCTGAGATTTTTTCTTCTTTTAGAAAATAGTCAAACCATTGCAAAACTCTGTGTGTCAAATCCTCCTGATTGGAAGGTATAGCCAATCCATGACCTTCATTAGGATACAGCAGCATTACATTTTTTTTACCAAGACGACGCAGGGCCATATGATATTCGACGGTCTGCTGCCAGTCAACCTGCGTATCTGCCCTCCCGCTCCATGTGAGAAGCGGAATCTTTAGACTGTTAATATAGGCGACTGGCGAGTTTCGATTATAAACATCGGGATAATTAAATGGATCCTTATTATTCATATTCCACTGATCACCTTGGAAGCGCCATATATCGGGCCTGCCTGTTTTCCAGTTTACAGTTAAATAAAAGCGGCCTAAATCTGTAATTGCCCCGCTGACTACAGCTGTTTTAAAGAGGCTGGATCGGTTTGCAATGAACGCAGACTCATAACCGCCGAAAGAATGGCCCATTAGGCCAACACCTTCGGGATTGACAATGTTCATGGAGAGTATTTTTTTTACACCTGATTCGGCGCAGTCCAATGAGGATAGCCCTTGATTTTCATCCTCAATGATGATATCAGGAAGAAAGAAAAAGTAGCCTTTAGAGGTAAAAACTGCCGGATTAAATCCTGTTTCATTCTTTAAGGTAGGAATGGAATATAAATGCAGATTTTTTGACTGGTTTTCATAAACATGGACAATCATAGGATATTTTTTTGTGGGGTCATATAAAGCCGGATAATATAAAACACCTTTGAGTTTCTGATGCTTTGAATTCTCAAAAGTTACGAGTTCGTTATTTCCCCAGTGATAATTACTATGCTGCGCATTGCTCTGGAAAATTGTACTTTGCCGCAGATCTTCCTGCTGAATGACCAGCCCAGGCGGAAGAGAAAATTTTTGAATCCTGTATAGAAACTTTTTGCCGGAAAATGAATATTTGAGCTGGTCAATATATGCATCCTCATAAACGATTGGTTTTTCGCCGATATTTTCTTTCCATAGAAAAAATCCTGTTTTTTCATCAGCACCTCTGGCATTTAAAATAATCTCTTTAGTTAGGTCATAGACTTCATGGTTCAAGCTTCCATATGTACTATTAAGTAGGGCACTGCCTGGATCACAACCAAAGCGAAACTTTATTTCTTTTTCCCTTCCGTGGGTAAGTCTTCTCGCTTTAGAACCGTCAAATCTTACAGCCCAGATATCAAATTGGTCATAGAGAAGTATTTCTGTATTACTGCTGCTCCATCCAGCTTGTCCAAATGCACTGTTGGAAACCAAAGTATGTACTTTGCCATTGAAAACTGTTTGTAAATTTTGAGTTAGGTTAGTATGCAGGTCTTTGATAATATTATAAGTCCACCAGTTGCCGTCTTTAAAATAAGCAAGATAACGTCCGTCAGGAGATGCTGTTAAATATTCATAATAAGATGAAAACCTGCTCAGTATTTTCTTTCGCTGCATCGTGGCAAGGTTAAGCAGATAATAATCTCGCGGTGCATAAAGAGTAAATTGTGGCTCATACTGCAGTTTATTGGACAGAATCGCATACTTTTGGTTTCCCGTGAAAAAAACTTCAGGAAGTTCATCTGTGCTTACCTCAATAGATCTTCCTTTATTCGGTTCCCACATCATAATTTTGAGAGTTTCACTGGGAATTTCACCGATATATGCGTACGAATATACTAACTTATCATTTGTGTTCCAGACTTCAGGCTGCGAATAAGATTTAGAAAGTTTGTCAGATTTTCTTTTCCTGATATGGAAAAAGACACGCTGGAGGTCTTCTGAAATTAAAATTTTATCTGGAGGTGAAGAAACAATTTCTGCGCCCTCAGGAAGTCCCTGCGGAACTCCACTATTAAATTCAAATAATCTTTTCAGGTCATTGCGGTACATAAATATTGAATTTATTTTCCTATCTGGCGACAACGAGTAAAAAGCGACTGCTCTGCCATGTGGATCCCATGAAAATTCCGTAAAATGATTTGAACCGGAAGCGATTTGTTTTTCGGACTTATCTTTTAAATTGATCAGTATCAATTTGCAACTGCCGCTGCTGCAAGTGCTGACGATTAGCCATTTATTTTTAGGACAAAGAGAGAACTGTGTGGCATGTTCTACTGATTTAATTATTCTTCCATCAGGACTTTGAATAAGTAGCGACTTTTCTTTTCCAGCGTTAGCTTTTAGTAATATAATAAGATTGTATTGCTCGTTATATTGATAGGAAGAAACATTCGAAATACTTTTCTGCTGCCCATTACTCAAATCAATAAAGCTAAGGCTGTCTTTTGTCTGGGCGTAAAAGTATTGATCTGAAGTAATGCAGGAGTTATATCCCATCGGAATATTAAATGTTTTTCCCGTGTCAGTTATGTTTCTGATAAATAACGTATCACGATTGTTTTCATATTGTAAGGAATAACTAGTCCATCTTCCATCAGAAGAAAATTTATCAATGAAAGTTTCCGCCCAGAGGCGGTAATCTTTCTCCTCTAGCTCTTTTTTCTGCAATGCCTGCCCATTTAAAGGGCAGGTTTCCAATTGCAAAACAAATAAAAAAAATAAATATATAAGACAATCCTTTAATTGAACTTCTTTAAGGGAGAACCGTTTATTTTTTGATGCCATATTGTATTTTATTTAGTAACCAGGATTTTGGGGTTGAAGATTTGGATTGGTGATTAATTCAGTTTGAGGTATAGGGAACAATTTGTCTTCTGAATTCCATCCTGCTTTTACTGGTTTGAGAGTTTTATCAAGCACTTCAAGACGTTTCAGATCAAAAAAGCGATGGCCAAGCTCGGTAAAATACTCCCATCTTCTCTCCTGCAGTATTGCATTTGCGATTTCATCTGCGGTCACTGCAGCTGTTTTGTCTAATCCAGCGCGTATCCTGATTTGGTTCAAATCTTCTTTTGATCCAGTTAAATTTCCTTGGCGCGCCCTGGCTTCTGCGCGGATGAGATACTGCTCGGCTAATCGGAACAATACAGAATATTCCTTGGATTGCGCCGTATTATCCCGTTCCTTATATTTGAAGGGATGATACCAAATTGAAGTACCATTTGAAACAGCTTTGATCCAATGAGATTTGCGCAGGTCATTTGCGGCAAAGGAATCAAAGAGCGAAGGGCTGAGAGAGGCTGCTGTTGGAGGGGTGCTTATAAAAATAAAGGATGACCCTTCCTTTGTGTTCTGCCCCGCAAATGCCGGCTGAAGCTGCCAGATAGTTTCTTTCGAGCTGACAAGAAAAGTGCGGTCTATATCCTGTTCCAATGAAAACAAATTATTTTCATTTAAAACTGCTGAGGCTTCATTAGAGGCTTCAGCATATCGATTGCTGTACAGATAAACTCTTGAGAGCAGTGCATGACAAACCCACTTGTTGGGACGGATTCTTTCCACAGTACTGTATGAAGTTGGCAGCAGGAGGACGGCACTGTTCAGATCAGAAAGAATATGCTCATAAACTTTCTGCATATCTATACGCGAGACCTTACTGTTTTTTCTGTAATCGGTATCAGTGATGTAGGGAATAGAACCAAAAAGATTTGTGAGATAAAAGTGCACCAATGCCCTGATAAAGAGTGCTTCCCCTTTAAGCTGTTTTTTATTTTCAGGGGAAAGATTCTGGCTCTTTTCTACTCCTTCTATAAGCGCATTTGAGGCATAGATCTGATTATAAGAAGTATTCCAGTAGTCCTGGACTGCCGTTGTGGAAGGAAGCAGTCTATTGCCATAAAATAAAGAGCCGGAGCTTGAAGCATTTTCATATGAAACTGTTTCATCGGCGTAGTTCCCAAGCTGGAGCGATAAACCTGTAAAGGAGCCTGTCAGCATGCCTGTGTCACGTATTTTGGCATAAATATTAGCTAAGGCTGCTGCAGCCGTTGCTTGATCTTCGAATACCTCTGAAGTTGAAAGCTGTGATTTAGGAAGACCAGTTTCAACAAAAGAGTCGCATGCTAGGAGCTGCCATAAAACTACAGCAACTGTTAAGACTGTTATTTTTTTCATTTTCTGATAGTTAAAATGTTAGTTGTATGCCTGCGCTGAGTACTTTAAGCGGCGGTAGAAATCCCGCACCTCCGAATTCCGGATCCCCGTCTTTGAATTTTGTGAATGTCAGTAAATTTTGTCCCTGAAGCATGATTTTTAGGCCTGTCTGTTTAAGTGCCAGCGGAACATCGAATGACAAGGCTATATTTTTAAGACGGATATAAGACCCGTCCGTCACAGTAGCATCGCTGAGGGAGTAATAATAATCAGCCATCAATGCTTCATAATTGGATCCAGTTGTTGCAATCTGGTACGATGCATTATCCCCGGGCTGCGTCCATGTTGCGCTCATATCCCGCAACTGATTAGACATCATTCCAGCAGGTCCCATCGGATAGATTCTGCTTTTTTGTTTTACAAACTGCAAGAGAAAGTCTAAATTCCATCTTTTATAGTTAATTTGGTTTTGAAGCCCCCCATAAAATGCAGGGTTAAGATTCAGGGCAGTCTGCCTATCATCCGGAAAAGAGATTGTATTGTCTTTGTTAGTGTCCTCAAATCGGTAAACACCCGTCTGTGGATCTACGCCTTTGTAATGATACAACAGCTCGATGTTTAGCGGCATACCTATTCGATACTTCTGGCTGTATGTTGAACCTTCTAGATTAGGAAAACGTAACAAGGTGTTTTTAGCAAAAGTTATGTTGAAATTTGTAGACCATTTAAATTTGGAATCATTAAAATTTACCGCCCTTAATGTGAGTTCAAGACCTTTGTTTTCTATCTGCGCATCTAGGTTTGTCTGTATAACCTGAAATCCCGTTGTGCCTGGCAATGGAAGACCGACCAGCTGATTTGAAGAGCGATTCCGGTACCAGGAAACAGTTGTGAAAATCCTATCCTTTAAAAATCCAAGCTCTAATGCGAATTCCAGTTTTTTATTAATTTCCCATCCAAAATCTGGATTGTAAAGTCTTGAGGGCTGTAATCCAGTTAAGCCTCCATAATTTATTCCAGATGTGGTATAGGTGTTAAGAAACTGATAGTCACCGATCTTGTCATTTCCTGTCGTTCCGTAGCTGCAACGGATTTTACCAAAACTTAGCCAATAGCTTTCAGTTAAAAAGTTTTCTTTTGAGAAAATCCATGCTGCACCAGCAGCTCCAAAAGAAGCGAACTGGTTTCCTGGCCCAAATCTGCTTGAACCGTCCCGTCGTCCTGTCAGATTAAGAATATAACGCTGCTGCAGGTTGTAATTGACTCTGGCGAAAAAAGCTTGATATTTATATTGATCCTGGTCGTTGCTGTAAATAGTTATGTTTTTTGCTGCTGCAAGGTTGTAAATTAAGCTGTTGGAGGCGAATCCGCTAGCAGTCTGATACAGGATATCGTTTGTCTGGCTCTGGAAAGTACCGCCGACCAGCACGTCAAATTTTCCATTAGCTATTGCCATGCTGTAATTGATCTGAGGTTCTATTATCCAAGATTTACGGTCCGTATCGTAGAGATAGATCGCAGAACGTGCACTGGTGACATTATTGGCCGGGTTAAAAATGGTGGAAGGCCGGGTTCTAGTTTCGGAACTGCCTAGATTGGTAAAACCAAAGCTGCTTTTAATGGTAAGATCTTTTAGGATTTCATATGAAAGCGTGCTATTAGCTATTAGATTATTTGTTTTTGAACGGAATTGTGCATTAAGATTTCTAAGCGGATTCTCCCAAGTACCGTTTTCCCAGTTAAGGCTTCCATCAGGTTTATATAGAGCAGGGGCATTAGGAGGGAGATATCTAGCATCAAAACTCAGGTCAAAGGAAGGCAGGTTATTATTCTGGCTGTTGTAGCCTCCTGTAAAACTAATGCGGAATCTTCCGTCTTCTGACTTATGGTTTAAATTAAGCTGCAGTCCGCCCGTCTTATAACGAAAGTCTCCGGGATATACAGTACTTTGCTGATGCCAGTTACCGTTGAACATAAACTGCGTCTGCTCTGATCCTCCCGATACAGTGCCTTGAAGGTCATTCATCTGTGCTGTACCTCCAAGAAGCTCCTTCTGCCAATCAGTATATCTTTTCTGATCCCAAGTTCCGTTTATGTCGTAATCCCAGTCATTAAATTCAGAAAGTCCATCGTTTTTAAAAGCCTGTCTTCGCATTGCCAGATACTGCTCTGTGTTCATCAGGTCAGGAAATATTGTAATTGTCCCTGCACCCGTCGAGCTATTAATGGTGAAAGATGTCTTTCCTTTTTTCCCTTTTTTGGTGGTAATGAGAACAACTCCATTTGCGCCCCTTGAACCATATATTGAGGTTGCATCTGCATCTTTGAGGACTTCAATGCTTTCGATCGAATCTGGGCTAATGCTATTAAGCGGACTGGAAACTGTCGGGAAAGGACTAGAGGTTTGCGCATGTCCGATTGGATCCGAAGAATACGGAACACCATCAATAATGTACAACGGTGCATTGGCATCGGACCGAAGGCTGTTCTGTCCTCTGATTTTAATATCAAATCCACCGCCAGGAGCACCTGTAGTCTGGGTGATGCTGACACCAGCCATCCTTCCCTGCATTGTGGCCAAAACATTTGTGACTGGCTGGGTATCGATATCTTTAGATGTAATTCGAGCAATGCTTCCAGTACGTTCGCTTTCTTGTACAGAGTAATATCCGGCATTAACTTTGACTTCCTGCAGAGTGGTGGCGTCAACCTGAAGTACAATATTAATTTTTGACCGGCTATTAATGGGTATGTAAGCGGTTTTGAATCCTAAATAAGATAATACTAAGGTATCTTGGGCAGATGCAGAAATACTAAAATGGCCGTTGTAGTCAGAAATCGCGGCAGTCATGGAATCTGCCTTTAATGAGATGGTAACGCCGGGCAGGGGACTAGAGCCATCGGAGACAGTTCCCTGTATCTGATGCTGTTGGATTAAAGAGGTGCTGCGCCGCAGACTGTTTTTGGCAAATGAAGGGGAGAAAGAGATTAGAAAGCCTGTAAAAACAAGGCAATAAAAAGCTTTCCCACCCTTGAAAAATGAAAAAATATTCATAATATTGGATTGGTTAGTTGAACTTGGTTTTGATTAGCTAAGGTCCTCTACACTAGTTTAGTCGCTGCGGTAGGGGACTGCTTTTTTGGAGCGGCATCTGATGCCGAGCTTCAAATTATGCTGTAAAATGGTTATTTCATTGGCGTATTTATTAAGATTTCAAAAACTAGATTGTGATTTTCCAGGCTGTGTCTAGGCATATGCTGAATCTGCTGGGCAATGACCCGGCCCTTAAACTAATTCAATGTCAATACCGGTTCGGGCCAGGCATTACAAAAACAGAACAATTTTACATCATAGCTGACCTTTTTAAAGGTTAAACAAATGAGTGCGTTTCTTTTAAATCTAAGGAATTTGCTTTGAGAAGTTGAGATATAAGCATAAAAAAGGCGTGGAAACTCAACAAATCCGCTACCGGGGTACTGGCGGTACCTTACCACGAATAAGTGAGCCCACGCCAAAAGCGTGAGCATCTTACTTATCATCTCGTGGTTATTTAAACGCCAGTTTTCGATAACGAGATTCAAAGCGAATGCTTCAAATATTTTTTAATGAAGAATCGCAAAAATAATAAAAAAAGGATACTTAAATACTAGTATCGAGCCAAATATAATAAATTTTATCGGTACGCCAAAACGTACCGATAAATTATTTTAGTTAATGTTAATTGCATTGTGAAAAAAGAAACAGACGAAAATATCAAATTACGAATTGCAATTAGCTTACGCAGGTTACTTGAAAGCACTGGTGAAGCACCTGTCGCTCAAAGCTATAATAAAATTGCATTGACTGCGTATATAAGAAAAGCTACTGTTTCTGATACTTTTAATGGTAAATCTATACCAAATTCTTTAACATTATTTTTAATAGTTGAATCGATGGGATTTTCTTTAACAGATTTTGCAAAAGTTTATGATTCAATTGATAATTCAGATATAAATATATTTAAGAAAGCTCTTACGAAATAATTTTCTTTAAATTTTTAAGGCTAGGAACTAATAAATTTGATCTTTAGAAGATAAACGAAAAAGTTAATTAAATAACATTTAAACAAAATACCTAAGGATGCTTAATAAGCATCTTTTTTTATGCTTATAATTTAGTAAAACAGGTATTTGTACTGTCACAAATTATATCATAAAACGATTATTTTGTAGATAGAATTGCTCGATTTGCGGAAAACCGTAAATATATATTCAAATAGTATTCTAGGTTTGTCCAATTAATAATTGAGATAGGGAATAATGTCCTTTAAAATAAAAAAAATAATAATTAATGATGGAATTTCACGAAAAAACACTTGAGCTAAACATAACGCACGAACTTCTTAACCTTGCCGACAGTTATTTTTGGTTTTTAAAAGATATTCCGTTATGGGACTACTGGAGACCAGCACATCGATTACCTTTTTTTAATGTTCCAAAGTCTACTGCTGGAGGGTTCCACATTACAACGGAAGGGAAGGATGATCCAACTGGAAATGCAGGTGGCGGATTTGATGTAAGAATAAAATCGGGCAGCGGCGGGCATCTGCTTTTTATACAATATAAAAAAGGAGACCTGCAAACTTCCAGCCCAGATCCTAAAAGTGAATTCAGCAAGACCCCACATGATCATTTTAAATTTAAGATAAATTCGACGAGCACGAATCAGCATTTTGTACTTCGCAGTCTTGCCAATGGCATAGGAGGTGATAAGGGCAATGCGGTTGTATATGCTTTTCCTTTGATCGAAGATATGGGGGATTTAGAAGCTAATGCAGGGAATTTAATTCGAAAAACAAAGTTTGTTTCAGTTGCCGATATTGATAAGCAGGCAAAAACGCAGACTCCAAAGGTGTCTTTCAAAAAAAATAAAGAACATAATTTCAGAATAGGGAAATTTGACATGAAACGCTGCGAAGTAAATTATTTCTTTTTTTTCTTTGGAGGGAAAGACAGGACTCCTGAAATAATTGCAGATGTAATAGGAGTAAAGGTTCAGGAAGCTTTGGAATCCTTTTTAAAATCTATCGAATACAATGAAGGGCAAAGTGATGCCTATAAAGAGTTTATTGCATTTCAGCTTAGAGAGTCCTTTATTAGATATTTAAAATATCTGCTTCATTATTTTGAAGTCTCTCCAGCCAAATTATCCGTGGTTTTTTTAGAAAAATACGCAGATTATTTTTATTCAGGCGAATTTGCATCCTATGATAATCAACAAAGAGATATTGAAATTTTGAATAAAGTATTTAATGCGTTAAACGAATTTGAAAATTTCATTACAAAATTGAATTCTAGAGAAGAAAATTTATACAGTAAAAATGTACCGCGCTATTTGACAGAGTTCTTGTTGGACGCTAGAGAAAGCGATGCGATAAATATCAGATTTGAGGGTGAGGAATCGAAAGAGATTATCGAAGGAATCAGCTATCTTTCAATTTAGATTTGTGTAAGTTAAAATTGCGAAAATCAGCGGAACAAGCGCTTTAAAAATTAATAGTGCTTTGTAGAAATATGGAAGAAAGGAATTGTAAAATTAAATTATAAAACTGTTAAATAATGGAGCCACTTATTTATTATCCGACTTTTGAGCCGCCAACTGATGCTTGGCTTAAATTTTCATTATTATATTTCGAAAATTTCAGGCCTATTATTCCTTACAGCCGTCGCGGTCAAGTGAGCGACAATTATGCAAGAATAATAGATGAAACTGATTTAATAAGACCTTATAGTCCTGGAGCGGATGTAGGATATAGAGCAACATTGAAAGCAATTGAAGAAGTAAATAAAATCTTTGACAATAGGCACGAGAGGAGCCTTTTATTCAATAATGCGAACTTGATCAGAAAATGGCAAAATCCTGAAAACTGGAATTTCAATGTTTACCACGAAAAATTTTCCGATGCGTGGGCGGATTATTGTCTGCGAAATAACATTGGACGCCAAACCGAGAACGGACTGACACTGCCTGAGGAGCTCGCATTTCTATTTATGACCTATCTGGCAAAAGAAATTGCCCATTTAGAATCTGCGGCGATAATTACCGATAATAACAGGTATGACAATTTTACCAATTACTCCCGTTTTACAACTCCGAGCTTAAATAGGACTACCAAATTTGCCAAAGGAATCATCAATCTTCTTATTCCAAAGAATCTAGCAGATGTACCTTTTGAACGACTAATAGAGTTTCGTGAAAAGAATAGAGATTACTTACGGGCATTCAACGCAGAACTACAAAATATCCAAGAGAAAATTGGTGAAGGCTACAGTGAACAAGATTTCATAAATAATTACAATAATATATATTCAGAATTCAGCAGACAGGTACTTTTGACAGGGTTAGGGCTTGCTTCAATACCTTTTGCCGCCTATATGCTAATCAAAAATCCAGCTGCAACCTCTCCTGAATATGTCAAAGAAATATTAGGCGCTTTAGGAGTTATTATTGGAGGAGGATATGCACTAAACAGAGCACTGCGTGATAACGAGACCGGTAGATACTGTAAAAAATATATGACCAACTTAGAGAGAATAAGGTAGCCAATAATCAGTAAATTGTAGAAGCGATGAATATTATCATTGAAAAAATATTTAAATAATCTGAGAAATAAAAAGAGTAAATAAAATGATAATAAATAACCTTACCAGGCAGAATCATTTGCATCAAGTAAATCAAATTTTTAAGGAGGCCAATAGTGCCACAATAATAAGTCCATATATCACAAAGAACATAGAACTCATAAACTTCAAAGAGCTGGTTTGTCTTCGGAAGGTCACAATTGTAACTACGTTGAAGCCATTTGACAAAGATCAGTATTCTAAAATCCATTTTTTCAAAGAGCTTTATGGGATTTTCAATTCCTTGAAAGTTGAGTTTGAAATCTTCATTGATAATTTCTTTCACGGGAAAATATTTATAGGCGAGTATGCCGATAACTCTGCAAGTGCAATCATAACTTCTGCTAATTTTACTGACAGCGGCCTTCGGATTAACAATGAGTGGGGGATTTTAATTAAAGATGCAATAGAAATAGATAAGATTAAAAATGGAATAATTGACAAAATAAAATTCAAGTGCTTCAACGAACATAAAATTGATGAATGTTTGGCAAAAATTATGGAAACGCCCATACCCGTAATCGAGAAAAACCCAATCAAACTCAATTTATCCTTATTATTTGAAGAGAGAGAGAATTATCTTGGAATAAAGACAAATGCAACTTTTTGGCTAAAGCCTATTGGTGTTTCAAATGATCTAATCCCTTTATCCGCAAAATTTGACGAGGTAGACAGCAATCTCCATTTTTCAAAATTAAAACCAAATGGAGTAAAGGAAGGCGATGTGCTGATTTGCTATGCGGTGGGACATTTAAATATTCTTTCAATATATAGGGTCAATTCGGAACTTAGAAATACAGGAAATGAAAATGATAGATGGCCGCATTATTTTGTTGGTGAGAACTTAACACCTAATTATGGCCGAGAATGGGCAAGCCAAAATGTAACTGTTACAAACCAGAAAAATTATTTTCTAGAAAATAATTTATTAAATATAACTCCCAGTGGAATAAACAGCTTTGGCAGCTTAATGCGTGGTGCTGATAAACTGAAATTAACCAATGAATTTGGAAATTATTTATTAAATAAAATTTTGAAAATAGATGCAGAGTTAGAAAAAGTCTAGGTTAATTGCTCTTTTAACCGATGCATATCGGAAAAATTAAATTGATATGCTTGTTGTTAGCGAAAAATAATAGCAATGTCTTTTATACAGTAATTTACCATCAAGGAAGATTTTCATCTTTCCTCAATTCTTCGATGAAGTATTTAGGAGTTATCCCCGTGCAGCTTACAAAAGCTTTTACAAAACGTCTTGTAGTGCTGAAGCCCGCTTCCAGAGCAAGGGCATCATGGGTGTAATTCTGCAGTGTTTTCTCATTTCTGATCCTTTTGGCTATATAATCTATCTTAAGTGAGTTAATGTACTGGCTGAAGTTTTGATTTCTGTGACGCGCGATGATGACCGACAGATATTTTGTGTTGGTATTGAAATGGCCCGCCAGTTTGGTAAGATTCAAACCTTTTTCCAGAAATTTCCTGCCCACCTCAAATTTTTTCAAGGACTGCAGCACCGCCTGCTCGACATCGCTGCTTATCGCAAAATCGAGCTCGTCGGTTTTCTCGGACTTGGCTCTGGTTTCAATTTCAATTTTCTGCAGCAGCTCCTCATATTTTTTTCGCGATTCGCTTCTGCTTTTGAAGAACCATATTATCCCTAACAAGATAAGGAGAAAAAGTATGCAGATAACCGATATGGATATTCGGTCGTTATTTTTTTGGCTGTCAACGGAATGCCTTAAAATCTGCTGCTCCCTCAAAAGATCCTGGGTTTCATATTCCTTTCTGATTTTTCCCTGAAGATAGGTATAGGTAATATGAAGCTTCTTATCCACCGCCAGCAGGCGTTCCACATAATGGAGCTGCGCCTCAATCATCTTCCTGTCCCTGTAATAGGAGATCATATATTCATAAGCCTGCCGTAGATCAGGCCTCATATATGCATGCTGCGAAAAACCAAGATCCACTTTTTTGAAGTATGACATTGCCTTTTCCTTCTCATTGAGGCCCCAAAAGCATTTGCCGATGTAAAAATTGCTTACCATTTCATTTGAAAAATCGCTATTGGAACGGATACCGGACAGCGAGGACTGCAATTTATGGAGCGCTGACTCGTAGTTGTGGATCAGACATTGGTTTATTCCCTCGGACTGCACAAAGTAATGCTGCATGTCCAGGTTTCCTCTTCTTATTCCCTCTGCAATTCCCAGCCTGTTGATTTCGGTACTCATACCATGGTTTCCGACCATTTTGTAGCAGGCTCCCAGCGAATGAAGGGAATTCAGGTAAGCCCTGTCATCATTATCCTTAAAATATTCTGTGCACTGGTTAAATAGCGAGATGGCTTCATGATAATATCCGAGATAGAATTTAATCTGCGCAATCTGGTATTTGGTCTTATGGATGAGGTAGCCGTCGTCTGTTTTGGATATATACTGATCTGCAATCAGATAGCTGTCCATAGCTTTTCTAAGACGTTTCTGCCCATAGTAGGCCACGCCTCTTGACAGATAAGCCGAACCGATGATTGAATTGTCATTTGATTTTTTGGCCGCCATGACCATACTGTCTGCATAGATGAGCTTTTGCGCTGCAGGAGCATAATGGACATAATTTTTATAGGCATTTGAAAGCTCTTCCCAGTTTTTCTCTGATCGGGCCTTATCCAGAAAAGCCTTAAGGAAGATCTCTCTTTTTGCGGAGTCAATATCCTGTTTTTCGATACAGTCGAAAAGATAGTCGAAATCTGCGCTTTTCAAGGAGTCCGGAATTCTGGGAACAGTTTTTTGTGCATTAACATTATAACCGAAGCACAAAGAGATAACCAGTAAATATTTTACCATAGATTAAATTTTAGCGGTTTGTTATGAAAGGAAATGACGTGGGCCAAAAATATTCCCACAGCCATGTTGTTAACAGGAAATCCAAATGGCTCAAATATAGCTATAAAAAAGCAAAATGCGATGAAATTTAGGGTTAAAAAGGTATGTCGATTTTCAGAAAAAAGACAGTAGTATTGCTGTAAATTGCTATATAAGTGTTTGTATGTGATGGTTTTACCCAATAGATTTGCTTTTGAATTCAAAGCAAAATTCTGGAAAGACTCCAGCGAATAGTTCTGCTTCTCCCGGGTGAAAAATGAACTGAATAAAAATCAGTAACATTTAACACATCAAACATGAAAAACATAAAACTATGGCTTGCAATTCTGCCATTTTTCACCATTGCCTGCTCCCAAGAGCCTTTAATGGCAAATATTGAGAATGGCCAAGCTGCCATGACAATGAGAGAAAACCAGGCGGATGCTGAAAATCCGGACAACCCCTATGATGCTGCAGGGAGCTTCTACAGCAAAATACTAGACATTATAGACACGGACAGTCTGGAACTGAATTCGGTTGAACATGCTGCCGTACTGATTGACTCGATAGCCGATACTTATCCGGAGCTGGATGGAATGGCGAACGACGCAGTTCTGCACCAGAGGCTTCATCAAATCACCCCGATAATTTCATCTGATGCCGAGCTTGATGATGTTCTATTATCATCAATTCTTGGCACAGAGGCCCGAACCAGCCTTCTGCAGCTTTCGGAGCTTGTGGAACTGCATGCCGAGGATACGTACCAGGAGTTATATGCACTGCTGGTTTCTTATGAGCAGGGCATCCAGGGAAATTCTGCCCTGAGCAACAGCGATAAGCAGATATTGCTTACCATATCTTCCGTTGTACGCTATTCAACTGAAAGGAAAAGAAAGGATAAGGATTGGGAGACCTCTGTTACTAAAATTGCACAGACCGTCTTTGCATCTGATCAGAACGTTGTTCTAGGACTTAAAATGGCGGCGGCAGTCGGAATATGCCAAAAGCACAGCGTCAGGGAATAAACCTGCGAATCATTTTGGAGCGTTACAAGCGATCTGCAGGAGTCTTCACCTGCCTCTTCCTTATAGCGCTGAATCTAGCAAGCCTCTATCTTGTCGCAGATCTTATGAGCTATGATGAGATGGTGGGCTATCTAAGCGGCGGGGAGATCAAGTATTCGGGAATACGGCATTTTATTTATGTCCTGGTTGCCATACTGATCAATATACTATTTATCTTTTTTGTGACATGCGGCTGGCTAGCCAAAAAAAAAGCCGGTCCTTGAAAAATGATCATACTTCACCTAAAATTACATGCAAATACAAGCAATATTTTGAATACAATGTCTGACAGTCTTTGGCGGAATGACCTTAAAGTGGTTTACCTTTATGATATCGGATCGGCAAAAGCGCTTTCCAAATTTATGGTTCCAGGCTGGATTACCCTTGTGGCGGTAGTGTCGGGTTCCATTACGTTCGCAGAATCTTCGTCCGGAGCAAAAATTGCGGCCGGCGATATATATGCTGTTCCAGGAAGCGCCGCGGTCGACTCCCTCTCGGGGGGTCTCCACATATGGCTGGTGTCATGCACTGCAGAATTTGCCGTTTCCAGCAGGATCATAAGGTTCGGTGCAGGCTATATGGAAATTTTTGCCCGAAAGGAATCTCCAGTTCTTGCAGTTAACGCGAAGGAACTGCGGCATGTCGTATCGCTTCTGCGTCTGCTGAAGAAAAAGATCGGCAGCAGGCATGCAGTCTTCAGGGACGAAATGGTGCTGCTTTACTTCAATATAATAGTTTACGAGTACATCGATCTGCGCTATAAATATGGCAAAAGCACGGCAAAGCTCCACTATCGAAATGACAGGATAGTAGTGGATTTCATCAGCCTGGTGCAGCAGAATTCGCCGAGGCACCATAATGTGAAATTTTATGCTGAGTGCCTGTATGTCAGCAGCGGCCATTTGGGAAAAGCCGTAAAAGCAGTTTTAGGGATCTCAGCCAAACGTTTTATAGAAATGACCGTATTGTCGGAAGCCTATCAGCTTCTGGCCGATACGCAGCTTTCCGTTTCCGAGCTTGCCGAACAGCTCAACTTTGACAGTCCTGCAGCGTTCAGCGGTTTTTTCAAAAAGAACACCAGACTTTCACCTACCCAGTATCGTCTGAGCCTCAAGTTTTAATCCAGCACCTAAACGAAAATGCTAATAAATTCACCTAACCGTACTATCTTTTACCAGCAGGTTTGTTTTTGAGAACGGCGCAATGAGTGTTTCTGATGCCAGAGCGGCAGGCAGTGCACTTTTTGCTGCGCCCGGAATTTTTGTAAAAGATATTACATTAAATCCTTCGAGTATGAATTCACTGCATTCCATTATTTCCCAAATCAGCATTAAAGAAGAGAAATTATCCTGCCAGACCGCCCACCTCATTGATGAGGCCCATCAGATGACGCTCTATCTGAAGGAAGTGCTTCAAACTGCACGGCAGCATGTGCTTGAAAAGGGATTCGAAGACGAAGCGGAGGAAATAGACTTTTTCAGAAACATCAAACCTCTGATTCTGGGCAAACTGATGTTCTATAATAAAGTTTTCCGCATTGAGACCATCTGTCCGGTCAGGGAAGGGCAGGTCCATCAGAAATTTTTCATGAGCCATCTCCAGCAGCTTAAAGCGCAGTTCAAGGAATGCATCTTCAGCACACATTTCTACCGTTACTACAAGTCCGGGAGAAATGACCGGGATGATGAATATTTTTTGCGGGGAAAGATCAATTACAGCGATGGACTGAACAGTTATGTTTTCGAGATCGACCACAGGTTCTCCACCTATTATGACAATAAGATTGCGAGGATTATCGCAAATGAGCTTATCTATAATTACCTTACCACGAAGATACATCCAGTAGTATCTCCGGATTCTTTTGCGGGAGGCGCGGAATTTTCCAAAGAAATTTTCTGGACGGATTCCAAAAACGCGCTAATTGAACTTATCTATGCGCTTTACGCCTCTGGAGTTGTATCGCACGGAAAGATCGGGATACGCAGGATAACCCTTGTTTTTCAGCTGCTTTTCCGTATTCCGCTCGGCGACGTGCATCATTCCTTCCACAGGATGAAAGACAGGGCTGGAACGAGGACTTCTTTTCTGGACCACCTTAAGACGTCCTTGGAGCAGTACATGGACAAAGAGCTTTAAACAGCTGCGGATTAACGGCTAAAAGTTTTCCTTTTTTACCCATAAGAGCCAATTGGCATGGACCACCATCCCACCTTTTTGAAAGCCCCATTTGACCGCGTGCGGACAAATGGGGCTGATTTATTGCGTCACTACAGAAAAAAAAATTATGTGCCAATGGGCACGGCTTGGCAGGTATTGATCTGCGTATTATACAATTTTGCGGTGTGCAACTCAAAATTACTGGATTATGAATGTGGAGAGATTGGAATTCATGGCCTGGATGGAACGCATTATGGAGCGGTTCGACATCCTGGGCGAGATGGTCAGCGAAAGCAGGAAGAAAAATATGGACATAGACGGGGAGGAGCTGCTTGACAACCAAGATGTCCTGCAGATGCTGAAAATAAGTTCTCGCTCCCTTCAGCGCTACAGGTCTTCGGGAAGGCTCTGCTATTATTCAATCAGCGGCAAGATCTATTACAAGCTTTCGGACGTGCAGCAATTCATAAGGGAGAGTTTTTCAGCACATACCGCCAGGAAAAAGCCAATTGGAGACTAACCCAGACAACCGGTGTCCGCAGCTGCATTAGCGAAGACGCTGGGGTTACTTTCGATTATCAACTAAAAAAATAAAGCTATGAGTGAACAATCCAGTGAAAAAATAAAATGGCCGGAGGAACTCTCGGACATCCTGCTTGTGTTCGATAAAGAAAAAAAGAAAATCCAGGCAGTGAAAAGCATCGATGAAAATGGAAAAATGCAGACCGTAGACCCCACAGATAAAAACCAGAACCAATTTATGAGAGTGGACAGGAACGGCGATTTCTTCTCCAATTTCTTTTCCAATTTTCTGAGCCAGCTGAAAAATCCCACCAACTTTTCATTTTTCAAGGTGCCTCTTGCCATTGGGGTCGATACGGCAAAGGAAATACAGCAGCATATAGACAATCCGACGCCAAAGGGCGAACTGCTAATGCAGCAGCATGAAATCAAAGCGGATGGGCCTGCGCAGGACAAAAAAGACAATAATCCAATAAATAAAAATCATATGGAAGCAACACAGACAAATGCCGAGACGAGCGAATACCGCTACAAGCCGGAACAGATCGACTGGGAGACCATGAACCATCTTGGGCTCAGCAAGGAAAAACTTGAGAAACTGAACCTTCTGGAGCCCATGCTCAAAGGCTACAAAACAAATGAGCTCGTGCCCATAAGCCTAAATCTCGGGACTGCCGTTACAAGGCTGGACGCCAGACTGTCCCTTAAAATGAACGAGGAAGGGGAGGTTGTCGTCGCCATACACGGCATCCGAAAAGGGCCCAACCTGAACTATCCCTTCTTCGGCCATGAGTTCAGCACGGAGGACAAGGACAACCTGCTGAAAACGGGAAACATGGGACGCGTTGTCAATCTGACCAATCCGAAGACCGACGAGGTTCTTCCTTCGGTGATCAGCGTGGACAGGCTGACCAATGAAGTAGTGGCTTTCAGGGCCGATTACATCAAAATACCCGATGAAATAAAAGGCGTAAAACTGAGTGAAGATCAAAAGCAGACCCTTTTGGAAGGAAAACCGCTGGCATTGGAAGGGATGATTTCCAAAAAAGGAGAACCGTTCGACGCGACTGTGCAGTTCAATGCCGACAAGCGCTTCGTAGAATTTCTCTTCGACAGGAGCATCGGCGGCAAACAGGTGCAGGGCAATCAACAGAACCAGACCGGGGAAGCCCCGAAAAACTTCAGGGGAAAAGAACTGGACGAGCAGCAGCAGCAGAAACTGCAGGACGGCCAGACCGTATACATCAGCGGTCTTATAGACAAGAAAGGCAGAGAGTACAACGGATACATCACTTTGAACAAGGAGAGCGGCAGGACCGAGTTTTCTTTCGACAACCCGACAAAAATGAAGGAACAGGCGAAGCCTGCTGAGGAAAACAAAGTACAGACGGCGGTGAATTCAGAGGGTAAAACCAATGAGGCGACCAAAAAGCTGCAGGAACCTTTAAGATCAGGACAGTCGGGTCCAGAGACGCAGAAACAGCAGGAAGAGCAGCAGGCTGAAACCAAGTCTAGAGGACGCAAAATGTAACGAGCCATGAAAGCTGTTATTGCAGAGAAACCAAGTACTGCAAGGGAGATAGCCGTACTGCTGGGAGCCACCGAAAAAAAGGTTGGCTATCTGGCAGGAAACGGCTATTTTGTTACTTGGGCTTTAGGACATCTGGTGGGCTTGGGCCTGCCGGAGGATTACGGCGTTAGGGGCTTTGAGAAGAGCTCCCTGCCTATAATTCCGGATCCCTTTCTACTTACCGTTCGTAAACAAAAAATTGAAACCGGCTACTCCGCTGATGCAGGCGCTTTGAAACAGCTCGAAGTCATCAAGCATGTTATTGGCCTTAGCGACTTGATCATAGTGGCCACCGACGCAGGGCGTGAGGGGGAGCTGATTTTCCGCTACATCTATGAATACCTTGAGTGCGGCAAGCCATTCGTCCGCTTATGGATCAGCAGCCTCACCGAGAAAGCCATCAGGAAAGGGCTGGAGAATCTGAAGCCGGGCTCTGAACTTGACGGATTGTACCTTGCGGCGCAGGCAAGGAGCAGGGCGGACTGGCTGGTAGGGATCAATGCCTCGCAGGCCCTGAGCCTTGCCCAGGGTGCCGGCGTCTATTCCCTTGGAAGGGTCCAGACACCGACACTGGCGCTTGTATGTCTGCGCTACTTGGAAAACAAGGCCTTCACCGTCGAGCCATACTGGCAGCTCCAGCTGACGCACAGCAAGGATTATACACTCTTCACAAGTATCAGCGAAAAGAGATGGGACAATAAAAGGCAGGCAACGGAAGCGCTCAGGGCGATCGAAAGAAATGCGGCGACAGCCTGGGCATCTTCTGTCGAGACCAAAAAATCTACAGAGCAGCCCCCTCTGCTTTTCGATCTCACAGGACTGCAGAAGCAGGCCAGCACGGACCTCAGCCTCTCGGCCAATGAAACTTTGAACATTGCACAGAGCCTTTATGAAAAGCAGTTCATCACCTATCCTCGAACGGGAAGCAGAAATATTACCGAAGATCTTTGGGAAGAGATCCCCCGCCTTATAAAAGCATTGGGGCAGCTCGAAAATTTCAAGGCGGCGATATCGGCATTGAAACTGGGGCGGCTGAATAAAAGGATCGTCAGCGAAGCCGGCGTTACCGACCACCACGGCCTGCTGCCCACCGAAAGAATCCCATCGGCGCTTACCGCAAAGGAGGCTTCTGTCTACAACCTTATAGCCGGGAGGCTTCTTGAAGCAGTGTCCGAGCCGTGCATCAAAGAGATTACCAGAATAAATCTGCAGGTGCTGCACTTTGATTTTACCGCTGCAGGAAGCAGGATCATCGAATCCGGCTGGCGGGGTGTAAAGGCTCTCTTTTTTGACAGCGGAGAGCCTGCACAGGAACTCCCTGATATCAGGAGGGGCGACGAGCTTAAAATCAAACAGTCTGCGGTCGTGGAGAAGGCCACCTGCCCGCCGGCCTTTTATACAGAAGCTGGACTTTTATCGGCAATGGAACACGCCGGAAACAGTATAGAAAACGTCCAGGACCGCAAGACACTGCAGAATATTGGTCTGGGAACGTCTGCAACTAGGGCGGCGGTTATTGAAACAATGTTTGACCGCAAGTATATCCAAAGGCATGGAAAATCATTGATTCCAACCGAGAAGGGACTTATGGTGTATGGGCTGGTGAAGGATAAAAAGATTGCCGACGTGGCGATGACGGCCCAATGGGAAACCGAATTGCGGAAGATTGAAAACAAAGAGGCAGACGCGGCGGCATTCCAAAAGCAGATGGAACAATACGCCGCAAGCATAACAAAGGAACTCCTTGAAACGTCCGTTCCGCAGAATACGGCGCCAAACCTGTGCTGTCCGAAGTGCAGGGCAAGCAGAATGATTGTCAGCGATACTGCCGTCAAATGCCCCGATAAGGAATGCCGGTGGATCCAGTTCCGAAATGTCTGCGGGGTGCAGATCAGTCACGCTGATATCGAAATCCTGCTGCGTACCGGGAAAACCCCGCTGCTCAAGGGAATGAAAAGCAGGTCCGGAAAATCATTTGATGCCTATATCGTATTGAATGGCAAGGCTGAGACTTCATTTGAATTTGCAAAGAAGTAAAATCCGAATGGAAATGACTCGTTGCCGGCGGCAAAAAGAAAAACCGTTTGGCTTATTAAAGAAATTAATGCGGCAGGAATATGAATTTTGAAATACTAAGCTTAAGAATACAGCAGACCAGTGATTATTTACGCACCAATGCCTTCAAGGCGGTGAACATGCAGGTCACGCTGAGGAACTGGCTTACCGGTCTTTATATTGTGGAGTTCGAACAGCACGGAAGCGACAGGGCGGAGTACGGTGTGAGACTGCTTGAAAACCTTGCCAAGAGAATCTCCGTCAAAGGATTGACCGCGCCTGAGCTGTCCCGATGCAGGCAGTTCTATCACAGGTATCCGCAGTTCCATGCACTTTTAGAAAAAGACCTAAAGAGCCTGCTTCCCGAGGCATTTTTTGAGGATTTTTCTTTTGAAAATTACAGTCCCGCAATTCTTGGGTCGGCAACCCAAGAATTGGACGGCACCTTTCAAGAGGGCAGGCAAACCCACCTTTTCGGCTTGTTCGAGTCTGTTTCCTACAGCCATTTTACCGAGCTTATCAAGATTGAGGACAGCTCCAAAAGACGATTCTACGAGGTTCTTATCCTAAAAACGCAGCCCACAGTAAAAGAGCTCAAGAGGCAGATCGACAGCCTTACCTACGAAAGGATAGGGCTTTCGCAGGACCATCAGCATTCTTTTGCTCAGGCGCTGAAGAGCATTGCCCCGCTGGAGTCCCATGACATGGTCAAGTCACATTATTTTTTTGAATTCCTAAATCTGGTGCAGCCTGCTCTGATTGAGGAAAACGAGCTGGAGTCCGCCCTTATAGAGCATCTGCAGCAGTTTATCCTTGAACTGGGAAACGGGTTCTGCTATGAGGCGCGGCAGAAGAGGCTGCTTATCGGTGACGAATATTATTTTGTCGATCTGGTATTTTACCATCGGATACTGAAGTGCCATGTCCTTGTGGAATTGAAGACTGAAAATGCCAAACATGAACATATAGGCCAGCTTAAAGCCTACCTGAGCTTCTACAGGAAGAACATCAGGGCAGCCAGCGACAATCCGCCTGTTGGAATCCTGCTTGTGACCAGCCAGAACAAAGCCCTGGTGGAATATGCGATTGCGGACAGCGATCTGGAAATATTTGTCAGCCAATACCAGCTGCAGCTTCCCGATAGAGCAGAATTAAGGGCATTTATCGAGAACGAGTTAAGGAAGGCAAAGTAAATTAGGCCAGCCGCTTATTTTTTTAGAAAATTTCATGGTTAAATTTATAAGCTGTAAAAAAGAAAGAGGATCATGTTTTCATTTATCCTCTTTTTTATTCTCCTTAACCAGCAGATGATGCAGGTCAGGGTCATTGGAAATCCGTTCCAGCTCATCCTCAATAATCTGGACAACATTCTTTTTTATCTGCCTGTAGTTGGCCTGAATTTCCAGTTTCATATTATCCCGTCCCTCTGCGTCCATAAAAGCCATGATCTCTGGTATAGGCTGATAGTCTTTCTCTTCGCGGGCCACCTGCTGTCCGTCCACCACGATTTCGGCATGAAAGATTTTCTGCTCGATGCGCTGGTCGAAATTATCCGATACCGCCCCAACGAAAATGCCCTGGGTAAGCGTTGAGATTTTGGATGCCGGAATAAGGCTGTCGAGCTGCGTGGAAATGGACGTGGAGGTATCGCTTCGGTTGATTGATATGCTCTGTCTTTTCTGCAGCACCTTGCCGAACCGCTCCGAAAGGCTCTTTGCCGTTTCCCCGACAACCTGCCCGCTGAAGATATTGCCGACGGTATTCTGGATCACCTTGCTTTCCTTGTCCCCGTAATCACGGTTCAGCTGAGAGAAATCCTGAAAACCCAAACAAACTGCCACCTTGTTGCTTCGGGCTGTCGCAATTAGATTGTCCAGTCCCCTGAAATAGATGGTCGGAAGCTCATCTATTATCACAGAGCTTTTCAGCTGCCCTTTTTTGTTGATCAGCTTTACGATTCGGGAGTTGTACAGCCCGAGAGCTGCAGAATAGATGTTCTGGCGGTCGGGATTATTGCCCACGCATAATATCTTGGGCTCCTTGGGATTGTTGATGTCCAGCGAGAAGTCATCACCGGTCATCACCCAATACAGGCTTGGAGAAATCATCCTTGACAGCGGAATTTTTGCGGAGGCTATCTGTCCCTGAAGCTGATCCTGCGCGCCCCCTTTCCACGCATCCATAAAAGGGGAAAGGTAGTTTTCCAGTTCCGGATAGGAAGTGAGAATGGTAAAGACATCGGCATATTTTTTGTTTAACAGCTCGATTGCATGGGGAAAGGTGCAGTATCTTCCATTTTGATAAATCTTAAGAAACCAGATGATTGCCGCAAGAAGTATTATGGGGCTCTCCACAAAAAAGTCTCCCTGTTTCTGTATCCAGCTTCGGTTCAGGTTGAGCATAATGGTATAGGCCGCCTCATAGGCGTCTGAGATATCCGTCATAAAAGCAGGATTCAGAGGGTTGCAGCGGTGGCTTTTTCTGGGATCGTCAAAGTTGATGATGTAGAATTTTGGTCTGACAGGATACTTATCATGATGATGCAGCAAATGGTTGTAGGCAATGGTGGAAAGGTCGTCGAACTTGAAATCGTATATGTACATTGCAAAGCCTTTTTCTATCTGCTGCTTGATGTAATTATTGATTATGGCATAGGATTTTCCTGATCCCGGCGTACCCAGTACTATAGTTGCTCGGAAGGGGTTTACGATGTTTATCCAGCCGCGGTTCCATTTGTTTTTATAGTAGAAGCTGGTGGGGAGATTGACTGAATATTCGTTTTCAAGCAGCCTTGTTTCCTGCTGAAAACTTTCATTTTCATTGTTGAACACATCTTCCATAAGCCCGGTTCGAAGAATTCGGCTGATCCAGATGCCGGCCACCATTAAGGCAGTATAGCCGATGCCAGAAGAAAGCATGTACAAAAAAAGCGAAAGCTCGAGCAGGAACCAGTTCAAGAAAAACAGCACTAAGCCAAGACCTAAAGTGGGGTAAATTTTATTCCAGCTAATTTTTTCGTTCTTGACACCCTTGGTTCCCAGACAGCTGAGGGAAAGCAGGAGCAGTGCAAAAAGCTTCGTGTAGAGGATACTGGCGAATATTCCGGCAGTTTGGTCGAAGCCGCGCAAAATAGTATTGATGGTTTCCAGCGTCCATCCTCTTTCAATAAAAAAGCCGTAACAGTACCAGTAAAAATGCATCATTAAAACGAGTATGCTAACCGCACGCATGAATGCCATAATTTTGGCAAGTCCCCTTAAATCATCTTCTCCCTGCATTTCATTCATAGTTAATTAAGCTGGTTAAATTACGAGGAGAAGATATATTTCAAGTTTAACAAGGACTTATGACAGCAGTTGTCGCTTTTTGTCGTTTAGATGCAGCAATACAACTGAATTATTTGCGTGATTGTTTATGTAGTGCTAATTTGGAGCAATGTAATTTTTAAATCGAATCATATGATCCAGCGAATGCCCTTATCACACTTTCCTGTACAGTTAGTTCACGAACCCGAGATTGAAAATGCGTACAAATGGATTAGAAATTTCATTTCTGAGGAAGCATGGAACGTGAGAAAGAAGGCAATCGAAGAATATCTGGGCAGTATCGCAAGAGAAGCCGAGCCGTTTTCCCAGCCGATCAATGAAGGCACCCGTCTGGTTATAGAAAAGGACCGTATAGGCTGGTATTTGTATCTTGTCCACACTTATCTTTATGAACCTCATAAATACGAATTCTATCAGGGAGCCAGGGTAGTCCCAATATTTAAACGTATCGGAACTGATCTTGAACTATTGAACGCTATCGCAGGGATCAATAAAAAAATGCGTGATCTGGTAAAGAACAGACCCTCAGAGGCCGATGCCATGCTGTTTGAAATCCTGACAGCCCTCTTATATGCGAGAAACGGCTGGGAAGTAAAAATAATAGAGGAAGGAAAATCAGGCAAATCACCAGATTTTTCGGTTTCAAAAGGAAAAGAAAAGTGGCAGGTTGAGTGTAAAAGACAAATGAAAACTGGTGAATATACGTATAAGGAATCTAAAAAAAGGCAGATACTGATTTCACAGGTCAGCAAAATGCTCACCCATTACAATGTGCTGCTGGATATTGTTTTCCATGTCGAATTGACTACTCTGCCGGATTCCTACCTGCATGATATACTAAAGGATGTAATTCCGACAGCCAAAAAGCCTGGCAGAATAGTTTCCAACGAAAAGGCAGACATTGATATTTCATTTGTTGATATTTCAGCGATTGAAAAACATTTGAGCAAATATTTTGTAAAAAGCAATTCACCACAGCATTTAGAGCTTGTATCAAAAAAGCCGGTTGACCATTCAAGCTTTACTTCCGGTTTTCTTGGGAACTTTTTTTATGTTGGGGAAGATTCGGTTAACAATCTGTACATTTCGGCTATGAGCAACGCATTTGGCGTGCATTGCTATTGCGACGCTCCCGAAGCCATTTCGGCCAAAGCAAGGGATGTGAGAAATCAAATCAATGATGCAACAAGGCAGTTTGATAATTATACCGATGGGATTCTTCATGTCGGCATGGAGACATTTGATGGACCGGAGGTGGAAAAGGCAAGATTGGAAAAGATAAAAAAAACTATGGGAAATCTAGATGTGGAGGACAATAGGCTCTGCTGGATATATTACCATTATTTTCAGTCGTATTCGAGATCTTACCGTGACTGGTTTTTTGACGAAACCGTAAGTATGGCGACATCGTTTATCAATCCGGTTCCTTTACTGAGAAACACATTTCTAATAATTCCCGAAAAAGACATTCCAATTAAAGATGCCTCCCATTGGGATAGAGACCTGCCTTAAGCAGCCGCCCGCTGCATCAGAAATTAACGGCCTGATGATGCCGCTATTTCTTTCTGCGCCTGATTTTTTTCTTAAATATAGGTTCAGTATAATCATTAAGGCCGCTGTCGGGATTAATTGGAAGAAGTCCTGCGAAAACGTCAAATATATTTTCGGTCTTTTTGACGGCATCAATGAAACTAAAGAGCTGATGCGGCTTCTCTGCAGGCATATCCTGATTCTGTCTGTTTAGGGAATGAGCCTTCAATTGGCTATTGCTATTGTTCATTTCAGTTTTAATTCCGCTGTTCCAGCAGTTGTTAAAAATATTGGCTGAGAATTCCTTGCCCAAACGGGAGCCGTTCCAAACTGTCTTTGAGTTATGGTCAACAAAGGTCATACCGTAAATTCTTCCCGCATCATTTCGCCGAACCATAACGTTAATGCCATGCTTTCCAAGAATTTCAATAAAATTCTGCTCGTCCTTTGCTGAATTGAAGGAATCTGTTATGGCAGCCTTTATTGCTTTTTTCGCAGGATGCCCGTCCATCAGTTTTCTGCTGGTGCCAAAATGCAGCTCCAAGCCGGCCATTCCTGCTTTTTTTCCAAATAATGAAGCTTTGATCGGATGCCCGGCTTTTTCACCTTTTCCATCCAACGGAGCATACAGCAATCCCTGCCGCATTATTCCGCTATGTTCAACTTCTAATTTCTGGGCCTGTATATTGAACAGCGACAGAAGCGCATTATATTCTCCCAGGCTCTGATAACTGTAATACTGCGGCAGGTATCTAACAACTGAAGCCATCTGGCTTTTAATGTTTCCTTTCTTGTAGTCAACAGCCTGGAAAATCATATTTTCATGTTTAGGCTTGTCCGCAGCAACCGGTATCAGCCCATATTTGGTTTCCAGTTCACGGCAGAGCTTCATAGAGCGCATCTTCTCATAGCTGTCCGATATTTTTTTTCCCTGCTCGTCAACACATACTGACACAATATGGATGTGGCTGCGTTCGATATCGGTATGCTTAAAGACCACGTAAGGCTGTTGCCCGTAGCCCATTTCACGCATATACTGATCGGCCATTTCGATATACCTGCTGTCGCTGACCTGATCTTTTGGATCTGGATTTAGAGATATATGCAGCGTATGTTTTTCTGTGTTTCGATTGGCAATAAGATAAGGCGCAAAAGACTGCATCAGCTGGGCAGCAGAATAATGGGCATCCGGGGTTTCGATTATTCTGCTAAATGAAAGAATCTTAGCGTTCTTATTTTCTACTTTCTGCTGATTGTAAGCCAATGCGCCGTATAAATTGCCGCTTCTGCCAATTTTTGCTATCATTTTTTAATGAATTTTTCTTCAAACTCCTGGCTTAGCTGCAGGATCTTCTGAAATAAGGAAGCCATTTCAGCCGTCTGTTTTTCTAATTTATAGAGATATGCAGCCGCTTTTTTCTCCGAAAAATGTCTGTACAGGAGTTTCACAAGCTGGTTGTAGTTCACTCCGATGGATCGGAACTGCGCATAGAAAGTGGTCAGACGCATGTAAAAGTCAATGGTTCCCTTGTCAATATTTATCGTCCTGATTTCCTTTTCGAACAGTCTGGCGGCTATAAATTTTGCCTTATTATCCATGCCGGATATTTCAAAAAGAGAAAGCAGTTTTGCGTTCTCCCTGTCTGTCAGTCGAAAAACATGACGGTGTATTCTCGGTTCCGCTTTTGGCGTGCGCCCCAGTTTTTTGCGTTCTTCATTTTTGTCTCCATTCATAATATTTAATCTTTTATCGTAATTAAAAACCCTGACTTCGGAAGGGTTTTCCGGCCCCCGGCAGGGCAAGTTGTTTTGGGGCACCATTCGAATTTCGAGTGCCTCAAAACACAACTTGCCGTGTTCTGGAGAACACTAAAAATCCGCCCTTCGGGACGGCTTTCATGTAGAGAGGGAGAAACATCCAGCTGCAGATGCCAGTCCCCAAGGTTTCTTTCATGCTACTGTAATTGGCTGCCCACTTGGATAATACAAAGTAAAAGACTCTTTGCTGCTCCATAATATCTAATACTCGCGCCAAACTGTGACAATGGAAGCCAAGGCACTCTCTTGGCAAATATTCAAGCTTATCTGTGCATTTCTTTGCCTGTACAAACCGGTGTACAGACGTAGTTATGCTGTTACGTACTTGTATGCTTTTATCAATGCCTGGACACGGAGATGTTACCATAGCTAAAGCCGAGCTCCTGCAATTATGTGCAGCTTTTTCTATGCAGTCGATTATAAAAAGATATGCAGATGCAGCTATAAGATTTTTTATGGCAGCAACTGTGTGCTCAAATAATTGTTAGCGCAGATAGCTGCCGGAATCTGCACCAATTAAAGTTTATGCATACCCGCCAGTGTGCATATTAAGTTCTGCCCGCCTTTACATAGCCGCACATTATTAAAAACAATTCATCATAGAAAATTATGGAAACGGAAAACAAAACAAAATTTATAGCTTTTTCCTCCCAAAAAGGAGGTGTGGGAAAATCGACTTTTACTGCCCTGGCAGCAAGTGAACTGCATTATCGTCTGGGTTTTAATGTTGCAGTATTTGATGCGGACTTCCCGCAGTACAGCCTTGTGAAAATGAAGAGTCGGGATCTGGGAATGGTTATGGAAAATGAGTTTCTCAAAAAGACGGCATTCAGACAGTTTACGGCGATTAACAAAAAAGCGTATCCCATCATTGAGCATAAGGCGGAAGGGGTCGTGCAGGCAGCGATCGAGTTTTTGGAATCATCAGACCTTCGGTTTGATTTTGTTTTTTTTGATCTTCCTGGCACAGTAAACACACCCGGGATTTTGAAGGCACTTGCGGGCATGCATCATATTTTCACCCCGATCACTGCCGATCGTGTGGTAATGGAGAGCTCGCTGGTATTTACGCAGCTGATGAAGGATGTTGTAATGAAGAAAGGAAGCACGTCGATTAAAAGCATAATTCTGTTTTGGAATCAGGTAGACGGCCGTGAACGTTCTCCTCTTTACGACTTGTACAGCAAGCTTATCGGCGAACTGGGATTGAAAGTTATGCGCACGCAGGTCATGAACAGCACCAGGTTCCGAAAGGAAAGTGAGGCTGCAGCCAAGACGGTTTTCCGTTCCACTTTACTGCCTGCGGACGAGCGGTTAATGAAGGCATGCCGAATGGACCAGTTTATTACAGAATTTTTGGAAGTAGTAAATTCTTGAGGAGATGGGAAAAGAAAATATCGAAAGGGACAGCAATGAAATCAATGAAGAGCTGATGATGAGCCTTATGGCCGATGGGGTTAAGAAAGATGGAATACGGCTGGAGGATAAAAAGATTGGAGAGGCAGTCGCCCCGACAGAAAAGCCAGGCGCGATTGGGCGCGACAAGAAAAAAAAGGACCACTGCGATTATGAGGCTATCTTTTTCAGAAGACCCGAGACCAATGCCCGCAATGGCAAGACTGTCTACATACGGCCCGATTTTCATGAGAGGCTGACGCGGATCGTACAGGTGATTGGAGAGGACAAAATAACTATTTACGGATACTTGGACAATCTGCTTGAACATCATTTTCAGGAATTCGGCGATCGTATCATCGCAAGTTTTAATGACAAGTATAAACCAATAATGTAGGAATGGAAGCTTTAATTGTGATATGTCTGCTTATCATCATAATGCTGCTTTTGCATGATAAATTTCAGGGAAGGATATCGAATGCTGAAAAAAAAACAGGATTTGATAAACGAAGCAGGAATCTTCCGGATCTAATGGGACTTACTAGGGAATTCAAGAGCCTTCTAACGCCGCACGATGCCAATGGCTGCCATATTAAGGCAGCAAGAGATGAAGCGCATAATTTTGATCCAGAAATCAGCGGGGAACAACACCAAACAGATTGGGAGGTCAAGCTCGATGATGCAAATGATTATTTGCCTGATTTGGAGGATGAGGAGGAAGAGCGGAATAGTTTTGGAATTTCCATAGGGAATAGCGGTTTTGCCCAAGGGGTTACCTTCGAAGAATTAAGCTCAGTGGGGATGATGCTGCAGGAGGAAAGCCTGGAGCCATCCCAAAAGGAAACAGCAGCAGCGTTGATTCAGAAAATACAAGGAACTGAATTATTCAACCTACTGGAAAATTCCATGGAAGATGCTTCTCGAAAAATGGCAGAGCTCTTGGACGGGAGGCTTTCTTCCATAAATAAAAAATCTACTTTAACGGAAGAAAAAAGTGATCCAAATGATTTCGATATTAGGGAGTTTGCGTAAGGCGGGCTCCCTTTTTTGCTGCAATAAAAGTTACTGAGTGGTGCAAGAAAAAAAAAATCAATATCTTTACGCGATATGCAATTTTAATGACAAAAAAAGCAATTAATAGATTAAAATTAATGCTTGCGGAGAAAAATGTGAGTAGTAAGTGGTTAGCATAAAAACTTTAGAAATGAAGCAGAGATTTGTAGTTGGCGCACCGTTGATATACCCTTGCTTAAATGCGTTAGCTGAGCATGCAGACCAACTGCGAGTTGCATCCACAGATTTAATCAATAACAATGGACAATAATTCATGGATAATGTAAATAAAATTTCGGAAATTAAAAAAAGATTATCTGAAGAAATAGCGAAACCAAACTCGGATAATAATTTAATTATTTCTTTATCTAATGAAATTGCTACTTTAGATGAGTCTGTAGTAAGATTTTCAGTTGATGCAGGGATAATAAACAGATTAGGTAAAGAACTGGTTGGAAAGCAAGAAACAGCAGTTTCAGAGCTTATAAAAAATGCTTATGATGCGGATGCAACGATAGTTGATTTAATGTTTGAAAATGCTTGGAATAAAGGTGGGACATTAACTATAGAGGACAATGGACATGGAATGAACCGGGAACAGCTGGTTAACGGTTTTATGAGATTGTCATCTTCTGATAAAATTCATAATCCGGTTTCTGATAAATACAAACGCCAAAAAGCAGGTAAGAAGGGTATTGGTAGATTTGCTACTCAGCGACTTGGAAAAAAACTGACAATCATAACACAAACAAAACATTCACAAGAAGCTTTGAAAGTTATTGTAAATTGGGAAGAGTTCGCTACTGATAAAAACTTACTTGCTATATCCAATTCGGTTGATTTAGTTCCGAAAGTCAGAGATTATGGCACTACGTTAATTATCGAAGAACTTAGAGAAGGATGGTCAGACAATATGATTAAAAGGGTTTATCGTTATACTTCTGAATTACTGCAGCCCTTCCCTTTATCTAAAAAGAAAGAAGAGGAAAAAGAAAACTCTATAGATGAAGGCTTCAAAAGTAATTATTATCGAAACGACAATGGATTTAAAACTGCAATCGTAGATGAAGAGAAAGCAATCTTTTCACATGCCTTGGCTGAAATTGAGGGCCATGTCAGTGAAGATGGACAGGGGCACTGGTCATTAAAAAGTGATAAACTGAGTTTTCCGAAGGAAATTTATTTAATTGGAAATGGTGGAAAAGATAAAGACGATACGACAACGCCTTTCAATCTAATAAAAGGGGTTCATTTCAAAGCATATTATTTTCTATTTGATGCTAAGCTTTTTGCACCTGGAACATTCACATTCATAAAGGAGCTCTTATACGAAAAAGGCGGGATAAGATTATACCGCAATGGTTTTCGAGTACTGCCATATGGCGAGGAAAGCGATGACTGGCTAGGTCTAGATAAATCAAATAATAGAAATATAATCTTGGCTCAACATCCAAACAGAAACTTCTTTGGATTTGTAGAACTCAACGATCTAGGTGAAAATTTTGAAGAAACCTCAAGTCGTGAAGGTTTAGTCGAGAACGAGTACTTAAATGAATTAGTAAATTTTGTTTATCGTTCTTTAACAAGTGCCGTAATGAAAATTCACGCATTGAGAGGAAGAAAGGTGACCGCTGGTCAAAAGGGATACAAAAAGGAAGATCCGTCTGACAAGGTGGATACTGCGATACAGAAAATTGAAGCCCTGTTTAAAGATCCTGATGCAGATGATAAAAATCCGGAACAAAAGATTTCTGGCAGAATAACTAGTGATGAAGCCAATCAGATTATTCTTGATTTGAAACAGGCAAGGGAAGAAGAAAAGAGTCAAAAACAGGAGTTGATCGATGAGAATAATATGCTAAGAATTCTTGCCGGACTTGGTTTAGTCATCGGTGAATTTGTACATGAAGTTCAACGATTTTTACCGGGATTTGACGCTGATATCCGTTTCTTGAAAAATGCCGTTAAAGATTATAAGGAAGTATATGAAAGAACTGAATTGTTGGAAACAAATGTCAGATCATTTAGCGCTTACACTTCATATTTCGATAAGACAATCTCAAGAAATGTTCATCGTGAATTGGAACCTATTGAACTAAGAGATGTGGTTAGAAACTTTGAAATCGTGATAACGAATGATTTGAAGAGAGCATCCATTGAATTGGTTCCTACTAAATATGAGGGGTATGATTTGTTTACCATCCCTATGCATCCATCAGAATGGGCTTCCATATTATTTAATTTGTATACCAACTCAAAAAAAGCTATAAAAAGATCAACAGCTGATGGCAAGATATTTATCAGGTGCGGTAAGGACGATAAATACGTTTTTCTTGAATTTTCAGATAATGGGAATGGCATTATCAAAGGAACTGAGGAATTAATATTTATGCCTTTTTACACTACATCTACAGCTTCGAACCATACAGCCGATGATGCAACAGCTCTTACTGGAACGGGATTAGGTTTGAAGATCGTTAGGGATATTATCGAATTTTACAATGGAGAAATTTATGTGTCTTCTCCCACGGATGGATATACAACAACTTTTAGAATAGAAATTCCAAAAAAATAATAAAATATAAATTATGTCTAGGCCAAAATATATATACGTTGACGATGAAAATGATGTGTCGATAACTTCTTTAATTCATGGTTTTAATGACACTGGATTGGTAGAAGTTCATCAGCTTTTAATTACTAAAGGAATGAATTTTTCCGATTTGGAAGAACTCATTAAGAGCAAAATAGTAGACGAGAATTTTGATGGATTATTGATTGACTTGAGATTGGATGGAGAAGGGCCTAACAGATTAAAGTATAGTGCCATCTCCATAAGCGCAGAGTTGCGAGCGATATGCGCTAGGCGGGAGATTCCTTCTTTTCCGATCGTTCTTTGTTCGACTTTGGATAATATAAAGGAAACCTACAAATCAGATAAGACAAGTCACGACCTATTCGATTACACATTTAGGAAATCCGAAAAGCCTGATTATGATAGATTTTCAATAAAATTAAAAGCTTTGGCTGAGGATTATAAAACATTGCCCTTTGATGCAGATAATTTGAGCAGTGTTTTCCAAAGGGAGGATTTAAAAAATCTGGACCAGCGGATATTTGAGCGTTTTTACAGTCAGGATATTAATGTAGCTTATGATTATGCGCACTTTACCGTAAAAACTTTGTTTCATTCTACCAATCCTCTAATCAAAGAAACTATTCTAGCGGCCAGATTTGGAGTTGACATAAAAGCAAGTGGAGACAGCTGGGCGGAATTATTGTCAAAATTCGATGACTGCAAATATAAAGGTGTTTTTTCTAGCGGATGGAATAGATGGTGGGCTGATCTGGTAAATTCTAAATTGAAAGACATTTCGGGCAAAAACTTTTCATTTTTAAAAGCTGAAGAAAGAGTTGCGATTCTATCTGAAGTGCTTATGATAGGAGGTTTAGTAGCTGCTAAACCTATTGACCTAAATACCAGCAGTGAATTTTGGACCATTTGTGAAGCTACAAAATGTCCTTTAGACCCTTTAGAGGGATTTAGAGTTAAATTATCACATGAATTGAAAGCATGGCAGGAACCGAAGTATATTTCTTTTTATGCTGTAGTCGAAAGATTAGGTATAGAAAAAGGAATTGAACCGCATTATTCAGAAACGGATAGGATTGAAGAACGTAAAAATAGTTGATAAAATATGGCCGTAAACAATAGAAATATGAGTTTCAGAAATGAAAGGGCTAAAGATCTAAGACAATTAAGCCAGGTACTGACGAGGGTTGTTGGTGGAGATGTGAACACCTCCGCCCTGGAATCTGTAATTTCACAACTTCAAAATAAGGAATTTATTCCAGTTCTAAAAGATGGGTCAACAAATGAAAACATTTGGGGATATGATATCGTGAATTTTAAAATGCCCTTAGATACTTTAAGCCATGTAAAACCTCAAGATATTACTAAAGGTGAAGTTATATTAAATATGAAATTGCGTGCCAAAATAGAAGATTGGAATACATTTCGTGATCCATTTATTGAGCTAGCATACAATGTGATGATAAAAGGCGTAGGTCTAAGAACTTATCATTTTGGTTTTCACATCGACAAACATATAGGCCAAGCAGACACTAAAGAGCCTCATCCAATTTATCATTTGCAGTATAATTTCAACCCAACAAAATCCAATAATCCGAATTTAGGAGATTTATTCTATATTGATACTCCAAGGATTATGCATAAACCAATTGATTTTATATTAGGAATCGGCTTTCTTACCTCTAATTTTTTCCCATTAGCATTTGAAAGTCTGAAAGCCGAAAGGGAATACGTAAAACTGCAAGAGAATTATCAGCATGCAATATGGAAACCTTATTTTCATACGTTAGCGAACCAGTGGAAACCTTTTGCTCCAGATAATATTACGTGGAGCCCTATTAACGATATTTGTCCAATTTTTACATGAGAAATATATTCAGATACTTAAAAAGTTATTCAACAGATCCGCTAAAAGTTGATAGGCTAATCGTGTCTGCTTTTTTAGTAATTAATCAATTAACAGTTCGTCAGAACCGTTTTTTGATAGAGTATTCTATTACACAAGAGCAACAAGAGCAATGGGATGCGCTAGGTAAATTCATTGAGATCATTAACGGCGAACTTCATACTTTTGAAATCGAGAAGCTAATCGAGCTTTTCGAGTTTGTTATTTCTCCATCGGATAGAATTGTTAATGGCGCCATCTATACTCCTGTAGATATTCGTGATTATATTGTTGAGCAGTCGATACATGAGATAGAAGGACAGTTGGCGAATATTAAAATTTCGGACATTTCATGCGGTTGCGGAGGTTTTCTTTACACTTCAGCAAAAGAATTGAAAAGGAGAACACAAAATAGTTACGAGCATATATACCAAAATCAGATTTTTGGACTTGATATTCAGGAATACTCGGTTACGAGAAGCAAATTGCTTTTAAGCCTTTTAGCAATATCGGAAGGAGAAGACATAGAAGAATTCCATTTTAATATACATCAGGGTGACACTTTGATTTTTGACTGGAATAATGTGTATCCAAACTTTGAAGGATTTCAAATAATTGTGGGAAATCCGCCTTACGTTCGCGGCCGAAACTTGGAAGATGCTGTAAAGGAGAACCTGCAGAATTGGGCCGTATGCGCATCCGGTAACCCCGATCTGTATATTCCATTTTTCCAAATTGGTTTTGAAAGCTTGGCACCGAACGGAATCTTGGGCTATATTACAATGAATTCTTTTTTCAAGAGCCTAAACGGCAGGGCACTAAGATCCTATTTTGAGGAAAATAATGTGGCTGTGAAGATTATTGACTTTGGCACGCTTCAGATATTCCAGCCGAAAAGTACATATACCTGCATATGCTTTCTCGAAAATAGGCAGCAAGAATTTGTTGAATACTATAAGTCTATTGAGAGAGAAATGCCAATACTTAGAACTGATTACATTAGAATAAATTATAACTCCCTAAACGCAAGGAGCGGATGGAATTTGAATAACAACGAGCTCATTTCCAAGATAGAAGCGACGGGAAGGCCGCTTGGGCAGATCTACAAAACAAGGCACGGAATCGCTACGCTTAAGAATGACCTTTATATATTTAGGCCGGTGGCTGAAGACGAGGACTTCTACTACCTGCAGAATGGAAATCTGTATCCAATTGAAAAGGGAATCTGCAGGGATATCTTCAATTCGAATAAACTGAGCAGAAGCGTTGATATTGACCAAGCCATCGAAAAGGTTCTTTTTCCCTATAGTGATGACGACAGGCCAAAGATAATGGAGGAAGACTTTTTAAAAGAGTGTTTTCCCATGGCTTATAACTATCTGCTGAATAAAAAGAGTATTTTAGCGACCAGGGACAAAGGCTATGGAAAATATGAGAAGTGGTTTGCATTTGGAAGAACCCAGTCTTTGGAGAAAATGGGCAATAAGCTGTTTTTTCCAAAGTTTTCCGATATAGTTCCAAGTTACATCATAAGCAATGATAATGACCTGCTTTTCTACAATGGTCAGGCAATTATAGGCCATTCCGAGGAAGAAATGCTTCTTATAAAAAAGATAATGGAATCGCGAATATTTTGGTACTATATCAAAACTACAAGCAAGCCTTATACTTCAAATTATTATTCATTGAACGGCAACTATATCAAGAACTTTGGAATTCCTAATTTTTCGGAAGAGCAGATTGATTTCTTGATTAATGAACAGGATAAACATGTGGTTGATCACTTTCTTGAAGACTTTTATGATGTACATCTATGCGATGAACAGATTTTGAATTGAGAAGCTAAGAAAAAAACATATTTTGAAAGCCCTCTTTCCTACGCTAGGAAAGAGGGCTTTCTTTTTCATATCCAAAATAGCCATTTAAATAGCCAATAAAAGCCAAAGAGTTCCTTTCGCTTTCAGTTTTCAGCAGTGCCTCTGTTTCTACAACACCTTTGCTCCAAAGCCCGCACTCGGCGGGAAACGACAATTCAAAAGTGTTTGGTTATGGAAAAACAGAGAAAAAAAAAACTGCTTTCGGCATCCCTGATGGTGCTGGCAGGCATTGGCGCAGCCGCGCAGGGAAACGGCACTGCCGGGATTACGGAGGCCACCCAGATGGTGACCTCTTATTTTGATCCTGCGACCCAGCTGATCTACGCCATAGGGGCGGTGGTCGGGCTGATTGGGGGAGTTAAGGTGTACAACAAATTCAGCAGCGGTGACCCCGACACCAGCAAAACCGCCGCCAGCTGGTTCGGGGCGTGCATCTTTCTGATTGTTGCGGCCACGATCCTGCGATCGTTCTTCCTTTAAATAAGTGCGAAATGAGTGCTTACAACATCAACAAAGGCATCGGCAGGACCGTTGAATTCAGGGGGCTCAAAGCGCAGTACCTGTTCATCTTCGCAGGCGGGCTGCTCGGCACGCTCATCCTTGTGATGATACTCTACATGGCGGGAGCCAATTCCTATTTCTGCCTGCTGCTGGGAAGCGGCGGAGCGGCATTGATCATCTGGCAGACCTTTTCCCTGAACAGGAAGTATGGGGAGCATGGGCTGATGAAGATAGCCGCGCGAAAAAGGCATCCGCGCTACATCGTGTGCCGCAGGCCGGTACGAAGATGTTTGAAATGTTCAGCTAAATCCGCCGCCTTATGAGGAATTCGTCAAAGACGGCAACGCTGGAGAGCAGATTACCCCTTCTGGCGGTGGAGCAGAACTGCATCATCTCCAAGGATGGAGATGTCACGGCCTGCTTTGCCGTATCCCTTCCGGAGCTTTTTACTGCGGGATCGGCAGAGTATGAGGCCATCCATTCCGCCTGGCACAAGGCGGTGAAGACCCTGCCTGATTTTACGGTCGTGCATAAGCAGGACTGGTATGTCAAGGAAAACTACAATCCGGATATGGAGGGGCAGGAGCAGAGTTTCCTTGCAAGAAGCTTCGAAAGGCATTTCAACGAACGCCCGTTCCTGAACCACTGCTGCTATCTGTTCCTGACCAAGACCACACGGGAAAGGATGAGGATGCAGAGCAATTTCTCATCGCTCTGCAGGGGAACGCTGATTCCGAAAGAAGTCAGAGATCCAGAGGTTGTCAGGAGATTTATGGAGACTGTGGCGCAGTTTGAGCGCATCCTCAACGACAGCGGGCTTGTCAGGCTCAATAGGCTGACGGAGGAAGACCTAACGGGAACCGATCATAGGCAGGGACTGCTGGAGCAGTACCTGACCCTTTCCAAAGAGGAGGGCGCATCATTGGAAGATATCGCCCTGGGAGCTGAGCAGGTTAGGGTGGGTTCGAAAAGGCTTTCGCTGCATACGCTTTCCGATACGGACGACCTCCCTGCGGCTGTTGCATCAGATACCCGCTACGAGAAGCTCTCGACTGACCGCAGCGACTGCCGCCTGTCTTTTGCCGCTCCCGTCGGCCTTCTTCTGGGCTGCAACCACATCTACAACCAGTACCTGTTTCTGGACAGCAGCGAGGAGAACCTGCAGAAGTTCGAGAAGTCGGCGCGCAATATGCATTCCCTTGCACGCTACAGCAGGGCGAACCAGATCAACAGGGAATGGATAGAGAAATACCTGAACGAGGCGCATTCGTTGGGGCTCAGCTCCATCAGGGCGCATTTCAACATCATGGCATGGTCGGAGGATCCCGCAGAGCTCAAACAGCTCAAGAATGACTGCAGCAGCGCCCTGGCGCTGATGGAATGCAAACCGAGGCACAACACGGCTGACGCCGCGACGCTGTACTGGGCGGGAATGCCGGGCAATGCGGGCGATTTCCCAAGCGAGGAAAGCTTCTACACCTTCATTGAGCCTGCGCTTTGCCTGTTCACACAGGAAACGAACTACCACAGCTCGCCATCGACGTTCGGCATCAAGATGGCCGACAGGCTCACCGGCAGACCGATCCATCTGGATATTTCGGACCTGCCCATGAAGCGCGGGATCATCACCAACCGCAACAAGTTCATCCTCGGGCCTTCGGGAAGCGGAAAGTCCTTCTTTACCAACCATATGGTCAGGCAGTACTACGAACAGGGGGCGCATGTGCTTCTGGTGGATACAGGAAATTCCTATCAGGGACTGTGCGGGCTGATCAACAGCAGAACCCGCGGGGAGGACGGTGTCTACTTCACCTATACGGAGGACAATCCCATTGCCTTCAACCCCTTCTATACCGATGACGGGGTATTCGACATAGAGAAAAGGGAAAGCATCAAAACCCTGATATTGACCCTGTGGAAGCGGGATGACGAGCCGCCGACACGTTCGGAGGAAGTAGCGCTTTCCAATGCTGTGAACGGCTACATCGAGCGGTTCAGGGCCAATGGACGGGCTCCATCCTTCAACGGATTCTACGACTACGTAAAGGGGGATTACCACGAAATCCTGAAAGAAAAGCAGGTGCGCGAGAAGGACTTTGACATCGCCAACTTTCTGAACGTGCTGGAGCCGTATTACAGGGGAGGCGAGTACGATTACCTGCTGAACTCGGACAAGCAGCTGGACCTGCTGGCCAAACGTTTCATCGTTTTTGAAATCGATGCGATAAAGGACCACAAGATCCTTTTCCCCATCGTGACGATCATCATCATGGAGGTCTTCATCAACAAGATGCGAAGGCTGAAGGGGGTGCGCAAGCTGATCCTAATCGAGGAGGCTTGGAAGGCGATCGCCAAGGAAGGGATGGCCGAGTACATCAAGTACCTTTTCAAGACCGTGCGCAAGTTCTTCGGCGAGGCCATAGTGGTGACGCAGGAAGTGGACGATATCATCAAATCTCCCATTGTGAAGGAGAGCATCATCAACAATTCCGACTGCAAGATCCTTCTGGACCAGCGCAAGTACATGAACAAATTCGATGGCATACAGGCGATGCTGGGGCTTACCGACAAGGAAAAGGCGCAGGTGCTTTCGATCAATATGAACAACAATCCCTCTCGTCTCTACAAGGAAGTCTGGATAGGGCTCGGGGGAACGCATTCGGCGGTCTATGCCACCGAAGTGAGCCTGGAGGAATACCTGGCCTACACGACCGAGGAAACCGAGAAGCTGGAGGTCATGCAGGCAGCGGCGGAACTTGACGGAAACGTCGAGCTCGCGATCAGGCACATTGCGAAGCTGAGACGGGAGAAGGAAAACGAGAATAATCAATAACCTAAAATACTATAGAAAATGAAAAGGATGCTATCAATGGCGTTTGCGGCAGTCATGCTTGCCGCCGCGCCGTGCGCAAAAGCGCAGTTTGTGGTTACAGACCCGGCCAATCTGGCCTCGGGCATACTCAACAGTGCCAATGAAATCATACAGACGTCCTCGACGGTCTCCAATGTAGTGAAGAACTTCAAGGAAGTGCAGAAGGTCTACACTCAGGGAAAGGAATACTACGACAAGCTGCAGGCGGTGAACAACCTGGTGAAGGATGCACGAAAGGTGCAGCAGACCGTTCTTCTGGTGGGCGATGTATCGCAGATCTACGTGCAGAATTTCGGCAGGATGATCAATGACCCCAACTTTACGCCGCAGGAGCTCATCGCCATCGGGAATGGGTATACGGCGCTTCTGGGAGAAAGCACCGAGCTTTTGAAGGAACTCAAACAGATCGTGAGCACATCGAGCCTGTCGCTGAATGACAAGGAGCGCATGGACCTGATCAACAGAATCTATAAGGAAGTCAAGGAATACCACAGCCTGGTGCGGTACTACACCAACAAGAACATATCGGTGAGCTATCTCAGGGCGAAAAAGAAAAACGACGCCAAAAGCGTGCTTGACCTGTACGGTACCTCCAGCCAGAAATACTGGTAGGCATGGAGTTCAATAATCTCCATGAGGTGCTCCGCTCGCTTTACGATGACATGATGCCCCTTGCGGGGGATATGGCGGCGGTTGCGAAGGGGCTGGCAGGGCTTGGAGCCCTGTTCTATGTGGCACTGCATGTCTGGCAGGCGCTGGCAAGGGCGGAACCCATTGATGCCTATCCGATGCTTCGTCCCTTCGCGCTAGGTCTGTGCATCATGTTCTTCCCGAGCATCGTTCTGGGAAGCATCAATGCGGTGCTGAGTCCGATAGTCAGCGGAACCCACGGAATGCTCCAGGGACAGGTTCTTGACCTTAACAGGCTGCAGCAGCAGAAGGACCAGCTTGAATATGAGGCGATGGTGCGCAATCCCGAAACCTCCTATATGGCTTCCGACGAGGAGTTCGACAAGAAGCTCGACGAGCTGGGATGGTCGCCCTCGGACATCGGGACCATGGCGGGAATGTATATGGACAGGAAGGCGTATGAGATAGAACAGGCTATAAAGGAGTGGTTCCGAAACTTTCTGGAGGTGCTTTTCCAGGCGGCTGCGCTGGTGATCGATACCATACGGACGTTTTTCCTCATAGTGCTTTCCATCCTTGGACCGATCGCTTTTGCCATATCGGTCTGGGACGGTTTCCAGTCGACGCTCACCCAGTGGATCACCAGGTATGTCAGCGTCTATCTGTGGCTGCCCGTAGCGGACCTTTTCAGTTCCATGCTGGCGCGCATCCAGTCGCTGATCATTGAAAGGGACATCGAGATGCTTTCGGACCCGTCCTTCATACCCGACACTTCCAACACCGTTTACGTGATTTTCATGATCATAGGCATTGTGGGCTATTTCACGGTGCCGACGGTGACAGGCTGGATCATCCAGGCCGGAGGCGGAGGCAATTTCATGCGCAATGTGAGCCAGACGGCCATGAAAGCGGGCAACATCGCCGGAGCGGGCGCCGGTTCCGCCGCAGGAAATATAGCAGGAAGGCTTATCAGCAGATCTTAATAACCTATAAAACAACAATAATGGAATTCAAAACTTTAAGAAACATAGAAAACAGTTTCAGGCAGATCAGGATTTACGCGATTGTCTTTGCGCTTCTCTGCACGGGAATCACGGGATCCGCCCTTTGGTGGTCCTACCGTTTTGCCGACAGGCAGCGTGAGAAGATCTATGTGCTGGACAACGGGAAATCCCTGATGCTGGCACTCTCGCAGGATGCATCGGTCAACAGGCCCGTCGAGGCCAGGGAGCATGTGAGGCGTTTCCACGAACTCTTCTTTACGCTCGCCCCCGACAAATACGCCATTGAAAGCAATATGAAGCGCGCCTTCAGCCTTGCCGACAAAAGCGCTTTCGACTATTACAAAGACCTGTCCGAGAAGGGCTATTACAACCGCATCATATCGGGGAATGTTCAGCAGCGCATCGAGATTGACAGCGTGGTGTGCAGTTTCGAATCCTATCCGTACCCGGTCAGATCCTATGCGAGGGAATTCATCATCCGATCCAGCAACGTGACCCAGCGAAGCCTTGTGACCAGCTGCCTTCTGGTAAACTCGGTGCGCTCGGACAACAATCCTCAGGGCTTCAATATTGAAAAATTTGCGGTGGTGGAGAATAAGGACATCGAAGTTATTAAACGCTGAAGAAACATTATGAAGAAGATCTTAAAAAATCTGGACAGGTGGACGGGGGCTTTTGACAGGCGATGGGACAGGATGCCTCTGGAAAGGCAGCACCGGCTCATACGGCTGTTTTTTTGGGGCTATGTACTGCTGACCGCAGCAGTGATAACCAAGGTGTGGCTGCAAAGGTCAGAGAACCGCCGCATCACGGTTACCGGACATATAGATAATCCAATGGATAGGCAAAAAAAAGAGCGCTATCAGGCAGTTCAACCAAAATAAAAAAAGAAAGGAAATTTATGAAAACAAATGAGAAAAGATCAGGGGTGATGATTAGGGAATCGGCTTCGGAAAATCAAATGGGTCGGGAAGATGTGAAAACCGGCAGGCTGGAGAGGCTGAAGAAACCTCTGATATTCGGTCTGATGGGCATCGTCTGTGCGGGATGCCTCTACCTAATTTTCAGGCCTTCCTCCGACAGCGGAAGAAAGCAGGAAATAGGGCTCAACAGCATCGTTCCGCAGGCCGCGGACAATGAAATGCAGGGCGACAAGGAGAAAGCGTACGAGCAGGAGATGCTCGAGCAGAAGCAGGAGCAGAAGCGCAATGCGCTTACCACGCTGGCCGATTACTGGAAACAGGACAGCGTAACAGGAAATGAGCAGCCCGCAGCTGAACATCCAGTGCCGCCGGGAAGACTTGAATCCAGAGAATCAAATTCGGGACTCATCACGTACCGAAATGCGCAGAAAGAACTTGGAAGCTTTTACAAGGACAGCGGCGGAGATGCCGATATGCTGCGCAGGGAGGTTGCGGAGCTCAAATCGGAGCTTGCCCAGAGGGATGCCGCGCCTTCGGTGACGGTCGACGGACAGCTGGCGCTCATGGAAAAGTCGTATCAGATGGCCGCCAAGTACCTGCCTTCTGCATCTGGTGCCCAGCCGCTGCAGAGAGCTGACTCGTCTGTACGTGCAAATAGGCCATCCAATGCAGATGCGCCATATTTTGCAGGAGCTGCGCCTCAGAGGAAAACTGCAGTATCATTTCTTCGCCCTACGGCGGAAGCTGGTGCGGATGCTGAACCTGGCGTGCTGCTGAATACCCGATCTTTTTACACGGCGGATGCCAAAGAGGGGGAGGTTCCTGTCAGGAACAGCATCAAGGCCTGCGTGGACCAGACGCAGACGGTAATAGACGGGAGCGCCGTGAAGGTTCGTCTTCTGGAGGATGCCGGCGTAGCCGGCGGCACTCTCGCAAAGGGAACGGTGCTTACGGCCACGACCAGGATGCAGACCGGACGCCTTCAGCTCAAGATCAGCTCCATGGTGCTGAACGGCACCATTACTGCTGTGGATATAAACGTTTTTGACCTGGACGGGCAGCAGGGGCTTGCGGTGCCTTTTTCGCAGGAGAGAACGGCTGCCGGGCAGATGGCGGGCAATATGGGACAGCAGTCCGCAACGAGCCTGATGCTGACCCAGTCGGCAGGACAGCAGGTTGCCGCCGATCTGAGCAGGGGCGTCCTGCAGGGGATTTCCGGCTATTTCTCCAAAAAGGTAAAAACGCCCAAGGTTATGCTTAAGGCTGGGTACCAGCTTTTTCTGGTTTCGAAAAAACAATAGCAATCAAAAGAATATAAAGATGAAAAGATATTATGAAAAATACTGGACGGCGCTGCTTGCAGTTCTCTGCGTCCAGCTGTGCTTTCCGCAGAGCAGCCTGCCGGTTATGGACGAGATCAAGGCCTGCGGTTTAGGCATAACCTATGACAAGACTTCGCACCTGATTTTCCCATCTGAAATCCGCTATGCGGATCTGGGAAGCGAACTGCTTATGGCAGGAAAGGCGGAAGATGCCCATAACGTGCTGCGGGTAAAGGCAGCTGTAAGGGATTTTGAGCAGCAGACCAATCTTTCGGTCATGACCATCGACGGGCATTTTTACAGTTTTGATGTGCATTATGATCCAAATCCGCAGACCCTGAACTACAGCATACGAAAGTCTGGCAGCATTGGATCTGAGGGAGCCCTTTTTGAGAATCTGGGACAAAGTCCTCCGCTGATGGTGGAAACACTGATGCAGCGCATCTATGAAAGGGACAAGCGTGCGGTTAGGCATATAAGGACAAGGAATGCCGGAGTGGAATTCAGGCTGAAAGGGATCTACGTCCATGAGGGAAAATACTATCTGCATACCGAGCTGAGAAACAGCAATAATGTGCCTTACAGGATTGATTTTCTCAGTTTCAAGATAGCCGACAGGAAGAAGGCCAGACGAACTGCGGTACAGCAGACAGCCATATTGCCTCTGCGAATCTACAGGCCGGTTGACCAGATCAAGGCTGGAGGCTCAGAGCATAACATATATGTGCTGGACCTTTTCACCCTCGCAGACGGCAAGCTGCTCCTTATCGAGATATTCGAGAAAAACGGCGGCAGGCAGCTGACCCTAAAAATTAAAAATTCGGACCTGCTGAAGGCCTGTCTTCTGAATAATCCATAGAGGAAATCCGTGCAGGATAGAAGTGCATGTCCAACGTAAATTCCTTAACGTGCGGACAAAATAAAACCGGCCAGATAGGTCGGTTTTTTATTTTTATTGTAAATTTTAAGATATTGTTTTGCAATGTTTTAAGTGCTGTAGTCTTAGGTTCGGCTTTAAGGCTGTTCCCGCGTCTACAGACCGCTGCGTTTGCCGAATACGGGCTGGAGAACGTCCCAGAGCTGCTGTTCCAGGATCTCCACAATGAAGCGCTCGACGGCCGGGTCGCTTTGCGAAATTACCTGATAGGCCGATATGGCCACCTCGTAATCCGGATCCCCGTCCCATTTGCAGAGGTGCATGGCATAGGTGCGGGAGCTTTGGGTTCCGAGATGGTCTTTGACCCTTTTTCTGAAATCGGTTGTCGAGCTTCCGACATAAAGAACCGAGGATGATTTCCTATTGTACTTGGAAAGATTTACCCTGTCCTCGTTTTTTGTTTTGAGAAGGTTCAGTGCATGATATGCTTCAAATGCCTTGAGCAGCGTTTTTACCTTGGCTGCAGATTTGATTTCAAAGACATAGATCAACGGAAAGCCGCTTTTGGCAATTTTGTGGAGATGTTTTTTAGCACTTTTTTGTCCCTGAATTCGGAGCAGTGGAATGAGGTTTCCAAAAATGGTTTTAACCTAATTTGTGATATCTGCTGCGATAAATCAAGGGCAAACCGCTCCGATTTTCTGACAAGGTCTTTTGTATCTATTTTCATTTTGCATGGAATAATTCCAAATATACAAAATGCCGGAATGGGATTGAAATAATAATAGGCGTGTTTAAGGGGTTTCTTTTGCTTCTCCTATGTTTGTATAATATAATCTAAGTGAAGAAGAGCGAGAGCAGATTTTGCTTTAAATAGCCTTTATGGTATATTCAAGAAAAGAGACTGCCTCCTCTTCTTTAACCTTTTAGAATCTGAACAGAATGTAAGGAATACACTCCTATTTGAGGTCGTATAGCCAGTATATCCACTCAGGAGAAAAGATAAAAAAAGGTTATCACTTACCTAAACCAAATAAGATGAAGATATTATTAAAGCAGACAGTCGGAATTGATGTTGCGCAAAAGGAATTAGTTGTGTCACTTGGTCGGATGGACGAGCAGATCAGTATTGAAATTTATGCTTACAAAGTATTTCCCAATACTAAAAAAGGATTTTCCAGTCTTGTATTGTGGGTTAATAAGCAAACATTAACCGCAACGGAAGTACGTTATGTAATGGAAGCAACAGGGGTTTACCATGAATCTTTAGCCTATTATCTATGCAGTGTTCAAAAACAAGTCAGTATCGTTTTACCAAACAAAATTAGTAATTATGTGAGAACACTTGATATAAGAACGATTACTGACAAGAGTGCCTCACAAGCAATTGCCAGATTTGGTCTGGAAAGGCAATTGGAAGTTTGGCAACCTCCTCTAAAAATATTCAACGATTTGAGGCAGCTTTGTCGGGAACGTGAGCAGTTGGTACAGGAACGTACCATGTTAAAAAATCAATTGCATGCTGAACGTACTTCTGCAAAATCAAGTGAAAAGTCAGTTAAAAGAACAAACAAAAGAATAGCTTTGATTGATACGCAGGAAAAGGAGATACGGGAAGAAATTGCTAAACTCATCAAAGGAGATGAGGTACTAGTAGAAAAGATGAAAGTAATATCTTCTATACCTGGAGTTGGAAATTTGACTGCCGTCACCATTATCGCTGAAACCAACGGTTTCGAACTCATAAAAAATAAAAGGCAACTGGTCAGTTATGCGGGATTAGATGTAAGAGAAAAGACATCTGGGACCTCCGTAAAATCCAAACCACGTATATCCAAACGGGGTAATCGGAATTTAAGGAAAGTCTTGCACTTTCCGGCACTGGCTGCGATTAGAACCAATGAAAGGTTCAGAGATATCTTTTTAAGATTGGTTTCAAGGCATGGCATTAAAATGAAAGCTATTGTTGCCATCCAAAGAAAAATATTAGAATTGACTTTTATCCTCTGGAAAAACAATTCTTATTATAATCCGGAATATGCATATCAAATTTTGCCTTCTGGAGCAATAGCTATGTAATGGAGAGTTGAGTTACTTATCGTTAAGTTATCTCACCACATAAATTCTTTGAAGAGGTATTAGTTTATTTGCTATTACCTATAAATACTATTGCCTTTTTATACCTATGAAAGTCAGATATTCAATACATTATTATAAAATTAAAATTGATATAATAGATAGCCAAGCAGTGCGCCACCCAAGACAATGAATGCACTGTTGATTATTTTGAATTTAAAAACGATAATAGCACTAATCATTGCTATGCTGATTGTCTTCCAATCGGTAATGGTTTCTTTACCCATTGTTAAACAAACAGCAATAATAATGGCAACAGATGCTATATTTACAGCATCCAGTGAAGCTGACAACCCCTTAGAATTTCTCATTTTTTTCATCAGAGGGTTAAGTAATGCTACCAATACAAACGATGGAAGAAAAATAGCAATCGTTGAGATAACAGCCCCGGATACTCCATTGATTTGATAACCAATAAATGTAACTGATGAAAAAACAGGACCTGGAGTGAATTGGCCAACTGCAATAGCATCCATCAATTGCTGTCGTGTAAGTAATCCGTTTGCTACCAATTCCGTATCTAAAAAAGCGAATAAAACGTAACCGCTTCCGTAGAGAATAGCACCAATTTTTAAAAACACCCAAAATAATCTGGTGTTTGTTTCTGAAAGTAATTGATTGTTTGCAATTTGAAAAAAAAGAACAGGAATAAAACTTTGCGACGTAATGTTTTTTTGATCTTTAATATAAAACACACCCAATGCGAAAAGGCCTGCACCAAACATTAAATACATTTCCCCGATCCCGAATAAAGACAAGACCAATACAGCGATACCTATAAATGCTAATAAAATTGACTTAATCGATTTTTTGGCTAATGGAAAAATTGCTCCGATAATGATGGCAATAATGGCGGGTTTGATACCGTAAATAAACGGCTGTATTTCGGGTAACTGTCCGTATTGTTTGTACAGCCAGGCAAAAATACCACTAATGAAAACCGCTGGTAAAATAAAACAAAGGCCTGCAACCAACAGTCCTTTCCAGCCCCCTTTGTCGTAGCCAATGTGTATCGCCATTTCAGTACTATTGGGACCGGGTATAAGATTGGTTGCTCCCAATAAATCTAAGAAATGCTGTTCGCTCATCCATTTTCTTTTGACGACAACTTCCTGCTGCATCATTGCAATATGTGCTGCTGGGCCTCCAAAACCGATGAATCCCAGTTTGAGAAAGAGTTCGGCAATTTTTTTTATACGAATATCACGCCCCATGCCTCATTAAGATTTTATCAATAGACCAATTACCGCCACCTTTAACTAAGAGAAATATACTTCCTAAAAGCATTGCCCAATCAGTACGGCTTCCATGAAGTAGCTCCCAGAAGCCCTCATTTGACAATACTTCAGCTTTGGTAGTTGCGAAAGCAACAAGCATTATTATGATTAACGGAATACTGGCTAAACGGGTTAGCAGACCCACTAAAAGTAAAATTCCACATAGGATTTCGAAAAAACCAACAAAACTTCCCAAAAAATCAGGTGATGGAAATCCGATTTTTTCAAAGCGGCCAGCACCACGAATGGCTGGAAATAAAAATTTTTGAACTCCCTCAGAAAAGAAAACTGCACCAACAATCAAGCGGATTATAATTGTGGTTTTTGAGTTGTCGGTATTAATGATTTTTTTGAACATATTAAGCGAATTTTTTTATTATAATCGGATTATACAAATTGTAAATTCGGGCCACAAGCAAAGCAATAGGAATACTCAGAACGGCTGGAACAACAATATCTGCTGGATAATGCACTCCAAGATAAACCCTGCTAAGACTGACAAATACTGCCCAGGGGATAAGAACAAAAGGCAGCCATTTCAGTTTGTCCCGGGCTACGAGCGTCAGGTAGAATACCAAGGAAAAAACATTGGCTGCATGGGATGATATGAAACCAAACTTTCCACCTCTGTAATTATTAACAATGTGCAGCTTATTTATTAAATCAGGATTGTGGCTAGGTCGTAATCTTTCAAATATTGGTTTGAATATTCCTGAAGCCAGCTGGTCACTTATAGTGATCAGTAAAACTATCAGCAATATCATAAAAATCCCATCTTTTCGATATTTCCAAATCAACATCGATAACAAAAATCCATAAAAAGGGAGCCATGTGTATTTTTCACTGGCAAACCACATTACATTATCCCAAAACTCACTATGGCTGCCATTTAGCCAAAGCAGGATATCTATATCTAATTGTTTTATAGACTCTATCATTATCTTCTTATCGGTGATTGTCTTTCTGTTGGAGTTTTTACAGTAAAAAATGGAACTCTTTCCATTGCATGGCAACTTATACAGCTATTGGTAAGCACTTGAAAATTTTTGTTGAATACAGCGGTGTCTCTTTTTACAAGAGCTTTTCCCATTTCTGGAAGAGTTACATTTAGAAAATGTTTTGCTGATTCCGAACGTTCAGGTCTTCGCTCCAATCCGTTTTCGATTGCTTTTTGTATTTTCTCTAATTGATAATGCGCATATTCCCAATTTTCATCCTGTCCCGCCCAAAATAATTCCTGGTAGCGATAGCCAGTTTCGACCATTGTGTTATCAAAACCCCGAAACTGATTTTCTATGATTTCCAGTTTCTCCTGTTCCGTACCTTTTATCCATTTGCCTTGCGCTGTTTCTATTTTTTGATTACAGGCAGGAAAGAGCGTTAACGATAGTAGAATTAAAAAATACCTCATGATATCCCTGTTTTTAGTTTGTCTTGCAAACTTCATACAATGAATTGTATAATGACGGTATATTTGAAAATAATATGGTAGCTCTTAAAGACTGCGAAATACCTGCGGTGTGGAACCTGTATGACGCTTGAAATATTTTATAAAGTGAGAAGTGTCATTAAAGTTTAAAGTATACGCTACTTCTGAAACAGTATTATCGGTATAGAGCAATAATCTTTTTGCCTCACTAATCATGTATTCTGCTATAACATCTGCCGCTGGCTGATTGAGCTCTTTTCTACAGATAGCATTTAGATTTTGGGGCGTCGTGTTTAATTGCCCGGCATAGTGAGCAACATTATTTTTTAAATCATCTGTCTGATTGAGGAGCTCCCTAAATAACAAGATAGTGTTATTGGTCTTATGTTTATTGACAGGAAAAGATGCAGGAGTACTGATGATTTTTGCCAATAATGCCTTTAATATCCCTTCTGTCACACTGAAATCTTTCTCATCAATAAGCAACTGAAATAATATTGATATGGCATTGTTCTGCTCAAGATGAAGGCAGCTTAATGCACTTACCTGAGACAAAATTCTTTTCAGCTCACTATCCAGCGATTTATCAACAAATCCTTTTTTCAGGAGCAATACATAACCTTCAGGTACTGAGGCAATATCCCAATGATGTACTTGTTCTTTTCGGACAAAAAATACAGTTGGCGGTAGTATAGGGAATTGTGTATAATCAATAGTGTGCGTACCGCTTCCCTGCGACAGATATATAATTTCAAAATAACTGCTGTGTTTATGCGGTTCTGTTTTGCGGATGCCTTTTCTGAATGTTGAAACTTTTATCAGTTCTGCAGATTCAATTTTACTCTTTATGGTTACGGATTTTTTCAAATTATTTTTATTACTAAATTACTCAATATAATTATCTGTAGTTAGCTTTTTTTAATGCTATTATCAAAGTCTAAACTTCTGCAAGTTATTTGTAAAAAGATTTGGATAATAACACAGAATCTTTTCTTTGGACGCCGGAGCGGAAAGAAAAGAAGCCCGCAGCACAGTTGAAGGGATAGGGGATCCCTTGTGAAAGCTTCCCGCATCGCTTATGGTAAAAGGGCGCTCTGTGCCTTTTGGCATTAGGGATGCACCGCCAAAACGCAAAAAGGCACCCGACCAGAGGAAGGGAGCCCTTTTTGCCGCCCGCATCTGCGGGTCATCACACCTTAAGTGGATTGGACTGGAAGTTTTTGAGGTTCAGGAAGAATCCCCTGTTTTCGGTCATCCCGAAACGGAACAGATTCCAAAGGAGCGAGCATCCCAACTGCGCAAGAGCCGAGTTGATAAACAGATCCTGCTTTTCTAGGCTTTCGGCAAGCGAACAGCTCGGTGTGCCGTCAAGCGCTTCGGATTCTTTGAGCAGTTCCCCGAATTCGTCGGTGACAAAGGGCAGGGCAGGGACGGTTTGATAGATTTGGGAATCGGGCTGTCTGATTTCCGAAATGGTGGACAGTACGACCTGCCCCGTATACTGGCTGTTGCCGAAATCCATCCAGTATTTTGGAGTGTCCCTCTGCGCGCTGTTTCGTTGAAGTGAGGCGAGGATTTCCGCAACATCAAATCGGGACTGCACGCTGTCCGTGCAGGTGATGTAAACGTTTGCCTGCGCATTTTTTGGCGGTCTTCCAAGCGCATCCTTTTCAAATTTTACGCTTTCGGCTTTCCAGTCCGTACCCATGAAGCGGTTGGCACGGTTGATAAGGGCAGCGGATTTGTACAGGCCTGTTTCGCAGGGTGCGAAGCGCTGTCTGCCGAGATTGGCATCGGTTATCAGGTCGTCATCCCAAAGGCGGACGGACAGTCCCGCATGTCCGAGCGCCACGAGGCTGTAATTCATTTCCATGAGGGCGGTCAGCACTTTCGAGCCTGTACCGCCTGCGCCTATAAGGTTTACGGTCAGCGGGTTTGTGGGGCTGACGAGATAAGGGTCTGCAAAATGCATTTTGGTCTTTACTGCTTTCATGGCAAAAGGCTTTTAAGTGTTCTGCTGTTTTTTTTCAGTACTTCGTTTGGGAAAGGTCGTCCTGATTCAATGAGGTCTTTCCACAGGCTTATGCAGCAGCCTTTTACGGGACTGTTGTTACCCATAAGGTGGCTGAAGTAGCTGTTGAAGAAATAATCCTCCCAAGCGCCTGTAAATTCTTCAAGCGAGGCGGAGTTCTTAATCCTGATGCTGACCGACCCCATGCAAACCCTTCCATCCTCGTAGATGTTCAGAAGAGGTGCGTGAAATAGCGGTGTATTCTCTGTAGGTCTTCTGTTTCCGACAACTGCAAAGACCCTGAGACCGTTTCTTGTCGCCTGCCATATCATGGCGGGCAGGCTAGCCCTGCCGTCCGCAATGCCGAGGCTTTCTATAAAGTGCAGGGTTCTTTTTTGGGGTTTGGTGTACCAAAGCACAGCGCCCCTGTCAAGGCTTGGAATGATGTGCAGTATGTTTGCTGCAAGGATGCCTTCGGATTTGAGAAAGGCGGTCTGCTTCTGCTTGTCGGTTACCAGTGCCTTGGCAAGCGCCTGCGCCTCACGCTCAGTCAGCGGGTGTGCATTGACTGGCGTTCCGTCCTTGTCCATATCGAAATGCTCCACATACACCGTCCTTTCCGCAGACTGGCTCTGATAGAATACAAGTGCGGACTTTGGATGGTAAAGGACGCCCAACTGGCTGGTAATATCTTTTGCATTATTCATCGTCGTCTGATTTATAGTTATACAGCAGTCCGCACAAGTCATCCAAAAGGGAAAAGAACCTGCGCTCGAAGTCCAGGCTTTGGTGCGTGTCGGCATTATCGTTGAATCTTTTGAAGATGGTCGGCTCGTGCATCTGGCTGTATTCGTTGAACTCGTTGTTGATGCTCTGCTCAAGGGTTTCATAGAGCCATCCTTTGGTATGCGCAATAAAGGAAATGTATTTGTGCATCGGGATGCTTTCGCTTTCTTCTTCGTCCTGCCCGTCCTCAGAGCAGGCGGGGGCGTTTCGGAATATGCGCTCTTTGGGATAGTCGCTGAACAGCCTGTGCGCTTTTTGTGCAGCCGACAGGCATTCCCTGTCGAATGCATCACGGCATTTGAAGGCGAGCAGGCGCTGTCCAAAAAACCTCAGGCTGATGGGATTGTATATCTTTTTTTCTATATAGACCCCGATAAGTTCAGCCCTGTCGAACTCATGCAAAAAGCGTTCTCTCTGTTCGCCTTCCTCGTCCTGCTCCGTCCATTCCCTGTGCATTTCATACATCCAGTAGAGGTAGCTGTCCTGCTGTCTGTAGTAGGGGACATCTGCAATATGGTACAGATAGCAAAACACGCTTAAAAGCAGTTTGGCATTTCTTTTGTACCTCGCATCGTGGCTCATCCAATAAAGCGGTTCGACTGGTATGTAATACAGGGTCGTCCCTGTATCGCAGGTTTCCTCACTGGCAAGATAGGTTTCCGCACCGTCCTGCATCAGACTGATTTGGGGGCAGTCCTTGTACTGCTTTTTCAGAATCCGCTCCGCATCCCACAGCGACAGCGCGAAATTGTAAGGGGATTCAAAGCAGTCTGTCTGCATGGGAGTGATGCCGTAGTGAGCCGTCAGATGCGAAAGGGATTTGTAGAACTGCGGCTGCATTTTTTCGAGTTCTCTGCGGGGCTGTACGGTTTCGCACTTCTCCAGTTTGGGCAGGAATGACGCTCTCAGAAAATTATCGGAAGCATTCGGACAGGGACTGATTTTCGTCTGTCTTTCTGAATTTCCCCCGCATCTTTTGGTCTGTGCATCCAAGCCATAAAACTGCCGAGCTGTTGGTGCAGAAGCATCTGCCTTTTGCGTTGTGGCGGGCTGATTGTGCCTGCTATGATGTTTTTTTGCATAATCCATGTCATTGAAATTTAGTTATCCTTTAGTTCCCATTACGGTTTCGAATCGGTATTCGACCATGTCGTCCTTGATGACTGGCGCTGAAATTTTGGAGGTCGTCAGGATAGGGTACGTCGGGGCGTAGAAATTCAGCACCGCCTCGACGCTCCATCTAGGTTCGGGGTCGCTCAGCCTTATCTGCTGTCCCTTTTCGATGATTATGAAAACCCGCTGTAAGTGTGTTGCTAGTAACATATCGCTCTATTTTTAGTATTCGTATTCGTCTTGTTCTTCCTCTTCCTGTTCATAATCCTGCTCCTCAAAGGACATTTCCTCATCGGGATGAATCTCGGCATGTTCGGGATAGAGCGCCTCTTTGGGCGGTTCGGGCTTTTCCTGCTCAGCCTCGAAGAGGCTTGGAGTGGAGAACCTGTCGGACAGGGAGGTTCTCTTTCTGCGTATCTCGTCGGCTTTGTCGGGAAATTCCGCCGCTTCGGGAACTTTCATCCATGCCTCACGGAATCTGCCCTGTTTTTCCAGTTCCTCCGCCTTTGCCATTGCATCGCTGAATTTTTTGTCTTTTGCTTGGTGCTGTTTTTTCTCCGCATCGGCTTTTTCCTTCTCCTTTACAGAATGCTTTTTTGCCTGCTCCAATTGTTTCATAAAGGATTCCATATCGGTCATCAGTCCCGAAGCGCTCTGCATCGGGGCGGTGATGGTCTGAAAGAAACCGCTGTCGAGTTCCTCTGCTGTTCCCCTGAGGTTGAGCGGGGGGATGATGTTTTTAGCATTGTCGCCGCAGGCTTCGTTTTGGAGCATGACCGATACGACAAGGATGCCGTCAGTCGATTTTGCGATGGTCAGGTGCAGATCCCCTGCAATGTCCATCTGTCTTATATGATTGAAAAAATTGCTGTTCATGGCTGTAGATTTTTAATGTCCGTATTTTGTCGACTTCATGTACTAAGAAGCTGTAAGGCGGCCGCCTTGCGGTCAGCCGCCCGTGCTTTATTAATTCAGCATCAGCGCCCTGCTGCCGTCCACGGCAAAAGAGGTGCAGAGTTCGAAGGCTTTCTGCGATTTCAGCTGTGCCGTTCCTCCCAACACGATGGACTGCAGTTTGGCTTCATCGTCCTTGTAGGTGCGCACGTTCTGATAATATCCCGTCACGGCATTGTAAGCGCCGTAGAGCGTGCCTTTTGTGGTTTCCATCTGTTGGGTGTCGCTTGCCATGGCATAGGCAAAAGCATCTTCCACGGTGTTTCTGAAAATGGCGGACACGGCATCATCTGCGCCAGTTTTAAGCATTTCCAGAGTTTCCCTGTTCGGGCATAATGCCAACTGAATCAATTTCTTGACCTCTGTATCCGTAACTTTTACTTTAGCCCAATGGTTGAAGATGTCCTGCAGCTGACTGCTCAGCGTGTCTGCCAGTCCCATGACCTTGTGCGCATCATCAAGGCGCTGTTTTGCTCCCGAAGTGTGTCGGATGCGCACCACGTTGCTCATGTTGCGGAGTGAGGCGTTAAGGGTGTTTTGGCATACGATTCGGATGGGAGTGAAGGCTGCTGTAATGCTTCCGCTTCCATCGTGGGAAGTGGTCAGGAAAATATATTTTTCAGTCACATCATCCCCGCTGCCGACCCTGATGTAGTCGGGAAGCTTGGCTGTAATGAAGATACGTTCCCCGTTCCCTAACGCCCCTGCGGTTTCATACAGGATGCCTTCGCCGCCCCCGACTATGGCGTCAAAAAAGCTGAACGCCTCACGGTTCTGCACGATATGGTAGTCTTTCCCCACTACGCCTAAAACCGTATTGCTGTCGGTGCGGATGGTCGAGAAATAATCGGGAACGTGCAGTTCTGCGCCTGCCGTCACAGTACCGTCCTGCATTTCCTCCTTTGCCAAGGCTTTGGTGTATAAAGGCGTTTTGGCGACCTCGTAATCCAATTGGGCGTGCCTGATGGCTTCTGCGCTTGTCGGATAGTCCTGCACCGTTTTTCCGAGATTGTGCCATGCTTTCTGCTTTACGCTGAAAAATGAATAATTTCCTGTGCTGCTGTTGTAATTGATATTGTGTGCCATGATAATTGTTTTAAAATTGAAACTTGATATTAATTCCTGTGCGCCTTAAAATGGCAGGTCTTCCTCAGGCTCCTGCACCGTAGGTCTGCTGTTTTGGGTCTGCGTTGCTGTAACTTCGCCCTGTACCTTTTTTACGCCTCCGTGCAGTTTAATCTGCGAGGTGTTGAAATTCAGCCCCGCATGCAGCTCCCCGTCGCTTCCTTTCCATGCTCTTGCGCTTACCCTGCCTGAGAGTTCCACAAGAGTGCCTTTGGTCAGTATGTCTGCCACTTTAGGGCTAATCCAGTAGGCGCAGTCGAAGTAGGTGGTCTGTTCCACTCTTTCGCCCTCCTTGCTTCTGTAGCTCTCGTTGGTTGCTATTGAAAAATTCACGACCTGTCTGTTTCCTGACAAGGTGCGCACCTCTGCGTCTTTTGTTACTCTTCCGATGATGTTCATGATTTCTAATTTTTAAGGATTATTTTTTTTAAATTTTATTTATTCGGCAATGACGAGGTGGAGCTGTTTTGTTTCATTTTCCGCTTTCAATATTTTATTTCTCATTGCTGACATTTTTTTTTATTCGTTTAAAGAGCCGGTGTATGCTATGTTTTGTTTCATGAGCAAAAAAAGGTTAGTGTTTAGCAGGAGCAAGGCTTTGATGGAAAATACTACCCGAATGGGTGGAGATTTTATAGCAAATCCGCAGGACTCGGCCTTGCTGCTGGGTTAAGAACACGTAGGTACCTTTGCTCCTGAAATAAGACAGAAGCATACGGGCTTTTTGATAAAACTTGATCGGGAAGCCATGAGGATTAATTGTTGCAGGGGGAACTTAAGGCGGTTTAATGTTATAATTAAATTATGTGCGGTATCGTTTTGTAAAACAGGTATTTATACTTGGTGTAAAAGGTCAATTATTTCTAAATTTATATCCATTAATAAAGGCAGGGATAAAAGTTTTTGATGCGGCTTTTATCGGCCTGCTCCGTGATGAAAAACATGGGGATCTTTACGCAACGGTGATTCTGACAGAACTAAGCATTGAACTGTTTTGTACTGATGGTTACCTTTTTTATGTACAGATTCGGTTTTTATTTGAAAGTATAGTTCTTTTTTAAACCATATTTATAACCTTCAGCTATGATCGTAAAAATACCTTGTAAGTTATGGACCTTGATTCTCTCCACGCTTATCTGCGCAGGAGTTTGTGCACAGAACAAATTTAAAAAACTGTCCGATACGCAATTTAAAGCGATTGTAAGTCAGGAATTTGGTACTCTGATGGCTTCACAGTCCAGAAGCGATATTGGAAATTTTGCAGGTCTTGATCTAAAGGAGGCTGAAGCGTCTTTTGCGGGAAGTATAGTTTTTAAAAACGCTTCTGTTTTAGGGATTAAGCTCGATGGAGGGTCTGCAGATGGGATTCTTCCGATTTTTACCAGCACCGAACTTAATTCAAAAATAGGTCTGCAATTACAGTACAGTTTTCTGGTAAGGAGAAAGCAGCTTACTTATGAAAGTTTATCTTTTGAAGATGTCGAAATGAAAAAGAAAGAACTTCTGAGGCAGTTTAAGTTGGATTCGCTTTTAGTGGAACGCAAAGTCGAACTCGTGGAACAGCAGGTTTTGGAGGTAAGAAAGAAAATAGTCGCAGCTGATAGTTTAATAAATCTGTATCGAAGTCACCGTTATAACAACCTACAGAATTCAATACTGCGGCAGGCTATGGGTAAACGTGATTCATTAAGTTATGAGTTAGAAAATGCCAAGACTGAAAAAGAGAAAAATCAGCTAATGCAAATGCTGTATAAACAGGATGCTTTAATAGCCGGCATAAATACGGATATCAAAACAAAAAGTGAAATAATTAAAATGGAATATGACCGCGATAAATTGAAAATAGAAATGTCGTTTCTGTTGAGTGACTTGCAAGAATTAAAATTGAAGGATAATGATGTTGTTGTTAGGCTAGAGTCTCTAAAAGAGCGATATGATTTGGAGAAAATCAAGCTTGAGAGTAATCAAGGTGATAAAAAAATAATTGTAGCTGGTTACAAGCTTCAGTGGCTAAGTTTAGGATACAATGTAAAGAACACGTCTTTCAAGTTGTTTAATCCTTTGAATAGCTTTGATAATCAAATATGGAAGGATCATTTTGTTTCGCATGGGCTAACTCTGATGTACTCATTCTATAATCTTTCAGATAAGGAATGGAACTCCCGTTTTATCTCAGGCAGTATTGAGGGAGCTCTAGAGAATAATTTTTCTAGCCTTACTAAAGTAACTATAAATGAAAAAAATAGTTTTAATAATGCCGATGACACGCGATATGGAACTGAGCAGTATATAGCATATACTGGAAGCTATAGGGACAATCTTGAAACGTTGCGGTTGAATTTCGATTATTATCAATTTTTCTTAAAGAATAATTTTGGTGCTATTCACTTATTTCCACAATATGTCATTAAAGAAAAGCTTAAGCCACAGATGAATTTTGGACTCGGTATAGTCTTTAGTTTTAAAGATAAAGATAATACTTCGAGCACCGTCAATGCCGAACTTTATTACAGAAGTACCGATTTGGCAAATGTCTCTGGCTCTGATAAGGAATTCTTTAAGAGAGGAGATTTCGGCATAAGGCTTTCTTTTCCGATAAAGTTTAACACAAAATAATATAGATATGGCTGATCAAGAGGGGTACATTGCAGTTTGTAATGACTGTAGGTTTAAAGGAGAAATTACAAGTAAATACAAGGCTTACAAAGACAGACAAGATCACATGAATAAAAAGCCATCGCACCTTGTTCGCGTGAAGATAGTTGAAAACAGGCCTTAAGTTTCCTGCAGATGAATCTGGCTTGCATTTTCTTTAGATTCGCAATTCTGAATGCACAATATTTTAAAGTCGATCGTATCTGAAATGCAATACAATCAGCACTAATGCTTAGTAAATATTATCAAGGTTTGTTTTGTTTTAGTTTTTCTTCTAATAAAAAGTAAAATCGAATTGATAAGAGGTCTCTGTTCTTGTCAATTCTATTAGGCATTGTTTTTTTTCGGCTTGATCAATTATGTATGCAAAATATGCAATAGGCAAGTTGGCTTTGTGTTTGTCAATTTCGATTTTTTTAGAATCTGGAGCTGTAACTAAATATTTGTCGAATTGAATCTGGTAATTCGAAAGTTCTGCCATTACATTTAAATTGTTGATAGTTGTTGCAGATAAATTTATATAAAAGTTATTTTTGTACTGGACGTCTATCAAAAAAACCGTCCATAAGCCAAATTGTTTTTCCGTTAGAAATCCGTCGTGTTGTCCACTCATTTTTTTTCTGCAAAAATAGGAAATGGACGATTCTTAAAAAAGTTAAGAAATGGGTGCTAATTTTCAATCGAACGAGAAGAAGTGTAGTTTTAATCAGAATAAGTGAATAATTAGATGTAACATTAGACTATACCCTGTGTAACATCGTTGTGGATGGAATTATTATTTAATTACCGTCAGAATACTTAATGTAAGCTTCAACTTCATGATGGAGCCGAAGTATGTCTGCAATGAATTTGGATGCTGTTGAATTCCTCTTTCCAAGCAGGGATCTGGCTATTGAACCCTTGTCAGCACCTGATGCTCCTTGTCCGCTGTAAAGCAGATTTTTTTTTATCTTATTTTTCAAGGGCGTTAGTTCATCAGGAACAGTAGCGCGCAAAGCGGACCTTATCTCAAGCTCGGATTCAATCAATCTTTCCTTTGCGTTGCCTTTTCCGATGCAGAGTTTATAAATTGCTGCGGAACTTTTAGCGATAAAATAATGGAAACTCGGATTCATAATTATGTGAAATTATCATAAGACGAAATTTGAATCATGGTTGAAAAAATCCTCGCACCTGTTTTTTACCATTTTATGGCTGCTGTCACCAAAATAGTATTTTTTTAGGCATTCTATCATAGTATGGCACCCGCTTTTGTCATAAGCTGCAATGGATCTGGCGACGGTCAAATCTATATTTTCGGTTCTGAAAGCTGGACTTCCTCCTCTATGCAGGGGTGTAGTTTTAAGCACTAGTTCGAAATGCCCAAATTTACCTGTAGGCGGATGTATCAGGTATTCCACTTCGTATTCTTCAGAGTTTTGTTTTGGGATTTTTATGTTCTTTATCCTTTTAAATATGTACTCTGCTTCCTGCTTTAGATGGGGATTTTTGAAAGCATTATTCTCATATGCCCAAATGAAATAATCTAAATCTGAGAAGACAATCTGCGGCAGCGTCTTGCCTGAATGCTTTTTTAAATTAACTGCTGTAAATACCATAGCTATTTCATTTTTTAAATTAAATTGCTGATTATTGGCGGAATTCTAATGTAAATATACTTTTTAAAAATAACAAAACAACTATCTCTAATTGATTGACATGTGCTTCCACTTTATGCCAGTGAAAGCCGATTTATACATTATCACATTTAATTAAAATAAATTTCTATCTAGTGTAATTATAATCTAAAATGGATAAGAAGATGGAAAACGAGACAGGTTACAATGAGTCGAAGATTACAACTGAAAAAGCGCTGCAGATGCTTAAATCTGAAGGCTTGGAGGTGACTTTTGAACAGGCTGAAGAAATCTTGTATTTCTTGAGAAAAATTGCTAATATCGCGGTGTTGAAACATTTAAATAAAACAGAATGAGTAAGATAGCAGATTTGTATATCAGGGTAAGCACTGATGAGCAGGCTGAGAAAGGCTTCTCTCAGCGCAATCAGGAAGAGATGCTGAGAAAGTACTGTGGCATCAACAGAATTCAGATACGCAATGTGATTTACGAAGACCATTCCGCAAAAACTTTCAACAGGCCACAATGGAAAAAATTTCTTGCCGACATCAAAAAGCACAAAAACAAAATAAGCCTGGTTCTTTTTATGAAGTGGGACAGGTTCAGCCGAAATGCAGGCGATGCCTATCAGATGATAAATCAATTAAGGGTCTTGGGAGTCGAACCGCAGGCAATTGAACAGCCGTTAGATTTAAGCGTTCCGGAGAACAAAATGATGCTCGCATTTTATCTCGCTGCGCCCGAGGTCGAAAATGACCGCAGGGCCCTAAATACATTTCAAGGGCTCAGAAGAGGTAAAAAAGAGGGCAGGCATATGGGAATGGCGCCGTATGGTTATGCAAACAAAGTAACTGAGGATGGGAAAAAATATATTGCCATTGTGCCGGAAAAGGCTGCAAACGTAGTTTGGGTATATGAACAGATTGCAAAAAATATTTTCAGTACCGAATCGATATATCAGACAGCCAAAGAAAAGGGCATGGGGATTTCCAAGAACAACATGTGGCTGATTGTAAGAAATCCGCTCTACTGTGGAATGATAGTTGTTCCAAAGTACCGCGATGAGGAGGAAAGGCTTGTTAAGGGGCAGCATGATGCAATAATCAGCCAAGACCTGTTTTACAGAGTACAGGATATACTGAACAGTAAAGCACGGACTTACAGGCCAAAAATCAAGACAATTGAGAATTTTCCGCTCAGGGGCTTTTTTGTCTGTCCTGAATGCGGGCAGAAATTGGGAGGCAGCAAGTGCAGGGGGAGAAGCAGAGACTACTACTATTACCACTGCGATAAAATATGCAAGTGGAGGGTAAATTCCGAAATGGCCAATAGTGTATTTAAAGGGCATTTAAATAAATTCAAGCCTTTGGCCGAAGTAAGAAAATTATACAGTGCAGTTCTGCTTGAAGCGTACAGGGAACATACAGGATTGGTTATAAATGAGAAAAAGAAATCCTTGGAACAGATTGGAGTTTACGAAAAAAAACTGGCTGTTGCCAGAAACCTGCTGGTTACCGAGAAGATAGATGCCGATGATTATCATCTAATGAAAACAGAATATAATGCTGAGATCAGCAGACTGGAAGATGAGATTGGAAATGTGGATGAAGACAGAGCCAATATTGAATCTTTGATGAACACAGGACTGCAAAACCTAATAAAGCTCGGTGAAGCCTTTGGTGACGGGTCTTTAGTTGATTCCAGAGAGATAATCGGTTTAATTTTCCCCGAAAATTTCACATTTCAAAACAATAAAATCCAAACCGCTAGGATCAACGAAATGTTCAAGTGCATCTATCTGGTAAACAATAGATTACGGGCAAAAAAAAACGGGACAAAAGATGATATTTTTCTTTTGTCCCGAGTAGTGACCTCGACTGGATTCAAACCAGTAACCTTCTGAGCCGTAATCAGATGCGCTATTCAGTTGCGCCACGAGGCCTTTTTGTTTTTTCAATTTAGCTATTTTTCAGTAGCTTTGCTGATTGCTTAGTGCGGGTGCAGAGATAAGCTTATATGTCTACTTTCTCAATAAAGGATTAAAGAGAAAAAAAAAGACAAAAGATAATTTATCCTTTGCCTTTAAGAGTGACCTCGACTGGATTCAAACCAGTAACCTTCTGAGCCGTAATCAGATGCGCTATTCAGTTGCGCCACGAGGCCTTTTGCTATTCAATCTGACTGCTTTTCAGTAGCTTTGTTGATTGCTTATTGCGGGTGCAAAGATAGGCATAAATGTGAGATATGCAAGTATGAAATAACATAAAAATAAAAAAAAATGCAGATTGAAAAATATATCCGTGATATTCAGGGATTTCCGAAAAAAGAAATTTTGTTCAAAGACATCACTCCGTTGCTAAATGATCCAATTGCGACAAAAGAAACCGTTTCTATTCTGGCGGAATCTTTGAAAGGACAGAAAATCGATAAAGTGGTGGGAGCCGAAAGCCGGGGTTTTTTCTTTGGAATATTACTGGCTCAGGAATTAGGTGCAGGTTTTGTTCCGGTAAGAAAGCCAAATAAGCTGCCCTACGACACGATTTCGGCTTGGTACGAACTCGAATATGGTACAGACAGTTTAGAGATGCATACAGACGCAATAAAGAAAGGAGACAGGGTTTTGATTCACGACGATGTTTTGGCCACAGGAGGAACCGCAAAAGCCGTTTGCGAATTGGTAGAACGACTAGGAGGGGAGATTGTACAGTGCAACTTTCTGATGGAGCTCAGTTTTTTGAACGGAAGAGAGAAAATTGGTAACTATCCCATTTTTGCTGCTATCACTTATTAATTGGATTTTAGAATGAAGATTAACTATTTTTGATTTGATAGTACTGAATGGTAAGATGGTTGATTTTGTATCGTCTTTTACATCTGAAATTATCTAAAAGATAAAATCTAAATAGAGCCAAAAAAAATCCCAATTCTAAAATTAAGTTTAGAATTGGGATTTGTAATTTTTAAAATTGTATTTTTTTAAACTTATCTTAAGGTTGCTCCAAGTTCAGTTTCGAAAGTCTGCTGTAATTTCGACATTATTTTGTCAATCTGAGCGTCTGTAAGCGTTTTAGTATTATCCTGGATGGTAAAACTCAAAGCATATGATTTTTTACCTTCCGGAAGCTTGTTTCCTTCATAAACATCAAACAGGTTAATGTCCTTTAAAAGCGACTTTTCTGTTTGTCTCGCAAGGTTGAAAATACTTTCGTAAGTAGTGCTTTTATCAATCAGTAAAGCTAAATCTCTACGAACTTCAGGGTATTTTGGAATTTCGGTATATTTAATCTTTCCGGTAATGATTTTTAAAATCAAATCCCAGTTGAAATCAGCAAAGTAAACCTCTTGTTTGATGCCGAAATGTTTCAATATTGATTTTTTAACAACTCCAATTTCTACTAAAGTCTCGCTATTGTAGCAAATCGCCGTTCCTTCTGCGAAAACATCCGATTGTACCGGAGCATTGGTGATTTTATCAATACCTAAACGTGATAATACACCTCTTACATATCCTTTTAATAAGAAGAAGTCAGTTGGTTTTTGAGGATTAGTCCAGCTTTCTTTGTTTCTGTTTCCGGAAATTAACAAAGTTAGGTGCTTGTGCTCCTCATATCCGTTAAGGTATTTATGATACGTTTTACCAAATTCAAATAATTTTAAATCCGAATTCTTTCTGTTAATGTTATATGAAATCGCTTCTAAACCTGAAAACAGTAAAGACTGACGCATAGTTGATAAATCACTGCTTAAAGGGTTCAGCATCGTAACATTGTGCTCTTCTTTTAAAGCGGTAGATAATTTTGCGTATGCTGCTGTGGTTAACGAATTGGCCATCATTTCATGAAACCCTTGTGAGTTTAATTGAGAGGCAATTACATTTTGAACCTTATAATCTTCTGTTCTTGGAGAATTGGCAACAGTTGCATTGAATTTCTTAGAAAAATTAATGTTGTTGTATCCGTAAACTCTCAGAATTTCTTCGATCACATCAATTTCACGCTGTACGTCTACACGGTAAGCAGGGATCGTCAAGCCTAAACCTGAATCTGAAACGCTGTTTACTTTTATATCTAAAGAAACCAGAATTTTTTTGATGGTATCCTTTGGAATTTCCTGTCCGATAATTTTTGAAACATGGCTAAAATTCAATAAAACTGAAAAATCTTCTACTTTTTTAGGGTAAACTTCTATAACATCAGAAGTGATTTTTCCTCCGGCTACTTCCTGAATTAAAAGTGCCGCACGTTTTAAAGCATATTCTGTAATCGTTGGGTCAATTCCTCTTTCAAATCTAAAAGAAGCATCCGTGTTTAGTCCATGCCTTTTAGCAGTTTTACGTACGCTAACGGCATCAAAATAAGCACTTTCTAAGAATATAGCCGTAGTTCCTTCTGAAACTCCTGATTTTTTACCTCCAAAAACACCTGCAATACAAAGTGGTCCTTTTTCGTCACAAATCATTAAATCTTCTTTGTGCAAGGTTCTTTCTACATCGTCTAAAGTCACAAATTTAGTACCTTCAGGAAGTGTTTTTACGATTACTTTTCCATTGATTTTTGCCGCATCAAAAGCATGTAAGGGCTGCCCTAATTCGTGTAAAACATAATTAGTAACATCGACAATATTATTTTTAGGTGTCAGTCCGATTGCTTTAAGACGATCTTGTAACCAGGCCGGAGATTCTTTAACGGTAATTCCGGAAATAGTTACTCCACAGTATCTTGGTGCCAAAAGAGGCTCTTCAACTGTAACGTCAATTTTTAACGTACGCATGTCTACTCTGAAATTACTCACAGATGGTGTAATCAATTCGATGTTCACACCACGCTGCAGCATTCCGGCTCTTAAATCACGGGCAGTACCCAGATGACTCATAGCGTCTGCACGATTTGGAGTCAGTCCAATTTCGAAAACTTCGTCATTAACTACTTTGAAAACTTCTGCAGCAGGAGTTCCCGGAACTAATCCTTCGGCCAAAACCATAATTCCGTCATGACTTGTTCCCAGACCTAATTCATCTTCGGCGCAAATCATTCCATGGCTTTCCATTCCACGAATTTTTCCTTTTTTAATAACGAATTCAGCTCCTTCTTTATCGTATAAAACGGTTCCTATTGTGGCAACAGGTACTTTTTGTCCCGCAGTAACGTTAGCAGCCCCGCAGACAATTTGAATAGGAGATTCTAAACCAATATTTACAGTGGTAACTTTTAATCTGTCGGCATCAGGATGTTTTTCGCAGGTCAATACGTGCCCCACAACAACACCTTGTAAACCGCCTTTGATCGACTGGTATTTTTCGACAACTTCTACTTCAAGCCCTAAATCTGTTAGTAATTCTGAAGTTTGATCAGATGGCCAGTCCGTTTTAATAAATTGTTTTAACCAATTGTAAGATATTTTCATTTTGCTTTTTTATTCTTTTATAAGGTTACAAATATAAGAATTGCACATTGTAGTAAGAAACAATTTATTTGCTTTTTTCGGACTGTTCATTAAAGGGGAAATTTTGTAACGTGTAAGTCTTATTCTAACACATAGAGACATAGTTTTGCATCTTTAAATGAGGCGTTCCACTTGGAATAAATTACATAGCCTTATGTGAGAGAAATGTATTTCTTTAGCAGGTTCTTTCAGCAGATAAAACTATGTTTTTATGTGTTTAGTTTTTTTACGGAGCTTTATAGGTCTAGCTTCCCGATGCTTTTTCTATCATTAAACTAAATCAGTTCTTCAATGTGTTTTTTAATGTTTTCGGAGATTTTTTTTGTTGGCAGATCGTTTTCATCATCACCAAACGGATCTTCGATTTCTTCGGCAATAAGTTCTAAACTTGCCAGTACATAAAAGATAAAAACCACAACAGGAGCCACATAATAACCCAGGCTTACCGAATAACCAAAAGGAAGTGTCATCGTGTAAAAAAAGATAAACTTTTTGATGAAAGCACTGTAGGAGTAGGGAATAGGGGTGTTTTTGATTCGCTCGCAGGCACCGCAGATGTCTGTAAATGATTGTAACTCCTCGTTTAAAATAATAAGTTGTTCTCCACTGATTTTATTGTCTTCATAGAGATCATTTATTTTTTGAAAAATTATTCTTTTAACCTGATTCGGTTTATGCTTGTGATGATCGATTTCTAAATCTACATCTTCAAAAAGCTGTTTTCCGGTATCAGAATCGTGCAGGTGTTTGTGCAATACGGAAGCATAGGCAGGAATAAATTTTCTGAAGAACTTTTTATCATTTTCCTCTTTCAGCATTACCGAAAGTTTAATGGCCAGATTTCGGCTGTTGTTCACAAGTCCTCCCCAAAGTTTTCGTCCTTCCCACCAGCGATCGTAAGCCGTATTGGTTCTGAAAACCAATAATAAGGAGATCACAAAACCCAACATCCCGTGCATGATCGGGATGTTATGGATATAATCGTTTTTACCAATTTTAAAATAAGAGATTTCCAAATATCCAACAATTGAAGAGTAAATTCCGATGGCAATCATAATCGGAAGCAGTTTTCTAACGGTATCCGATTTATGAAAATGAAAAATAAAAGAGAACCAATCTTTGGTGTTGTATGAAATCATTTGGACTTGTTTTGAAACAAATTTACTTTAAAAATTGATATTTCCGGCTAATTCTTTCAAAGCAATCTCAGATAATTTTGCCTGAAACTGTGCATTGCTGTGGCGTACTTTTGCATTTACATAGTTCAATTGAGCCGTTCTGAAATCCAATGTGGTAATAGTTCCGATTCTGAATTTATCTAAAGTAATATCTAAATTTTGTTTGGCAATCGTCACGTTGTCTTCTTCTAATCCAATTAATTCCAGATTGGTTAAATACGTTTGAAAAGCGGTGCTCAATTGAGTGTCCAGGATCATGTTTTGCTGATCTATGGCAATCTGCGAATTTTCGATTTGTAGTTTCGCTATCTTTTCATTTCGGTGCTGGTTGAAACCGTCAAAAACGTTTAGCGTAGCATTAAAACCATAGTTAAAACCTTTAGAGGAGTTCTGACTTGTAAACCCAAGACTGGACTGGCTTTCATTAAAGTTGTATCCCGAAGTCAGGTTTACTACCGGATAGCGGTCTGCTTTTACTTGTTTTAGCTGAAGTTCTGCAATACGTTTGTTAATAATCTGCGATTCTAAAGCCGGATTTTGCTTGTGAGCCAATTCTATTAAATCGACTAAAACGAGTTTATTATCTACAGTAACGACATTGGTTACGGTAAAATTTATTTTAGGATCACGTGCCAGATATTGGTTGAGTAAGATTTTAGCATTGGCATAGGATTCTTTTTGTCTCAGCAAAGCAACCTGATCGGAGTTTAAATCAACCTGAGCGTTTAATACTTCCAGTTTTGAGGCCTTTCCAATACTAAAGCGGTTTTGTGCCAGAGTTAATCTTTGTTTCGAAATTACAATTGTGGTGTCTAATGCTGACAATTGCTGTTGCTGTTGTACCAAATCAAAATAAGCGCTGTTGACCTGTCCAATTTTGACCAGTATCACTCTTTTCATTTCAGAATCACCCAGTTTTTGCAATTCTTTGAGCTGATCCAGTTTGGCAAACATTTTCATTCCGTCAAAAACCGTCCATCCCAGGCTTACACCGTAGGCTAAACTGTTGTTTTTGGCATTTCTTAAAGAAGTTGTAGTTCCGTCCTGACGTGTTTGCGACGAGTTGGTAACACTGTTATTGTCGGTTACCGAAGCTGTAGCTCTTGGTAACATCCCGGCGTTTCCAACCGTTACATTGGTTTCGCTTATTTTAAGGCTGTTTTTGGCAATCTTAATTTCGAAATTATTCTCCAAGGCGATCTTCATGGCGTCTTCAATGGTTAAGACTTCCTGCGCACTGATTCTTGCTGTACAGAACAACAATAAAACGAGACTTGTTATGAGTATTTTAGCTTTCATGTGATGAAGGATTAGCTGCAGACTAACTTGTTAGAAGAGATCCGCAGCTTCTATAGGATTTCAGATTTTATATCAATTATTTAGTGTTTCTTTCATATTCATCTATATGATCAAATTCGGGATAATGTTTTCTTGCTTTAGACCACATTAAATAAATAGCCGGAATCACAAATAGGGTTAAAGCCAATGAAAAGATGGTTCCTCCAACAATTACAACTCCCATACCAATTCTACTGGTAGAGGCAGCTCCAAGTGACATCGCAATCGGTAAAGCTCCTAAAGCTATCGCCAAACTCGTCATTAAAATTGGACGCAAACGTGCTTCTGAGGCTTCCAGAATAGCTTCCAGTTTTGGCTTGCCCTGTTCACGAAGCTGATTGGCAAATTCCACAATCAAAATACCATTTTTTGTTACCAATCCAATAAGCATTACCGTTCCAATCTGGCTGAAAATATTCCAGGTCTGGTTGAAAAGCCATAACGAGAATAAGGCTCCTGCAACGGCCATTGGTACGGTTAAGATGATGATAAGCGGATCGATAAAACTCTCAAACTGTGCCGCAAGAATCAAAAAAATCAGTAATAAAGCCAGTCCAAAGGCGAAAGAAGTATTCGAACTACTTTCAACAAAGTCTCTGGATTCTCCACTTAAATCGGTTGTAAAAGTATCGTTCAATACTTTTGCTTTAATTCTGTCCATTTCCTGAATACCGTCGCTGATACTTTTCCCCGGAGCTAAACCTGCAGAAACTGTTGCTGACATATAACGGTTGTTGTGATACAATTGAGGCGGATTACTTTGCTCTTCAATTTTAACGACATTGTCCATCTGAATCAATTCTCCGCTTTTGTTCTTTACAAACATCGAAGTCAGATCCAGCGGTTTTGAACGGTCTTTTTGATCAAACTGACCAATTACCTGATATTGTTTTCCGTTTTTAATAAAATAGCCAAAACGCTGTCCACTCAAAGAAAGCTGTAAAGTCTGTGCAATGTCAAGGATTGAAATTCCTAAACTTTCAGCCTTTTCACGGTCAATACTTACATTGATTTCAGGTTTGTTGAATTTTAAATTGACATCAGTAACGGAGAACACGTCACTTTTACCAACTTCTTCCATAAAAACCGGAATTTTTTCTCTCAATTTCTCAAAATTCGGTGCCTGGATGATGTACTGAATCGGTAATCCTCCACGACGGTTTACCGCAATGGTTGGCTGTTGAATTACAGATGTTTTAGCATCAGGATAACGTTTGGTCATTTTGGTCAATTGATCTGCAATATCTTTCTGAGATCTTTTTCTCTGATCCGGTTCAACTAATGAAAGTCTGATAAAACCTGAGTTAGTAGCCGAAGCTCCAAAGCCCGGTGCAGTGATAACCAAACTCACTTTTTTCTCCGGAATAGAATCGTCTACCAATCTGGAAATCTCCTGCATAAAACGATCGGTATATTCATAAGAAGATCCTTCTGGTGTAGTCATACGCATGGTTACAGAACTACGATCGTCATAAGGCGCCGTTTCTTTTGGCAGGATGGTAAAAAACAAATAGATCAATCCAAAACAAGCAATCAGAATAGGGAAACTAAGCCATTTTTTTGCAATAAAACGATTTAGAGAATCCGCATAACCACTGTTTAGTTTTTCAAAGAAAGGTTCGGTTTTTACATAGAACTTAGATTTTTTCTGTTCTCCGCCTTTCATCAGGTAGGCATTCAACATAGGTGTTAAAGTCAAGGATACAAAAGCCGAGATTAAAACGGCAGCTCCAATGACGACACCAAATTCCCTAAAGAGTCGGCCCACAAATCCTTCTAAAAAGATTACCGGTAAAAATACGGCTGCAAGGGTCACCGAAATCGAGATTACGGCATAGAATATTTCATTAGATCCTTTAATCGCGGCCTCAATCGGCGACATGCCTTCTTCGACTTTTTTGAAGATATTTTCGGTTACTACAATCCCGTCGTCTACCACCAGACCGGTTGCTAAAACAATAGCCAGCAGGGTTAAAACGTTGATCGAAAAGCCAAAAAGCCACATGATGAAAAATGTCGCAATCAACGAAACAGGAATGTCAATTAAGGGTCTGAATGCGATAGCCCAGTCTCTGAAAAACAAGTAGATAATGATGATTACCAGAATAATTGATATACCTAAAGTTTCGGCAACTTCAAGTACTGATTTTTTCACAAAGACGGTATTGTCCAGTGCAATATTAAGTTTAATATCTTTTGGAAGATCCTTTTTTAAGGCTTCGTATTTTTTGTAGAATTCAGATGAGATGTCCAGATAATTGGCTCCCGGCATCGGTACTATAGCAAGACCAATCATAGGTAAACCGGATTGACTTAGTTTAGTTTCGATGTTTTCCGGACCTAATTCGGCTCCTCCAATATCGCTTAAACGCACAATTTTATCTCCATCAGTACGAATGATAATGTTGTTGAATTCTTCCGGTTTTGAAAGGTTACCAACCGTTTTCACAGTTAATTCGGTATTGTTTCCCGTTAGTTTTCCTGAAGGTAATTCGACATTTTGGGAATTTAAAGCATTACGCACATCAGATACAGTGCATTTATAAGCAGTAAGTTTTACAGGATCAATCCATAAACGCATGGCGTAACGTTTCTGTCCCCAGATCTGAACACCGCTGACTCCCGGAATCGTTTCCAGACGTTGAGAAATCACATTCTCCGCATAATCACTCAATTCCAAAGAACTTCTGGTGTCACTTTGAACCGTCATCGATATAATGGCGTCACTGTCGGCATCAGCCTTAGAGACTACCGGCGGAGCATCGATATCCTGCGGTAAACTTCTGATGGCCTGAGAAACTTTGTCACGAACGTCGTTTGCTGCTTCTTCCAGATTTTTGTCCAGATTAAACTCTATGGTGATGTTACTGCTTCCCTGATTACTGGAAGAAGTTATGTTTCGAATCCCGTCGATGGCGTTGACCGCTTTTTCAAGAGGTTCAGTGATCTGAGATTCTATAATGTCGGAATTAGCTCCGGTATAATTGGTTCGGATAGAAACCTGCGCAGGGTCGATTGAAGGGAATTCCCTAACCCCCAAAAAGGTATAACCAATGAAACCGAACAGAATGATCAAAAGATTCAGTACGATGGTTAAAACAGGTCTTTTTATACTGGTTGTTGATAAACTCATAATGTGATTTATGGTTTTAGAGTTTAGATTTTAGATTTTTTTTGAATAACAGAAATAAGAGTATAGAATAAAGAAAATAGAGTTTAGAAAATAGATTGAAGAATATTAGGCTTCAAACTTCAGCTTTCACAACTCACATTTTACTTTTCACAAATCCACAGCTTTTACTTCTTTACATTCACTTTTATTGATGCTTCATTTTTAAGAGACATTACACCGCTGGTAATCAAAGTATCTCCAGCCTTTAATCCTGAGAGAATTAGAATAGAAGAATCTGTTCTTGTCGTAGCATCCACCATTACTTCTTTGGCTTTGCCCATATTGGCAATGTATACTTTTTTACCGCTTTGCACCGGAATTATAGCTTCTGATGGCACTACAATGGCATCTTTTACAATGTTAAGAGGCAGTTTTACATCAGCAAAAGTTCCCGGGAAAAGCTTTCCGTCTACATTATCCGCAATAGCACGAATTTGCAGCGTGCGTGTCGCTACTTCAACTTCCGGCTCGATGGCGTATATTTTTGCGGTATAAACTTTATCAGAACCTGAAACGCTAAAATCAATAACAGATCCGGATTTTACTTGTGAAGCATACTTTTCAGGGATTGAAAAGGTAATTTTTAGCTTACCGGTGTTTACCAGTTTGGCAACCAGAACGGTAGGAGTGATGTAGGTTCCCGGAGAAATAGATCGCAAACCAACTTTTCCTGAGAAAGGAGCTTTAACTGAAGTTTTAGCGATCTGAGCTCTGATTAACTGACTTTGTGCTTGTGCAGAGGCATGATCTGCTTTAGCAACGTCAAATTCTTCCTGACTGATCGCTTCTTTCTGAAGTAGTAATTTTGCTCTTCTCTCATTTTCCGCAGCCAGACCTTCGCGGGTTACGGCTTGTCTAAGCTGTGCTTTTAATTCGATGTCATTTACCTTAAAAAGTACCTGTCCTTTGTTTACAAAACTGCCTTCATTGAAATAAATCCCTTCAACGATTCCCGAAACTTCACTCCGAATCTCAATCTGCTCATTGGCTTCGATCGAACCTGATAGTGACAGATTGTTGTCGAAGGTAGCGGTTTTCACCACTATTCCGGTTACTGTAGTAGGAGTGTCTTTGTCTCCAAACTTTTTCGATTCGTCGTTTTTCTTTTTATTCGACACGACTCTGTAGGCAATAAAACCTCCTAACACAATGATCAGTAGGGCGTAAACTAAGTTTTTTACTTTCATAAACTTGAGGTAAATGTATTTTTTTGGTATATGTTTTTAGTAAGCACACAAATTTAACTTTTTGTTGTGAAATCTGGAGAGCTTAGCTTTTATTTAACATTTGTACGTACAAACATTACATAAAACCATATTTAGACTCTTTTTCTGTACCAAGGTTTAATGCGGAACTAAAAAAAAACTTTTAATAGTTTATAGTTGATAGTTGATAGTTGATAGTTTATAGTTTATAGTTGATGGTTTATAGTTGATGGTTTATAGTTTATAGTTTATAGTTTGTAGTTTATCGCTGATGACTCATAACTCATAACTCATAACTCATAACTCATAATCCATAACTAACAACTAAGTAATTGATAACTCCGTAAAAAAAATAAAAGTTCTTTTCTATGGTTTTACCCACAAAAAGGGTAGAACTACGGGTTCTGGAAATCAATAAAATCCGACAAAGATATTTTTAGATGTATTTTGTCCGATTTTATTTGCACTTTATCGATTTTATTCGTAACATTGATAGGCTTAAACAAAATGATCTGTTTTTTCGGGAATAATAATGTTTTTGAGGGTTAAGCGTTAAAATATGTAGGTTTTTTATTTGATTTAAAGTTAAAATAGTTGAATAAATAAACAGTGTTGTTAACAACTGTTTAGACATTTTTTAAGTTTCATCCCCAAATTTACTTGTTTATGCTGAAAAAATTACTTGTTGGTTTATGGATGGCATTGTTGGTTGTTGCTATCTCATTTCTCTTCTGGCAGAATGAATTTAAGTACAGTTTGCCTACACCGGTTCCTCAAAATTACAAAGCGATAGCTGTAGGAAGTAAGATTGATTTAAAATGCTGTTTGGCAGATCGAAAGCCTATTTTTATCCATTTTTTTAACCCTGACTGCCCTTGTTCTCGCTTTAACATTCCTCATGTTTCGGAACTCATTAAAAAATATGGTGACCGGATTAATTTTAAAATTGTGGTGCTTAACAAAGAACGATCTTTCTCCATAGCCGAAATTCAGAAAAAATTTGACGCCAGGATTCCGGTTTACTTCGATCAGGCCATAGCAAAGAGCTGTGGTGTATTCTCAACCCCGCAGGCTGTTCTTTTGGATGGTTCTCAGAATTTGTATTATCGCGGAAACTACAATAAAACCAGGTATTGTACCAATGCCGACAGTAATTATGCTCAAATGGCGATTGATTCCTTATTGAAACAAAATCATTCTCCTTCGTTTGATGCCCTAGCTCTAAGAGCTTATGGATGTTCGTTACCAAAATGCAATAAATAAACCAAATTCTTAACCTAAATCATTTTAATTTATGAAAACAAGAGCCAGTTTGAATGAACAAGATTATTTGCACAATTTCATGTCTACGATGACTCAACGATCGGACACCATTGTTAATTATGTTTTAGCGATTTATTTTCTTTTCGGGATTGCTTTAGCTTTTAAATACGATACGTTTGAAATTGGAGTAGGTGTAGGTGTTTTAAATTTGCTGTTGTATTATTCAGCAAAGTTTTTCTTTAAAAAATCTAATTTTTACCAGTATGTGCTGGCTATTGTTTTGGCTATATTTATGGCACAGTACATTTATCAAATGCATGGCTTGTTTGAAATGCACTTTACCGTTTTTATTGCCAGTACGATTTTAATTATCTATCAAAACTGGAAACTTCAAATTCCTTTGACGCTTCTGGTGGTATTGCATCACGGAGCTTTGGCATATCTGCAAAATCAGGTTTTCAATGACCCAAAAGGATTACAGTTGTATTTTTCCCAAGTCAATTTTGATGTGGAAACTTTTATAATTCATGTTGTTTTGGCCGCAGTGGTATTTTTTATGAATGGGTACTGGGCCTATTATTTTAAAGAACACAGTCAAAACCACATTTCTAAAATTTCAGACGAATATGAATTAGAGAACATGAAACTGGCTTCTGCAAAGTACAGTTCACTAACCGCTACTAAAGATTACAATGATTTCATTCACAGAACTACGCTGGATTTAAAATTACCGGTTAGCTCTGTGCTTAAACTTATTGACGTTTCGAAAGGACATACCGATAATGATAAATTATTAAATTATCTGGAAATGATGCGTGAAAGCGCCAAAAGAATTGATGATCTGGTAAACGATATTCATGTGAAATCTACTGATAGCAGGAATTAAAATAAGGAGTTGTATTGTGTTTTAAATCAGTATTTTAATGCTTTTAAAATGCAAACCCAAGATCAAAAAATGTTATTGCTTATTAATTTTAAATACAGGATTTATGGACAACAGAATTACCCGCCCGACTCCATCCGACAGAGAAGTCGACTGGAACAAAACAAAAGTATTATTAAGTAAAACAGATACAAAAGGAACCATTTTATATGCAAATGAGGCATTTATTGATGTTTCGGGGTATGATGAGCATGAATTAATCGGTCACGCTCATAATATTGTCCGTCATCCGGATATGCCAAAAGTAATTTTTAAATTTCTATGGGACAGTATTAAGTCAAGTCAGAATATCCATGTCATAATCAAAAACATGTCTAAAACGGGACGATTCTATTGGGTGGTAACCGATTTTAAGATTATCGCCGATGGTGATGGTGAAATTGTTGGCTACTTCGGAACCCGAAAATCAGTGCCCGAAGAAATTATTACTAAGTTTATTGACCCTCTGTATAAAAAACTGCTGCACATTGAAGAAGTAAGCGGAATGGGTGCTGCGGAAGATTATCTGATTGGCTTTTTAGAAGAACGCAAAAAAACATACATGGAATATGTTGATCATCTAATTGCTACCGGAAAAGACGACAAGAATAAAATAAGCAAAGGTCTTTTTAGTGGTCTTTTTGAAAAGAAAGCAACTCCTAAAAAATAGAAACTTCATTAGACTATATATACTTCATTGTAAAAGATAAGCATTCAACGCAGAAGAATTTGTCCCCCAACGAATTCAAATCACCAAAAACATCAGTTGTTGAAAGCAGGTTCTTTACCACAATGAAGTATATTTTTTTTGCATTTCCCACAAGCCTTCGACTTCGCTCAGGGTGACTGTAGCACACTTGTATTGAATTTAGTTTCCATAAGCCTTCGACTTCGCTCAAGGTGACTGAAGTATACCGATAATGAGTCTCGATTTGAAACCTTAAAACCTTAGCCCCTTTAACTAATATAATTCCAAATATTCTTCTTCTTAGTCAGTTCGATAAAAACAGCTTTAAGTATGGCGTGTTCCGGTTTTTGAAGCGGTCCGTCTTCTTTTAGAATTTTCATGGCATAGTTACGGGCGAGACCCAGAATATCCCTGTCGCGAACAATATCAGCAATTTGAAGGTTTAAGACCCCGCTTTGTTGTGTCCCCATTAAATCTCCCGGGCCACGTAATTTTAGGTCTACTTCGGCAATTTCAAAACCATCGTTGGTCTGAACCATGGTTTCCATTCGTGTTTTACTGTCGGAGCTTAATTTGAAACTCGTCATCAGAATACAATAACTCTGTTCAGCACCACGCCCCACACGTCCGCGTAACTGGTGCAGCTGCGATAGTCCAAAACGTTCTGCGCTTTCAATGATCATAACACTGGCATTAGGTACATTTACACCAACTTCAATCACGGTAGTGGCTACCATGATATTGGTTTTACCTTCAGAGAAACGCTTCATTTCAGCATCTTTATCAGCAGGTTTCATTTTTCCGTGGAGAATAGAAATAGCGTATTGAGGCAATGGAAAATCACGCGAAATACTCTCGTAACCGTCCATTAAATCTTTAAAATCCATTTTTTCCGATTCCTGAATCAGCGGATAAACAATATAAATCTGTCTTCCCAGAGCGATTTCATCACGTAAAAACTTCCATACTTTCAAACGATTACTGTCGTATCGATGTACGGTTTGAATCGGTTTTCGTCCGGGTGGTAATTCGTCAATTACAGAAATATCTAAGTCTCCGTACAAACTCATGGCCAAAGTTCTCGGAATAGGAGTAGCCGTCATGACTAAAATATGCGGAGGAATGTCGTTTTTCTTCCACAATTTCGAGCGCTGTTCTACGCCAAAACGATGCTGTTCGTCAATTACGGCAAGTCCCAGATTCTGAAACTTCACCTTGTCTTCCAGTAGCGCATGTGTACCAATCAGGATCTGCAAACTTCCGTTTTCAAGTTCTTCGTGGATTATTTTTCGGGCTGCAGTTTTACTTGAACCAGTTAAGAGTTTAATGTTGATATTTAGTGTTTTAGCCAATTCAGACAATCCGATAAAATGCTGATTGGCAAGGATTTCTGTAGGAGCCATTAAGCACGCCTGAAAACCATTGTCTATCGCCAAAAGCATGCTCATAAAAGCCACAATTGTCTTTCCCGAACCTACGTCTCCCTGCAACAATCGGTTCATCTGGGCATTGCTTCCCATATCAGAGCGAATCTCTTTGATTACTCTTTTTTGCGCATTTGTTAAGCTAAAGGGTAAATGATGCTGATAGAACTCATTAAAAAATGTTCCAACTTTCGTAAAAGGATGCCCTTTTATTTTATGCTTTCGGATCAGGTTTTTAGTAATTAATTGAAGCTGTATAAAAAACAATTCCTCAAATTTGAGTCGGTATTGCGCTTTCGCTAAAGCATCGGTGCTTTTAGGAAAATGGATGTTGAATAAAGCCGCTCTTTTAGAAATAAGCCTTAATTCTTCGATTAGATAAGCCGGAAAAGTTTCGGTGAATAAAGCCTGAGTTTCCAGAAACAGCTGCTCCATTAGTTTATTAATGGTGCGGTTCGAAATTCCCTTGTTAGCCAGCGTTTCCGTGGATGGATAAACAGGCTGCATGGCTGAACGAAGACTTCTTTCATGTTCGTTCCATAATTCAATTTCCGGATGCGCCATACTAAATTGGCTTCCGTATAAAGAACATTTTCCAAAAATCACACAAACTTCATTCAGCTTCAGACTCTCACGAATCCATTTATGGCCCTGAAACCAGTTTAGGTCCATTTGCCCCGTATCATCTACAAAAGTAGCTACCAGACGCTTTTTATTCTTGGCAAATTCAACGGTTTTGATATTAATTATTTTTCCAATAATCTGTACCTCAGAGCCTGTATTCTGAAGCTCGTTAATTTTGTAATAACGCGTTCGGTCTATATATCTGTTCGGAAAAAAATTAACCAAATCCCCATATTTATGAATGCCCAGTTCCTTTCGAAGCAGCTGCCCACGACTGGGACCAACGCCTTTTAGGTATTCAATGGGAGTTTCAAGGAGATTATTGGACATTTTATTTATTGTAGATTTTAGGTTTTCGATTGAAGAGTATAGAAAATAGAATAAAGAACATAGAGTATTTATTAATGAGTATATAATCTCGATTTAAGTCTTTTGTCTATATTCTTTATTCTATTCTCTACTTTCAGTAATTGCGAAGATAGATTTTAATTAGGAAATTTGAAAGTCTGAAATAGTTGATTACCTATTTTAATAAATAAAGATATTGAGTAGATTTGTTTAGATGTTTTAGACCAAAAACCTATATGATGACTAACGAAGAAAAAGTTCCTTTTGAAACCATGAATTTTGCGGGTGTTACTTTTAAGGTAATTAACCGACACGAAGCACACACTATTATTGGAGATCTTACTGATTTTAACAATCAAAAAATATACAATGTTTTTGAAGATACCTGGCGCTTTCCGGACTATGAAGAAAATCCCATATTTCTTTTAGCAGAAGATGATGTAGAAATCGATTCTTTTGAAATGGATTACAGTACGGATGAAAATCAGGATGTTTTTATACTCGGATTCATTTTCAAAGGCAATCTAACAGTTAAAAAACTGATCAGTTCTTTTGATACGGATAATTCGCCCACTTTAATTGTTTTAGGAGAAACAATCGCTGCAAATATTACTTTGTTTGGAAGTGTGCATTATTTGGGCGGAGGGTTAAAGTGCGATTCGCTTTTAGGAGAATACAATCATGGAGAACTTTTTGTAAAAGGTGATGTTACCGCCTGGTTGATCTACAGCGAGGATATGTGGATGCATTTTGAACGTTTTACCAATGTTCAGGCAATTGTTAATGTAGGAAGACCTGATGTTTTGATTTGCAGCAATCTGACGGATACTGACGGATCAATTGTTACCATTGAAAATTATCTCCCTTCAACACACCGATTGAGTGATATCGTAAACGATTCTTTTGTTGAATATTCTGATGACGGAACGGAGATTTTGGGCAATAATTATTATGATGATTTCTTTAAAAAAGGACTTTCAATTGTCGATCAGGATAAGGCAGATAAGTATCTGTACACCGATTTTCGTGCTCAGTTTAAAGAAGCTGTAGCATATATTTCTGAAATGGATAAATTCAAAGAAGATGAAAAACTTTACAGCAGCATTGAAAATACCACGTACCTCTTTGTTTCCTTTGATTATGAAGGAAAGAAATACAGTCAGCTCTCAGAAGAAATTGGAAACGGATTTAATATTAGAATGCGTGGCTTATGGTGTCATGATACAGAAGAGATTACACTCATTCTTGAATATCTCGACGATGAGGGGAATCCGAAATACCAATGGATGAACGATGAAACGATAAACGGAATAGAGTTTTATTGCGTAAAACGCGCTGTGATAGAAGCTTTCTATTTTCTTACTTCAGAGGCAGAAGAGGAAGAGGAGAGTGAAGAAATGGAAGAAGATGAAGAATACGATAATGGTTTTTCATTAGAAGAATTCGCTGTGCAGTTCGGTAATTATGCTTTGCCGGCAGATTTAGTGAAGCTGTATGAATTCGAGCAGGAGTATGGCCCGGAAACTTATTCGGAATGTTTTGGTTTGACGATTACAGAAGACAAGACCGGTATAAAAACGTGGTCAGAAAAAGAAGAGTTTTACAATAGTTTTATCGAGTTTGCAGGAGCCAACGGTTCCGGAAGTTCGTATGCGTACTGGCTGATAAATGAGGATTTAAACGATTGCCCAATAGTCGTTTTCGGCGATGAAGGAGGGATTCACATTGTAGCTGAAAATACGAGCAAATTAATTCATCTTCTCACTTTAGATACCGAAATTTCAGTTGATTTCGATTCTGTTTATTTTTACAAGGACGAAGAGTATTATGAAGAGAACGAAAATAAGGAGGAGTTTCAGCAATGGGTTAAAAAGGAGTTCAGCTTTGATCCGCTAGAAACCAATGAAGAAATAGAAGAAATTGTAAGCGAGGCTCAAAACAAATACAAAAAGCGACTGAATGATTTCTTAATCAGTTTTGATATTGAAATAGGCGAAGACAACGAATAGTTGAGATCTCTACAAAATCGAAATTTCTATCTTTGAATAAAATTTATAAAAATGACTACACATTTAGCACTTTTACGCGGGATCAACGTTTCCGGTCACAACATGATAAAAATGGAAGCCTTGAAAACAATGTTAGAAAACATGGGCTTTCAAAACGTACGCACTTATCTGCAGTCTGGAAATGTATTTGTGGATACAGAAGAAGAAAGTGCTTCAAAAGTAGGTTTTATGATCAAACAGGAAATTTTTAAAGTTTTTGGACACGAAGTTCCCGTAATTGTAATTGCGAAAGAAGATCTGGAATTGTGCTTCTCCAATAATCCATTTTTAAAAGAAAAAGATATTGATATCAAGAAACTCTACATCGTTTTTGTCTCGATTGCCTTGAAAAAAGAAAGCATCCACGATTTAAAAATAAGCCAATTTAAGCCCGATGAAGCCAGTATTGATGAAAACCGCATATATATTAAGTATGATATTGGTGCCGGAAAAACAAGATTGGAACTGAAATACATTGAGAAAAAACTAAATGTAATAGGAACAATGCGCAATCTGAATACTGTTACTAATTTGCTCAATATGTATGTTTAGATCTTTAGATTTTTGGATTTTGGGCCTTGATTGAAGAAATGAGAATCAGACAGAGTCCCGAAACTAGTTTTTTGGAATTAATTCTTCGTAAGATCTAAATAGTCTAAGCTAGTCTAACAATCCAAAAATCTAGCAATCTATCTACTCCCTAATCCATTTTAACATCATCGGAAAAGCCGGTTTTCCCTCTTTTTCGGCACGATCACTTCCTAAAGCAAGACCGATCCATTCGAGAAAAGGCAGACCGATATAATTTCCTGTAGTAAAATTAGAGATCAGCCATTCAGAATCATTTTTATAACCATTAGGATGAAAAACCAGCTCTAATGGTAATTTTAAATGAGTGCATGCGGCAAACGACCATAAAATAGCGCCCATTTCTTCGGCTTCAGTGGGCCAGTCGGAGGCCATTTTCTCCGTTCCAACGAGTTTTCTGTCGGAAGCAGGAGTTACCGCAAGATGCCCAGCTTCATGTAGAATATCTCCCGGGTATAGTAGTTTAACATAATCAATAATAACACAATTCGGACCTAAATCTAAGCCCGGCAGAAAAGTATCATTCAATTTCTTTTCAACTACATCTATTCCGATCTCAGTTAGAAAAGATAAAATTTTGCTTAATTCTGGATTTTCCTTCATGAATATATTTTGATTGATGAATTAATCTAATTGGTTGTCTACAGATTTTAAACTAAATCGCAATACCAAAAGCCAAAATCAAAAGCATCATTGGAATTGGTATCGCAAGCTGTATTTGAGGTTTCCTGCGCTTTAGGTTTTTCATACTTGCGATAAACGATTTCACCTATCTCAAAAGAAACAGGTTCAGAGAAAATTGGACCATCAAAAGTAAAAGTATGAAATTCACCGTTTTCGCCGCAAACATCCACATTTTCAGGTAAGTCATTAATGAAATCCTGATCGATAATGCGTCCCACAAAACTTTTATCTAAAAAACGTTCGTTCACGCATACCACAATCGTTTTAAACCCAAGGGCAATAAATTTCTGTATTAAATCCTGAGTCGGAATTTTCCAAAGAGGGAATACACCTTCAAAACCTATTTTAGCCAATTGAGTTTCGCGATACTTTCGTAAATCTTCCAGAAAAATATCCCCAAAAATTGAATGTGTGATGCCCTGACTTTTTAATTCAGCTAAGGTTTGATTCATAACATCTTCATAGGTTTCCATTGTGGGCATCTCAGGGATTTGCATTATTTTCAAAGGCAAACCGAGACTTTTCGCTTGTGCTTCCAATAATTCGACACGAACACCATGCATTGAAATTCGCTGATACTGCTGATTAACACTGGTCAGTAAACATTCAATTTTGAAGTCAGGATTTTGTAAAATTTTATATAGGGCAAGAGCAGAATCTTTTCCACTGCTCCAGTTGAATAACGCTTTTTTAGGTATTGGCATGCTGTTGTAATTTTGTATCGTAAACTTACAACTTTCATTCGATTTGTTTGTCAAACCTTTGTAACTTTGGAATTTCGCCCTCAATTTTGGTTCAATGAAATACATTCTTCTATTTTTTACCGCTTTTACTTTTGCACAGCAAACACAATTTGTTGATTTTAAATCCGTTTCCGGACAATTGTCTGTGAATGCTGTCGAAAAAACAATTTCAGGTACAGTCGATTATCAATTTGAGATTCTAAAGCCCATTGATACGATCAGGATTGATGCAAAAAACATGACCTTTTCTAATGTTCAAATTGACAACAAAGAAGTTGTTTTTATAAGTACTGATAAAGAATTGAAAGTTGTAGGTAATTTTCAAAAGGGAGAAAATCATCTTACTTTTCGGTACAGTGCCAAACCAAAACAAGCCCTGTATTTTGTGAATATGGATAATTCCGAAGTACAAATCTGGACACAAGGGCAGGGAAGGTATACCAGTAACTGGTTTCCAAGTTTTGATGACGTCAATGAAAAGATGGTTTTTAGCTTAGGAATTACTTACAATACTGCATATCAGGTGATTTTGAATGGTGTTTTAGTAAATAAAACAAATAATGGCAATCAAACTCATTGGCAGTATAAAATGGACAAGCCGATGAGTTCTTATCTGTTAATGCTTGCAATTGGAAAGTATGATAAGAAAGAGCTAAAGGCAAAATCCAGAATTCCGTTAGAATATTATCTGGAAAACAAAGATGCAGATCGTTTTGAACCGACGTATCGTTACTCGAAGCGTATTTTTGATTTTCTGGAGAAAGAAATAGGAGTTAAATACCCTTGGGAAATCTACCGCGAAATTCCGGTTCGTGATTTCTTATATGCCGGTATGGAAAACACAACTTCAACGCTTTTTGCTACCCGATATGTAGTGGATTCTATTGGTTTTGAAGATCGGAATTATACCAATGTAGATGCACATGAGCTGGCACATCATTGGTTTGGGGATCTAATTACAGCTGAAAGCAGTACGCATCATTGGCTTCAGGAAGGTTTTGCTACTTATTTTGCAGCTCTGGCCGAAAAAGAAATTTACGGAGATGATTTTTTCTACTCCAAATTATACGATACCGCACAGCAGTTAAAATTTGCCTCCAGAACTGATTCGATTCCGGTTTTAAATGCAAAAGCAAGTTCTTTGACTTTTTATGAAAAAGGAGCCTGGGCTTTGTTTGTATTGCACGAATCCATTGGCGATAAAGCCTTCAAAAAAGCCATAAAAAGTTATCTTAAAAAATACGCTTATCAAACAGTAAACACCCAAGACTTCTTCGATGAAATTAAAAAGGTCTCCGATTTTGATTTGGAAAAATTTCAGAAAACCTGGCTGGAATCTACAGTTTTTGATACGCCAACAGCAAACGCTTTATTGAGTAAAAACAAATCAATTCAGGTTCGATTAGAAGTAGATAAACTAAAAAAGACAGCTTTAGCAGAGAAAGAATCTTTTTTAAGTAAAACTTTAGATTCAGATATTTACTATTCTGTAAAAGAATCCATTGTTAATCAATTAGAAAACGAAAAATACGAATCAAAGAAAGCATTATTGTTACAAGCTCTGAAAACGAATAACCTTCAGGTTCGACAGGCAGTTGTGGCTACTTTGACTAAAATTCCGGAAGATTTTAGAGTAGAATACGAAAGCTTGCTTGACGACAAATCATATCAAACACAAGAAGTTGCTTTGTATTGGCTGTGGAGAAATTTTCCTGAGCATCGCACCCGATATTTGGATAAATCAAAAAATTGGATTGGTTTCAATGACTACAATCTAAGAACGCTATGGTTATCCTTAGCACTTTCAACAACTAATTACGCTAATGATTCAGAAGCCTTAATTTCAGAGCTAATCGCTTTTTCTTCTGCAAAATACGAAGCGACAACCAGACAAAATGCTTTGGAGAAACTTATTGCTTTTAAGATTATCAACGATGCTGTTTTAACCAACTTAGTTTCGGCAACAACTCATCACATGTGGCAATTTTCAAAGTTTGGGAGAGACACAATCCGACTTTTACTAAAAAATACAGATATGCGTGCTTCGTTTGAAAGAATTTTGACTAATTTAAACCCCGATGAACAATTTCAACTGAAACGTTTGTTGGCAGAGGAAGTGAAGAAATAGCAATTTTTAATATTAATAAAAAATAGAGTTGAGTAATCGTAAAAATAGTATTAGTGAATACTTTTAACTCAAAACTCAAAACGCATAACTTAAAACATATGAGAGCATTGGTTATTTCTGGTGGAGGAAGTAAAGGGGCATTTGCCGGCGGTGTTGCACAATATCTGATTGAAGAAAAGAATCACGAGTATGATTTGTTCATAGGGACTTCTACAGGTAGTTTGCTAATACCTCATTTAGCCTTAGGACACATTAAAAAAATTCACTCTGTTTATACCAATGTTACCATGGGCAGTATTTTTAATATTTGTCCGTTTGTCGTTAAAAACAAGGACGGAGTTGACATTGTAACCATAAATCATTTTAACGTATTACGTCAGTTTTTCAAGGGAAAACGGACTTTTGGTGAAAGTAAAGGTTTAAAGAGATATATTAAAAATAATTTCTCAATATCAGATTTCAATAAACTTAAAAAACTGAATAGTGACATAGTCATAACGGTAACTAATTTTACCAAAAATGAAGCAGAATACAAATCTGTAAAAGATTGTAGCTATGAAGAATTCTGCGAATGGTCTTGGATTTCCAGTAATTATGTTCCTTTTATGAGTCTTGTTGAGAAAAACAACTACGAATATGGCGATGGAGGATTTGCGAGTTTAGTACCTATTCGTGAAGCCATTAATCGCGGGGCAACAGAAA